>NZ_JBKFAV010000004.1:0-229416 GCF_053345825.1 Methylobacterium sp. C33D
CGACTTGACGGCGGCGCAGCCGCCCCCGGCCGCGTCGGCTCCGGCCTCGACCGCCCCGGCCCCGCCAGCACCGGCCCCGACAGCACCGGCCTCACCCACGCCGGGCAACGCCGCTCCGGCCGCCGCGGCACCGGCCGCCGCCCCGCCGGCGACCGTGCCCGCCCTGCCCCCGGAGAAGGCACCGGATAAGTGACGGTGGCCCGGTTGAAGGTCAGAACCGCCGCCGCCTCCCGCGAGCGCGACGTGCCCCGGCAGGACATCCGCTCCCGTCCGACCCGCCTGAAGGATCAGGCGGCCGAGGCCGCGCGTCCGCCGGCCGCATCGGCGGCCCACGGCGAGCGCGCGATCTCGTCGGCGAGCCGCTACGGCCTCGATGCCTTCGCGTTCTTCGTCGCCAACCTGCAGACCGGGTTCGGGCCGTTCCTGGCGGTCTACTTCTCACAGGCCAAGTGGACCCAGTCCGACATCGGCTTCGCCCTCACGGTCGGCAGCCTCGTGGCGCTCCTCGGCCAGGTGCCGGGCGGCGCCTTCGTCGACGTCGTGCGCTCGAAGCGCTTCGCCGCCGCCGTGGCGGTGATCGGGATCGCCGGCAGCGCCTTCGCGCTGGCGGTCTGGCCGAGCTTCCTGGTCGTGCTGCTGGCGATGGCGCTTCACTCGGCCGCGAGCTGCGTGCTGACGCCGGCCATCGCGGCGATCAGCATCGGCCTGGTCGGGCGCGCCCGGGCCGGCGAGCGCCTCGGCCGCAACGCGAGCTTCGCGGCCCTCGGCAATGCCCTGGGCGCGGCCGGGATGGGCGCGATCGGCTACTACCTGTCCAACGGCGCTGTCTTCTACCTCACCGCGGCACTCGGGATCCCGACGGTGATCGCGCTGGCGCGCATCCGCGCCCAGGACATCGATCCCGGCGTGTTCAAGGAGCCGGCCGCGGCCCAGACGGCGCCAGCCCCGACGGGGCCCGCATCCGGCCAGGACGGCATCCGCGCCCTCCTGACCAACCGCGGCCTGCTCTGCTTCGCGGCCTGCATGGTGCTGTTCTTCCTCGCCAACGCCGCGATGCTGCCCCTCGTCGGCAGCGTCCTGACCCTGCGGGCGAGCGAGACCGCGACCGCGCTGGTCGCCGCCTGCATCATGGTCCCGCAGGCCGTCCTGGCGGTCAGTGCCCCGGCGGTCGGCCGGGCCGCCGAGCGCTTCGGCCGCTACCCGGTCCTGCTGTTCGGCTTCGGCGCGCTGCCGGTCCGCGGCCTGATGCTCGCCTACACGACCAACCCGTACGGCCTCGTCGCCATCCAGGTCCTCGACGGCATCTCGGCGTCGGTGCTCGGCGTGATGGTGCCGCTGATCGTGTCGGACCTCACCCGCGGCACCGGGCGCTTCAACCTCGCCCTCGGCGCGGTCGGGACCGCCATGGGCATCGGCGCCGCCCTCTCGACGTCCCTCGCCGGCATCATGGCCGACCACCTCGGCAGCCACAGCGCCTTCCTGGGCCTCGCGGTCGTCGGCTTCGCGGCCTTCATGCTGGTGGCGCTGATCATGCCGGAGACGCGCCAGACGGAGCGCGCGGCCTGAACGGTCACGGCATCGGATTCGCTTGGGTGTTTCCACGCCGCTCAAGCGGCGTTCAGGTTCTGCGGATAAAAGCGCAACGAAGGTGCGAGCCGGTGAAACATATGGCAACGCTCTCGCGTTGCCGCTGCGGGTCAGACTGCGCCCGCGCTGCACTCCGCCTCAGCCCGTAAGCCAAAGCCGCGCGAATACGGAATGGTCACCGCGATGGAAGAGCTGCACCGATACGCCGACAGGCCCTTCGCCTTCGTCGGGCGGTATCTCCGGCGCCGCTGGCTGCCGCACCTGGTCATCCTGATCTCGGTGCTCGGCGCCGTCGGCTTCTCGGTGTCCACCGACTACGCGCTCAAGGGCGTGGTCGACGCGCTGACGAAGGGCCCCGGCCCGGGCAACACCGTGATCTGGGGGGCGCTGGCGGTCCTGATCGCCTTCATCGCCGCCGACAACATGCTCTGGCGCGTGGCGGCGCTGACCGGCGCCTTCACCTTCGTGGGCATCACGGGCGACATCCGGCGCGACCTGTTCCGGCACCTGACCGGCCACTCCCCGACCTTCTTCTCCGACCGCCAGCCGGGCACCCTGGCGTCGCGGATCACGGCGACCTCGAACGCGATCTTCACGGTCGAGAATATGTTCGTGTTCAACGTGATGCCGCCGACGGTCGCGGCCTTCGGGTCGATCGCCTACATCGCCACCGTCAACCTCACCATGGCGGGCATCCTGGCGGGCGTATTCGCCGCCGTCGTCGTGCTGATGTTCAAGATGGCCGCGGCCGGCAAGCCGTTGCACCACGACTTCGCCGCCAAGGCCGCCTCCGTCGACGGCGAGATGGTCGACCTCGTGGGTAACATGTCGCTCGTGCGCGCCTTCTCGGCGTTCAAGCGGGAGGGGAAGCGCTTCGAGGGGACCATCGCCACCGAGATGCGGGCCCGCCGCTCGTCCCTGCTCTATCTCGAGAAGCTGCGCATCGTGCACGCGGTGCTCACCGTGCTGGCCGTGTTCGGCCTGCTCTACTGGGCGATCCAGATGTGGGAGGCCGGCCAGGCGACGAACGGTCAGGTGGTCCTGGTCTGCACGCTCGGCATCCGCATCCTCGCCGCCACCCGCGACCTCGCGGTGGCGCTGGTCGACGCGACCCAGCACACCGCGCGCCTGTCCGAGGCGCTGCACACCCTGCTTCAGCCCCACGACCTCGTGGACCATCCGGAGGCGCAGCCGCTCAGCGGTCAGGGCGCCAAGATCGAGTTCGAGCACGTCGCGTTCAACTATCCGGACGGGCGGCCCGTCTTCACCGACTTCGATCTCGTCATCGAGCCCGGCCAGCGCGTCGGCCTCGTCGGCAAGTCGGGCGGCGGCAAGTCGACCCTGTTCTCGCTGATCCAGCGTTTCTACGACGTGCAGAGCGGCGCGATCCGCATCAACGGGCAGAACATCGAGCGCGTCACGCAGGAATCCCTGCGCGAGGCGATCACGGTCGTGCCGCAGGACGTCTCGATGTTCCACCGCTCGCTGCGCGAGAACATCCGCTACGGCCGGCCCGAGGCGACCGACGACGAGGTCTGGCAGGCAGCCGAGGCGGCGCACTGCACCGACTTCATCAAGGCCCTGCCGGAGGGTTTCGATACGATCGTGGGCGACCGCGGCGTGAAGCTCTCGGGCGGTCAGCGTCAGCGCATCGCCATCGCCCGGGCGATCCTGAAGAACTCGCCGATCCTGCTGCTCGACGAGGCGACCTCCGCACTGGACGCCGAATCCGAGCAGGCGATCCGCCACGCCCTCGCGAACCTGATGAAGGGCCGGACCGTCATCGCGATCGCGCACCGTCTCTCGACGCTGCAGGATTTCGACCGGATCGTCGTGCTCGACGGCGGCCGCATCGCGCAGGACGGCTCGCCCGACAAGCTGACCCATCTCGACGGCTTCTTCCGGGAGCTCATGAAGAAGGAATCGATGGCGATGGCGCTCGCCGCCGCGTGACGCCTCGACCTCTAGCTCGCGCCCTGTCCTCGCAAGCGGAGCGAAGCGACCCAGGGCAGCGCGACACCGCCGAACGCGGCGCCGCTGGATCGCTTCGCTCCGCTCGCGAGGACGGCGGGGTATGGCTCCGTTCGGTTCCCACGCCCGCCCGGCACTGCTAGATCACCGCTCGGCCGGACCGGACCTTGCATCGCCCGAGACGTCGCGAACCGGCCCGGTTCCGACGCAACGCGACGCCCGAGCCCGACCGTGCCCGACCTTGCCCACGTCATCCGGGAGATCTCCGAGGAGATGGCCCAGCGCCCCGACCGGGGCGCGGTCGCGGACTACATCCCGGAGCTCGCCCGGGTCGATCCCGACCAGTTCGGCTTGGCGGTGATCGACGCCGAGGGGCAGGTCTTCGCCGGCGGCGACAGCGAGACGCCGTTCTCGATCCAGAGCGTGTCGAAGGTGTTCACGCTCACCCTCGCCCTCGGCATGGTCGGCGACCGGCTGTGGAAGCGGGTCGGCCGCGAGCCCTCGGGCAACCCGTTCAACTCCATCGTCCAGCTGGAGCGGGAGCGCGGCGTGCCGCGCAATCCGTTCATCAACGCGGGCGCGATCGCGGTCACCGATGTGATCCTCTCGGGTCACGAGCCCCGCGAGGCGCTGGGCGAGATCCTGCGCTTCATGCAGTTCCTGGCCCAGGATCCCAGCATCGCCATCGATGAGAGGGTGGCGGCCTCGGAGAAGCGCACGGGCTTCCGCAACACCGCGCTCGCCAACTACATGAAATCGTTCGGCGTCCTCGACAATCCGGTCGACTACACGCTCGGCGTCTACTTCCACCACTGCGCCATCGCGATGAACTGCCGGCAGCTTGCGCAGGCCGGCCGGTTCCTGGCGCATAACGGCATCAACCCGTCGACAGGCCACTCGGTCGTGTCGGCGGAGCGCGCGCGCCGCATCAACGCGATCATGCTGACCTGCGGCCACTACGACGGGTCGGGCGAGTTCGCCTACCGGGTCGGCCTGCCGGGCAAGAGCGGGGTTGGCGGCAGCATCCTGGCGATCGCGCCGGGCAAGGCCTCGATCGCCGTCTGGTCGCCCGGCCTCGACGCGGCGGGCAATTCTCACCTCGGCCGCATCGCCCTGGAGCGGCTGACGCAGCGCATGGGCTGGTCCGTCTTCGGCGCCTGACGGCACCCCCGCGCGGCCGGCGTCGCGCCCCCTTGCGCGCTGCCCGCTTCCGCGGCACTGCGCCGGCGGGGCGCCGCGGCGCCGAGACGAGGCTCACCGGCATGGCGACGCGTACGGCAGTCCGGGCTTTCGACGCGGGTCTCGATCCCGGCGCCCTCCTGGCCCGTCTCGACCGGCTCCCGGCGACGCCGACGGTCTGGCGCCTCGTGATGCTGCTCGGGCTCGGCTTCTTCTTCGAGCTCTACGACCTGCTGTTCACCGGCTACGTCGCGCCGGGGCTCGTCAAGGCCGGGATCCTGACGCCGACGACTCCGGGCCTGTTCGGTGCCAGCGGCGTCGCGAGCTTCGTGGCTGCCCTCTTCACAGGCCTGTTCATCGGCACCATCGCCTGCGGCTGGCTCGCCGACCGGTTCGGCCGGCGGGCGATCTTCACGTGGTCGCTCCTGTCCTACACCGCCGCCAACGTGGTGATGGCCTGCCAGAGCGACGCCTTCGGCCTCAATCTCTGGCGCCTGATCGCGGGGATCGGCCTCGGCCTGGAGATGGTGACGATCGGCAGCTACCTCTCCGAGCTGGTGCCGAAGGCGATCCGGGGCCGGGCCTTCGCCCTGTGCCAGGGCATCGGCTTCACCGCCGTGCCGGTCGTGGCGTTCCTGTCCTATCTGCTGATCCCGACGGCCCCCCTCGGCATCGACGGGTGGCGCTGGGTGGTTCTGATCGGCGCCTCCGCGGCGATCGTGGTCTGGTGGATGCGGGCGGGCCTGCCGGAGAGCCCGCGCTGGCTCGTCGAGCGCGGCCGTCTGGCGGAGGCCGAGGCGGTCCTGCGGCGGCTGGAAGCGCGGATCGCGGCCGAGCATGGGCGGCCGCTTCCGGCACCGGCCGCGCCGGAGCCGGTGCAGCCGCGCGGCGCGTTCCGCGACATGTGGGTCCAGCCCTACCGGCGCCGCGCCCTGATGATGGCGGGGTTCAACGTCTTCCAGACGGTGGGCTTCTACGGCTTCGCCAACTGGGTGCCGACACTCCTGGTGGCCCAGGGCATCACGGTGACGTCGAGCCTCGCCTACACGGCGCTGATCGCGCTGGCCGCTCCGGTCGGGCCCCTGATCGGCCTCGCCATCGCCGACCGGTTCGAGCGCAAGCACGTCATCGTGGCCGCCGCCCTCGTCTACATCGGCTGCGGCTTGGCCTTCGCGCAGACGCGGGACGTCACCGTCATCGTGGCGCTCGGCATCGGCCTGACGCTGGCCTCGAACGTGATGTCGTACAGCTTCCACGCCTATCAGGCCGAGCTGTTTCCCACGGGCATCCGGGCACGCGCGGTCGGCTTCGTCTATTCCTGGAGCCGCTTCTCGGCGATCTTCACCGGCTTCGTCATCGCGTTCGTGCTGCGGGAGGCCGGGACGCCGGGCGTGTTCCTGTTCATCTCGGCGGCGATGCTGGCCGCGGGCCTGCTCGTCGGGCTGCTGGGTCCCCGGACGCGGGACGTCGCGCTGGAGAAGATCGCGGGGTGAGGCCCGTGAGGAGCACGGCTCCCGGCAAGCCGAATCCGTGCTAACCTCGGGCATGGTCGCTCAGCCGAGATCCCGGATGACGGTCGACGAGTTTCTCGCCTGGGCCGAGGGGCAGCCGGGGCGCTTCGAGCTGGTCGATGGCGAGGTGTTCGCGATGTCACCGGAGCGGGCCGGACATGCGTTGGTCAAGTTCGCAGCACAGACAGCCCTGAATCGTGCGATCAGAGCCTCCGGTGTCGTCTGTCACATGATGCCCGACGGCATGACGGTCCGCATCGACAGCACGACGACGTTCGAACCGGATGCACTGGTCTATTGTGGGCCCCGGATGGATCTCGATGCCGTCGAAGTGCCGGATCCCGTCATTGTCGTCGAGGTTCAGTCGCCGGGCACACGCGCGGTGGACTCGGGCCTGAAACTGACCCGCTACTTCGGTCTGGAGAGCGTCATCCACTATCTGATCGTGGATCCGGTGAAGCGTCTCGTCATCCATCACCGCCGCGCTCAGGGCGGCCTGATCGAGACCCGCATCGCGACCCGGGAGACGCTGGACCTGACGCCGCCCGGCCTGCGCCTGCCCGTGCCCGAGCTGTTCGCCGACCTCGCGCCCGCCGACGACGGCGCTTGATCCGATCCGAGGCGGATGCCACAGCGGCGCGAACGCGAATCAGGACGCCCGTATGACTGCACCCCTCGATCTCCTCGTGCTCGGCAACGCCATCGTCGACGTGATCGCTCGCACGGACGACGCCTTCCTGTCGGCGCAGGGCGTCACCAAGGGCGCGATGCAACTCATCGACGAGCCGCGGGCCGAGGCGCTGTTCCAGGCGATGGGACCGGCGACGATCGTGTCGGGCGGCTCGGGCGCCAACACCGCGGTCGGCGCGGCGCTCCTCGGGGCAAGGACCGGCTTCGTCGGAAAGGTCCGGAACGACGAGCTCGGCGGCCTGTTCAGCCACGATCTCAAGGCGACCGGCATCGACTTCGCCGTCCCGGCCGCCGCCGAGGGTCCGGCGACCGCCCGGTGCTTCGTGCTCGTGACGCCGGACGGCGAGCGCACGATGAACACCTATCTCGGCGCCTGCCAGGGCCTGTCACCCGACGATGTCGACAAGACGCTCGTGAGCTCGGCCCGCGTCGTCTATCTCGAGGGCTACCTCTGGGATCCGCCGGCCGCCAAGGACGCGTTCCGCAAGGCGGCGCAGCTCGCCCATCAGGCGGGCAACGCCGTCGCCCTCACCCTCTCGGACGCGTTCTGCGTGGGCCGCTACCGCGACGAGTTCCTCGGCCTCGTGCGTGACGGCAGCATCGACATCCTGTTCGCCAACATGGCCGAGCTGCAGAGCCTCTACGAGACCGAGGATCCCGAGGCCGCCGTGGCGGCCCTGCGCGACGAGCGCAACGCCCGCGGCCGCCATCTGCTCGGCCTCGTCACGCGCTCGGCCGACGGCGCCCTGGTGGTTCAGGGCGGCGAGGTCCGGGCCGTCGAGGCGAGCCCGGTCCAGACCGTCGTCGACACGACCGGCGCGGGCGACCTGTTCGCGGCCGGCTTCCTCGCCGGCCACGCCCGCGGCCTCGACAACGTCGCCAGCGCCCGCCTGGGCACGCTCGCGGCGGCCGAGGTCATCCAGCACATCGGCGCCCGCCCGCAGGCGGATCTGGTCGGCCTGGCCAGGGCGCGCGGGCTCCTCTGAGCCGGCGCCGCGGGCGCGGTCGGAGGGTTTCGTCCGCGACCGTCCCGCGCGCTCAGGCGGCGCGGACGGTCGCGAGGAAGCGCGTCACCTCGTCCCTGAGATGCCCGGACCGGAGCGACAGCTCCGAGGCTGCCGTGAGAACCTGATCGGCCGCCGCGCCGGCCCCCTTCGCCGCGTCGGCGACGCCCGCGATGGTGCTGGTGACGTCAGCCGCCCCCTGGGCGGCCTGGGAGACGTTGCGGACGATCTCCTGCGTCGCGGCGCCCTGCTGCTCCACGGCGCTGGCGATCCGCGTCGCCACCGCGCTGAGTTCCTGGACCCGACCGCCGATGCGCCCGATCGCCGAGACGGCGTCGCCGGTGGAAGCCTGGATCCGGGCGACGTGGGCGCCGATCTCGTGGGTTGCCCGCGCGGTCTGGCCGGCCAGCTCCTTCACCTCAGCGGCCACGACGGCGAAGCCGCGGCCGGCGGCGCCCGCCCGGGCCGCTTCGATCGTGGCGTTCAGCGCCAGGAGGTTCGTCTGCTCGGCGATAGTCGAGATCATGCCCACGACGTGCCCGATCTGGACCGCCGCCCCGTTCAGATCCTGAACCAAATGAGCGCTCGCCTCCGCGTCCGCGACCGCCGACTGCGTCAGTGCCGTCGAACCCGCGACCTGGCGGCTGATCTCTTGGACGGAGGCGCCGAGTTCCTCGGCCGCCGCCGCCGCGACGTTGACGTTGCCGACCGCGAGTTCGGCCGCGCTCGCCACCCGGCCCGAGCGATCGGCGGCGTCGGCGGCCGCTTCGTTCATGGTCGAGGCCGTGTCCTGCAGCGCGGCGACGGCGGTCGAGACCGTGCCGATGATGCCGCCGACCGTGCCCTCGAAGGCGTCGGCGATCTCGTGCATGCCGCTCCGCCGCCGCGCCTCGGCCGTGGCGCGGGCCTGCGCGGCGTCGTGCTCGAGCGCCCGCGCCCGGATCAGGCCGTCCTTGAAGACCTGCACGGAGGCGGCCATGACGCCGATCTCGTCCGTCCGCCCGGAGCCGCTGACGGCCACGTCGAGATCGTCGGCCGCGAGCCGGCCCATGATCTCGGCCAGGGATCGGATCGGACGGGCGACCCGGCGCCAGACCCACCAGACCGCCGCGCCGGTCATGATCAATCCGATGACGGAGAGCGCCACGGTGACGGACCACGCCGTCCGGAACGCATCCTCGGAGCGGCGGACCGAGACGTCCATACCCTCGGCAGTGAGGTGGCCCAGATCCGCCAGAGCCTCGAAGGCGGCGACCAGCGGTGCGCGGGCCGGCGCGATGGCGTCGCGGGCCGCGTTCCGGTCGCCGCGTCTCAGCGGGGCGAGGATCGCCTCCCGCGCCACGCGATAGGCCTTCCACCGACCTTCGAACGCGTCCCAGAGCGCGCGCTCCCGGGGGGTGATCATGCCCGCGCGGTAGCTCTGGAAGGCATCCGGGATGGTCCCATCCATCTCGACGAACTCGGCCTCAAGGTCCCGGTTCTCGCCGGCGTCGGTGGCCACCACCTGGCGGATCGTCGTGGTGTGGTACCGCAGCATCAGGAATCGAATCGTGTGAAGCGCGTTGTCCTTGCGTCCCCAGACGTCGCGGGTGTCCACGGCGGCGCCGTTGATGGCCTGTATCTGCATCAAGCCGACGATCGAGCTTGCCAGGAAAAGCAGAAGACCGATGATCGAAGGGAGTATCAGCTTCGATACGACACTTCTTCGAAGATTCATCTCGGGCACCACGGATGACGACTCGACTGCATCGAGGCGCATGAAGATGAATGTCGGACCGATCCGCAACATCTACTTCGGAAACGACCTGCGCCGGAGATCAGCGCGGAGCGCATGGCTCGCCGCCCGCCGTGGCCGTGTGGCGGTTCAGGCGCCGCTTCCCGGGAAGGCGGGCGGCCGCGGCCCGGTCAAGGTCGCAGCAGCACCTTGCCCACGGCGGCACGGCGGGTCAGGAGGCCGAAGGCCTCGGAAAATTGCGCCAGCGGGTAGACTCCGTGAACCTGCGCGGTGAGCTTGCCCTCGGCGACCCAGCCGAGGAGCCGGCGCTGATCGGCCCGGTGCGCCTCGGGCTCCCGATCCAGGAAGGCGCCCCAGTGGACGCCCTGCACGTCGAGTTCCTTCAGGAGCATCAGGTTCAGCGGCAGCCGCGGGATGGCGCCGGCGGCGAAGCCGATCACGAGGAAGCGCCCGCGCCAGCCGAGCGCCCGCAGGGCCGGCTCCGCGTAGGCGTCGCCGACCGCGTCGTAGACGACGTCGATCCCGCCGCCCGAGATCCGGCGCAGCTCGTCCTTGAGCGTTGCCGGGTCGTAGACCACGCCCGCCTCGGCGCCGTGGGCGCGGGCCGCCGCGAGCTTCTCCTCCGAGGAGGCGCAGGCGATCACCCGCGCGCCCATCAGCCGGCCGAGCTCGACGGCGGCGAGGCCGACGCCCCCGGACGCACCGAGGACCGCCAGCCACTCGCCGGGCCGCAGGCGGGCGCGGTTCGCCAGGGCGTGCAGCGAGGTGCCGTAGGTGATGGTCAGCCCGGCCGCCTGCTCGTCCGGCACGGCGTCCGGCACCGGCGTGAGCCGGGCGGCGTCGAGGGCGATCAGCTCCGCGCAGCAGCCGTGCCCGGCATGGACGATCACCCGGTCGCCCACGACCACGCCCGAGGCCCCCTCACCGAGCGCCTCGACCACGCCCACCCCTTCGCCGCCCGGCGAGAACGGGAGGGTCGGCTTCACCTGGTAGCGCCCGGCGGTGATCAGCGTGTCGAAGAAGTTCAGGGCCGCCAGCCGCATCCGTACCAGCGCCTGCCCGGGACCCGGCACCGGGTCGGGGCGTTCGACGATCTCGAGATGCTCCGGCCCGTCGAGCTTCGTGCACAGCAGCGCCCGCATGGCGTCCCTCCTTCCCGGCGTTTCCCGGCCGATCAGGCCCGAACCGGACGTGCGGTCAAGCCGTTCCGATCATCTCGCGGATCCGGGCTCCCAGCACCTCCACCACGAACGGCTTGGTGATGACCTGCATCCCGGCATCGAGGGGCCCGTTGCCGAAGACCGCGCTCTCCGCGTAGCCGGTGACGAACAGGACCTTCAGGCCGGGACGCGTGATCCGGCCGGCCTCGGCCATCTGGCGCCCGTTCATGCCCCCCGGCAATCCGATGTCGGACACCAGCAGGTCGATCCGCACGTCGGACTGCAGCACCTTCAGGCCGGCCGCGCTGTCGGCAGCCTCGATCGCCGTGTAGCCGAGTTCCTCCAGCACCTCGGTGACCAGCATGCGGACGGTCGGCTCGTCGTCGACCACCAGCACGGTCTCCCCCGGCGCGGCCCGCGGCGGCGCGCCGACAGCGGGGTGCGCGTCCTCCTCGGCCACCGGGCCGCGGTGGCGGGGCAGGTACAGGCACACCGTCGTGCCCTTGCCCAGCTCGGAGTGGATCCGCACCTGACCGCCCGATTGCTGCGCGAAGCCGTAGATCATCGACAGGCCGAGGCCGGTGCCCTGCCCCAGGGGCTTCGTGGTGAAGAACGGCTCGAACACCTTGCCGACGATCTCCGGCGGCATGCCGATGCCGGTGTCGGTGACGCACAGCGACAGGTACTGGCCCGGCGGCATGTCGTGGCGCCGGGCGGCGCGCTCGTCGAGCCAGGCATTGGCGGTCTCGATGGTGATCCGGCCGCCCTCCGGCATCGCGTCCCGGGCGTTGATGCACAGGTTGAGGAGCGCGTTCTCGAGCTGCGGCGGATCGACCAGGGCCGGCCACAGGCCGGGGGGCGCCACGACCTCGACCACCACGGCGGGTCCCACGGTGCGGCGGATCAGGTCCTCCATGCCGGCCACCAGCCGGTTCACGTCGGTGGGCTTCGGGTCGAGGGTCTGGCGACGCGAGAAGGCGAGCAGACGGTGGGTCAGCGCCGCGGCCCGCTTCGATGCCCCCTGCGCAGCGTTGATGTAGCGGTCGACGTCCATGACGCGGCCCTGGCCGAGCCGGGTCTGGATCAGCTCCAGCGACCCGGAGATGCCGGCGAGCAGGTTGTTGAAGTCGTGGGCGATGCCGCCGGTCAGCTGACCGACCGCCTCCATCTTCTGCGACTGGCGCAGGGCCTCCTCGGCGGCGGCCAGGGCGTCGGCGCGCTCGCGCTCCGCGGTGAAATCGCGCCCGACCGCGTTGATGAACCCCTCCCCCGGCCGGGCCGCCCAGCTGATCCAGCGATAGCCGCCGTCCCGGTGGCGGTAGCGGTTGTCGAAGCGCGCGAGACTCGACCCCGTGGAGAGCTGGCGCGCGCCCTCGACGGTGCGGTCGAGATCGTCCGGATGGACGAAGGCGATGAGTTTCGTTCCGATCAACTCGTCCGGGCGCCAGCCCAGCACCTCGGTCCAGGCCGGGTTCACCGCGGTGATCGTCCCGTCGTACAGGCAGCGCAGCATCATGTCGGACGAGAGCGTCCACAGGGCGTTGCGGTCGGCCGTGCGCTCCTCGACCTGCTGCGCCAAGGTGGCGTTCAGGTCGCGCAGCTCCGCGAGCGCCGCCTCGAGCCGGCCCTGGCTCTCCTTGAGGGCGGCGTCTGCCAGGACCCGGCCGGTGGTCTCGTTGGTGAGGATGAACAGGCCGGCGACCCGGCCCTCGGCATCGAGCACCCGCGAGTACGAGAAGGTCCACCACGTCTCGCGCGCGCCCCGATCGGTGTCGAGCTTCCACGGCAGGTCGACGAAGCGTTCCGGACGGCCCGCCATCGCGGCGTCGATGATCGGATTGGCCTGATCCCAGGCATCCGCCCAGACCACGTCGAACCGCTCGCCCATCGCCCAGGGCAACCGCGGACCCAGGAGCGGAAAATAGGTGTCGTTGAAGAAGAAGTGGAGGTCGGGCCCCCAGGCCAGGATCATCGATTCCGGCGAGTTGAGGACGAGCGACAGGGCCGCGCGGAACTCCGCCGGCCACGTCTCCGGAGACCCCAGAGGATGGCCGGACCAGTCGCGCGCGCGGATCATCCGCGCGGCCTCGCCGCCGCCGGAGAGGAAGGAGAGGGGGTCGGTCACGGGCTCTGAGCAGTGCAGGTCATGGGCGTACGGCGTATGACCGTCTTCGGCGACATCTCCAAGATGCCCGGACGCGGCTCAACGACGTCGTTTCGGAGCGCCGCCGGCTTCGCCTCGATCCGACCCGACCCGACCCGTCAATGCGCCTCCTGCCAGTTGCCCGCCGCGTTGGCCTCGACCACGAGCGGCACCTTCAGCGTCAGGGCCGGCGCCGGCGCCTCCTCCATGACGCCGCGGATGATCGGGATCGTCCGCTCCACCTCGTCCTCGGCCGCCTCGAAAACGAGTTCGTCGTGCACCTGCAGCAGCATGCGGGCGTTCAGCTTCTTGGCGGCGAGCGCCGCCTCCATCCGCGTCATGGCCCGGCGGATGATGTCGGCGGCCGAGCCCTGGATCGGCGCGTTGATCGCCTGCCGCTCGACGCTGGCCCGCTCGGAGGGGTTGTTGGAGCGGATCTGCGGGTAGTGGCACACCCGGCCGAACAGGGTGGTGACGTAGCCCTTGTCGCGGCAGCTCTTCTTGGTGGTCTCGATGTAGTCCCGGATGCCCGGGAACTGCTCGAAATACTGCTTGATGAACGCCGAGGCCTCCTCGCGGCCGATGCCGAGCCGGTCGGCGAGGCCGAAGGCCGAGATGCCGTAGATGATGCCGAAGTTGATCGTCTTCGCCCGGCGCCGCAGGTCGGGGGTCATCTCCTTGAGCGGCACGCCGAACATCGCCGAGGCGGTCGCCGCGTGGATGTCGATCCCGTCCTCGAACGCCTTCCGGAGTTCCGGAATGTCGGCCATGTGGGCGAGCAGCCGCAGCTCGATCTGCGAGTAGTCGGCCGAGATCAGCCGGTTGCCGGGCGCCGCCACGAAGGCGCGGCGGATGCGCCGCCCCTCCTCGGTGCGGATCGGGATGTTCTGCAGGTTCGGCTCGGAGGAGGACAGCCGCCCCGTGGTGGTGGCCGCCAGCGAGAACGAGGTGTGGACCCGCGCCGTCTCGCGGTCGGCGTGGGCCTGGAGCGCGTCCGTGTAGGTGGATTTCAGCTTCGACAGCTGCCGCCATTCCAGGATCTTCTTGGGGAGTTCGTGGCCCGCCTGGGCGAGTTCCTCCAGCAACGTGGCCGGCGTGGCCCACTGGCCCGACGGCGTCTTCTTGGCCCCCGGCAGACCCATCTTCCCGAACAGGATGTCGCCGATCTGCTTCGGCGAGCCGACCGAGAACTTCTCGCCGGCATCCTCCTGGATCTCCTCCTCCAGGCGGACGAGGATCTGCGAGAAATCCCCCGACAGGCGGCTCAGCATCTCGCGGTCGACGCGGATGCCGCGCTGCTCCATCCGGGCGATCACCGGCAGCAGGGGCCGCTCCAGAGTCTCGTAGACGGCGACGCGGTGCTCGGCCACGAGGCGCGGCTTCATCATCCGCCACAGGCGCAGGGTCACGTCCGCGTCCTCGGCCGCGTAGGCGGTGGCCTTGTCGATCGCGACGCGGTCGAACGTCACCTTGTTGCGGCCGGTGCCGGCCACGTCGGCGAAGGTGATCGGCTGGTGGCCGAGGTGCCGGCGGGCCAGCTCGTCCATGCCGTGGCCGCCCTTGCCGGCGTCGAGCACGTACGAGATCAGCATCGTGTCGTCGAACGGCGCGACCTCGATGCCGCAGCGGGCGAGCACCACCCAATCGTACTTGAGGTTCTGGCCGACCTTCAGGACCCCCGGGTTCTCGAGGAGCGGCTTCAGCCGGGCGACGGCCTCCTTCAGGGGGATCTGGCCCGGCACCGGCTCGACCACGTCGGACGGCGCGGCGCCCTCGCCGAACAGGTCGGTGGCGTCGGCCTGCACCTTGGCGGCCTGAACGTGGGCCAGCGGGATGTAGCAGGCCCGGCCGGTGGCGACCGCCAGCGAGACGCCGACGAGGCCGGCCCTGTGGGCATCGAGCGAGTCGGTCTCGGTGTCGACCGCGATCACGCCGGCCTCCTGGCCTTCCGCGATCCAGGCGTCGAGCTGCTCCAGGGACGAGACCGTCTCGTAGGCGGCGGTGTCGAACGGCGCCACGGATTCCGCGGCCCGGGCCGCCACCACGTTGCCGGGTGTCGCCTCGACGGGCGCCCGGGGCTTGGCGGGGGCGTCCGGCAGGTCGAGATCGGCGAAGGGATCGATCTCGCCGCCCTCCGGCGGGGCGGCGCCCGGCGGGCACTCGGCCCCGGCGGCCGCGATCTCGGGATCCGGCGGCACGGAATCGCCGAAGAACGGCACCGCGTCGCTGCCGCCGGCGGCGTTGCCGTAGCCGTGCGGCCGGGCGCCCGGCAGGAGCCGCGGGTCGGGCTTCACCGCCTCGGGATCGACGTGCAGCATCTGGGCGATGCGGCGGGTCAGCGTGTTGAACTCCATCGCCTTCAGGAAGCCGACGAGCTTTTCCGGATCGGGCTTCGGCACGCCGAGTTCGTCGAGCGCTACCGGAACCGGCACGTCCTCCATCAGCGCCACGAGCTTGCGCGAGAGCTTGGCCTGGTCGACGTTCGCCAGCAGGGTCTCCCGGCGCTTAGGCTGCTTGATCTCGCCCGCCCGCTCCAGCAGCGCCTCCAGGCTGCCGAACTCCTTGATCAGCGCCGCCGCGGTCTTCAGGCCGATGCCGGGGACGCCGGGCACGTTGTCGGAGGTGTCGCCGATCAGCGCCAGCGCGTCGCCGATCTGGTTGGGCTGCAGCCCCTCCCACTTGGCGATGATTGCCTCGACATCGAGGTTGCGCTCGGGCCGGTAGCCGGGCTTGCCCTTGGCGCCCGACTCGAAATCGTAGAACCGCACCTGCGGCCCGACGAGCTGCATCAGGTCCTTGTCGGACGAGACGATGATGACGCCCGCGCCCCGGGCCTCGGCCTGGCGGGTGTAGGTGGCGATGAGATCGTCGGCCTCGTAGCGCTCCAGTTCCACCGCGTGCAGGCCGAAGGCGCGCACCGCGTCGCGCATCAGCGGCATCTGGCGCTTGAGGTCGTCGGGGGCGTCAGGGCGGTGGCCCTTGTAGTCCGGGAACATCTCCTTGCGGAACGAGCCCTCGGACTTGTCGAAGACGATGCCGAGATGGGTCGGCATCGTGCCGGCGGCGCCGTCCTGCAGGAACTGCGCGATCTTGGTGCAGAACAGCCGCACGGCGCCGGTGGGCATCCCGTCGGAGGGCCGGGAGTTGTACTTCTGGTCCTGGTTGATCGACTGGAAATAGGCTCGGAAGATGAAGGACGAGCCGTCGACCAGGATCACCTGATCGCCGGGGCCGACGGGTTTGGTCTCGGGGCTCGCGTCGGGCTTCGCGTCGGTCATGGGCTCAGGCGGCTCGGGGCGATCATGGGTCGGGCGCGCGGTCCAGCTCGGCGCGGCAGGCCGCGACGCGGACGGGCAACTCGTGGTGGACGGTGAGCCAGACGATGTCCAGCGTCACGCGATTGTAGCTGTGGCGATAGACGTTGCCCGCATCCGAGATCTGTCGCCACGGCACGGCGGGATACCGGGCCTTCGTCTCGGCGCTCAATCGGCGGCTCGCCTGCTAAACGATCTCCAGGCAGCGGACGACCGCGAATTGGGTGCGCTCGTCCGCCTCGAAGGTCTCAAGTGTGAACCCGGCCACGAAGCGAGTGGCGCGCTCCGCGCTGGCGATGATGTCGGCGCAGGCGGTGCGCTCGCGCTCAGAAGGCGAAAACGGCATCGCGCTCTGCATGCGTGCGGACCCGCGCCTTTGGCGTCGCCCGATTCGCCACATCGACCCGGATTGGAAAGAGATCATCGATGAAGTGGCGGAGTCCGACATAGCCATAGACACCGCCGACAACGGGCGCATCGATCTCAATCATCACATCGAGATCGCTGTCGGCCTCCGCTTCGCCCCGGGCGACCGAGCCGAACAGGGCGGCGTGCAGGACCCCGCGGCGGCGCAGCTCCGCCTCGTTGGCGCGCAGGATGTCGAGGGCGGCGAGCTTGGCCATGGTGCTGGAACCGCAGGGAACCGGCGTCCGTCAGCATAGCAGAACCGCGCGACGCGGAGGATCACGCCGCGAGTTCGCGCCCCAGCGCCTCCACCCGGCGCAGGTCGTGCACGAAGGCCGCGTAGGCCTCCTCCTTCGCCTCGTCGGGCAGGCGCAGCAGGTAGGACGGGTGGACCGTGATGAAGCCCTGGAAGCGGTTGTCGTGCCGCTCGAAGCGGAACGGGCCGCGCGCCCGGGTGATCGGCACAGCCTTGCCGGTCAGCGCCAGCACCGCAGTCGCGCCGAGGGCGACGACAAGCTTCGGGGCCACGAATTCCAGTTCCCGATCGAGCCACCAGCGATAGTGGCTGACCTCGCCGGCCGTCGGCTTCTGGTGGATGCGACGCTTGCCGCGCTCCTCGAACTTGAAGTGCTTGACCGCATTCGTGAGGTAGCTCGCCCCCCGGTCGATCCCGGCTTCCGCCATGGCGCGGGAGAGCAGCTGCCCCGCCGGCCCCACGAAGGGCCGGCCCTGGCGGTCCTCCTGGTCGCCGGGCTGCTCGCCGACGAAGGCGACCGTGGCGCCAACCGGCCCCTCACCGAGCACGGCCTGGGTCGCCCCCGGCACCAGCGGCTCGGTCCGGCGGATGATCGCGTTCAGCGCCTCCAGGGACTTGGGGTCCTGGTCGGCCATGGCGGCGACAGCGCGGGCGGGTTCGCGGCGTGTGGGCACGGTCGGCTCCCTCTCGATCATGGCCTCGGTGCGCCCGGCCGCCGCCCGGACCAGGGCGGGGATCGCGGCGGTCTCGGGCATGTTGTGCCAGTACTTCTTGGGCATCTCCGCCCGCATCGCCTTGAGGTTGGTGCGGGCCGGGTTGAACGTGCTCTCGTAGTAGGTCTGCCAGCCGGCCTCGAAGCCGTCGCCCTCCGGCAGCTGCGCGCGGTCGCCCGGCGGACCGAAGGTCAGGGTCTCGGTATCCCAATGGGCCGAGCCTTCGGGCGTCAGGATCGACCAGCGCATCCCGCGGAAGCGGTTGACGAAGAACGGCGCCGCCGCCTCGAGGATGTGGTGATCCGGCTCGAACCACGCGACGTAGTGCTCGAGGACCGGCCCCTCCGCCCGCCTGAAGCGCAGGAAGGCGTGCATCTTGTGGAGGTCGCGCCCGATCGCCTTCGCCATCCGGTGGAGTCGGTGGACCAGCGGATCGCTGCCGACCTCCATCAGGTGCCGCTCGCCGCGGCAGACCCGCCAGATCAGGGCGTAGAGAAGACCGTAGCGCTCCGGATCGCGGTGGGGGATCACCTGCGGGATCAGGCCGGCGACGGCCCTGGGCAGGACGAGCGGCGTCCCGACGGCCTGCTCCGCGTCGCGGCCGAACAGGCCGGGGGCGTCCGTCACCGACCACGACACGGCTTCGGGCGCGACGCCCCGCGCGACGAGGCTCCGGGCGGCTTTCCGGAAACCGTCGAGATCGGCGCCGGGGCGCAGCGCGACGGCGCGCGGCGCGCGCGGATCCCCGCCGTCCTCGGGACATGAGGGACACGGCGCGTGACCGGCGCCCATCAGAACAGGCTCAGCTGCGCCGCGGGCTCGACCAGCCGCGCCCGCAGGTCGAGCCGGTCCGTCAGCCCGACCGGCCGATGGTCGGCGGCGACGAGGAACGGCCGCGCCCGCTTCAGGCCGGAGGTGAGCCGGGCGACGTCGTCGAGGCGCAGGGTCGCGTGGCGGCGCGCCCGGATGATCTTGTCGACCGCCCGCGCCCCGAGTCCCGGAACCCGCAGCAGCCATTCCCGGTCGGCGCGGTTCACGTCCACGGGGAACTTGTCCCGGTGCTTCAGCGCCCAGGCGAGCTTCGGGTCGATGTCGAGGGCGAGCATCCCGCCCTCGGAGGCGTCGGCCACCTCGTCGGGGGTGAACGCGTAGTACCGGAGCAGCCAGTCGGCCTGGTAGAGCCGGTGCTCGCGCTGGAGCGGCGGCGGCTTCGGCGGCAGGATCGCCGACCCGTCGGGGATCGGGCTGTAGGCGGAGTAGTAGACCCGCTTCAGGCCGACGCTGCCGTAGAGGAGCGCGCTCTTGCGGATCAGCGCCTCGTCGGTGGTGGCATCCGCCCCGACGATCACCTGCGTCGAGTGGCCGGCCGGCGAGAAGCGGCGCCTCTCGGCCTTGGCCTGCACGATGCGCTCGCCGATCTGCGCCATGGCGCCCTGGATCGCGGCGCCGTCCTTCTCCGGCGCCAGCCGCTCCAGGCTCGCCTCGGTCGGCAGCTCGACGTTGATCGAGAGCCGGTCGGCGTAGAGGCCCGCCTCCTCGATCAGCCAGGGGCTCGCCTCCGGGATCGACTTGAGATGGATGTAGCCGGCGAAGCCGTGGTCGCGCCGGAGCGACTTCGCCACGCGGGTCAGCAGCTCCATCGTGTGGTCGGGCGACTTGATGATGCCCGAGGAGAGGAACAGGCCCTCGATGTAGTTGCGCCGGTAGAAGTTCAGGGTGAGGGTCACGACCTCCTCCACGGTGAACTTCGCCCGCCGCACGTTCGAGGAGCGCCGGTTCACGCAGTAGGCGCAGTCGAACAGGCACCAGTTGGTCAGAAGGATCTTGAGGAGCGAGACGCACCGCCCGTCCGGCGTGTAGGCGTGGCAGATCCCGGCGCCGGTGGTCGACCCCAGCCCGTCCTTGCCGGCCGCCCGCTTCGGCGCCGCCGAGGAGGCGCAGGAGGCGTCGTACTTGGCGGCGTCCGCGAGGATGCGCAGCTTCTTGGCCAGGGTCTCGTCCATCGAACAGACAATGAACAACCCGGCCGAAGGTGCAAGGCCGGCGCGGCGTTCACCCCGGGCCGCGATGCCGCACCCGTCACGCCGGGGCGTCGGGCTCGTCGGATTCGTCGGGCTCCCGGTCGACGACCCGGCGGGCGAGGCCGTAGGCGAAGCCGGCCCGGGCCAGGGCGGCGAGGTCCCGGTCGCGGTGCGCCGCCCGCTGATCCGGGCGGCGATACGGCCCGAGGCGACGCCGCCTGGCGTAGGCCTGCGCGGCCCGCTCCTCGATCGCCTCCGCCTCGCCCTCCGGCAGGGCGTCGCGCTCCGCCAGCATGGCGGCCTCCACGACGTCGCGGGCAAGGCCCTTGGCGGCGAGCTTGGCCGAGACGCCGCGGGTCGACGTGCCGCGGCGGCGCAGGGTGGCGAGACGGGTATCGGCGAAGCGCGCGTCGTCCACGAGGCCGGCCGACACCGCCCGCGCGACGGTCGCCGTCACGAGGTCGGCGAAGCGCTCGGGATCCTCGCCCCGGGCCCGAGCCCGCTTCTGGACGCGGCGCGCGAGCGTCCGGCGCAGCATCTCGGTCGAGGCGCTGTAGCGCTCCAGATAGTGGAGCGCCGCCCGCTCCAGCCACGCGGGGCTCACGGGGCCGGGCGGCTTGACCGCCCGGTCGCGACCTTCTGGCGCGGATCCTGCAACGAATGGAGATTTCACCGGTTCTTCACGATCTCGACAGGTTTGCGTTCCATGACTCGGGTATGGAACGCGCGCAACGCGACAGGCTCGGCCATGGCCCGAACCACCGTTCTTCGCCCGGCAACGCGCAGGGCCGATGGCGCCGGCGGTTGCACGGCGCGGCGGCCGTTCTGATGCGGCGCGAGTGGCTCCTGGTCCTCGTGGCCTTGGGGCTCGCCGCGGCCGCGGCCGCGATCGTCTACCTGTCGCGCCCGAACACCCTCACGGTGGCGGTCGGCCCGCAGGACGGGCCCGAGGCCGCGCTGATCGAGGCGTATGCCGGCGCCCTCGACCGGGCGCGCGAGGATGTCCGGCTCAAGGTCGTGCGCTACGGCGACGTGCGCGACAGCGCCCTGGCGCTCCAGCGGAACAAGGCCGACCTCGCGGTGGTGCGGCCGGACGTGTTCCTGCCCGAGAACGGGCTGACCCTGGCGATCCTCCACGACGAGGCCCTGGTCATCGCGGCGCCCGAGGCGGCCGATCTCGACGACGTGCCGGCCCTGGCGCGCAAGCGGCTCGGTATCGTCGTCCGCCACAGCGCCGACCTGTCGTTCCTGACGAATCTGCTCTCCTTCTACGACCTCGTGCCGGACAGCGCGGGCGAGGACGCGGCGGAGGCCGGCCACGTCGCCGAGGCGGAGCCCGGCCACGTGGTCGTGGTGCCCCTGAAGGTCGGCGATGTCACGGCCGCGCTCACCGAGAAGCGCGTCGACGCCGTGGCGGTGATCGCGAGCCCGGCCTCCAAGCCGGCCGCCGCGGTGGTCCGCGCCGTCGAGCTGGGCTCGCCGGACCGCAAGATCGGCTTCGTCTCGATCCCGGACGGCGACGCGATCCTGCAGCGCTTCCCGGAGCTGCAGGCGGTGACGATCCCGGCCGGCACCTTCGGCGGCCGACCGAAGCGGCCCGACGAGGAGGTCAAGACCGTCGGCGCCTCCTACCGCCTGATGGCCCGCGGCACGGTGAGCCGCGTCGCGGTCGCCTCGGCGACGCAGCACCTGTTCGAGTGGCGCTCGCGCCTCGCCTCGACCGCGCCGGTGGCCAAGCTGATGAAGGCGCCGGACTTCGACACGACGGTGGCGGCGACCTCGGCGCGCCTGCCGAACCACCCCGGCGCCGTCGACTATTTCGAGCGTGAGCAGCAGACCTTCCTCGACCGCTACGAGGACTACATCTACCTGTTCGCCTTCTTCGGCGGCACGATCGGCTCCGGCTTCGCGTGGCTCGGCCAGCGCCTCGCCCGCAAGCGCCGGGAGCGCGTGGATTTCGTCCTCGACCGGCTGCTCGACATCATGCGCGAGGTGCGTGCGGCGACCAGCGCCGCCGAACTCGACGCGATCGCGATCGAGACCGACGGGCTGGTGGCGGACGTCGTCTGCTACGCCCGCGAGCGCAGCATCGACGCGCGGACCGTCAGCGCCCTGATCCTGGCGGTCGACGGCGTGCACGCGGCGATCGCCGACGCGCGTCGGCAGACGAGCGAGACCGCGCCCCGGGCGGCGACCCGCAACCGCACGGCGCGGCTGCTCGCCCTCGACCTGCCGGCCGCGGAATAGCGGCGGGCGCCGCATGGCTGGCGGCTTAGGCATATCATGCTAACGGGAACCATGTTCGATCCCGTCGCCGCCCTCGATACGGTCCTCGAGAACCTCGACCGCGACGCCCGCGAGCCCACCAAGCTCCGGGCCGCGCTGGTGCCGCAGCTGCGCCGGGTGATCGAGGAGGGCCACCGAGCCGCCGAGGCGCAGCTCCTCGAGGATCGCAACGGGCTGCTCTGCGCGCAGACCCTGTCGAATCTCACCGATGCGGTGGTCCGGGCGATCCACGACGCCGTGGTCTGGCGGCTCTACCCCAACGACAACCCGTCGACCGGCGAGCAGCTCGCGGTGGTCGCCACCGGCGGGTACGGCCGGGGCACGATGGCGCCGGGATCGGACATCGATCTGCTGTTCCTGCTGCCCTACAAGCAGACCGCGTGGTCCGAGAGCGTCGTCGAGGGGATGCTCTACGTCCTGTGGGACCTGAAGCTGAAGGTCGGCCACGCCACCCGCTCGGTCGAGGAGTGCCTGCGCGAGGCGCGGGCCGACATGACGATCCGCACCGCCCTGCTGGAGGCGCGGTATCTGTTCGGGACCCGGATCCTCTACGAGGAGCTGGTGACGCGTTTCGACGCCGAGCTCGTGGTCGGCTCCGCCGCCGAGTTCGTGGAGGCGAAGCTGCGCGAGCGCGACATGCGCGTCTCCAAGGCCGGCACCTCGCGCTACCTCGTCGAGCCCAACGTCAAGGACGGCAAGGGCGGCCTGCGCGACCTGAACACCCTGTTCTGGATCGCCAAGTATACCTACCGGGTCCGGGACCAGATCGAGCTCGTCAGCGCCGGGCTGTTCACCCCGGAGGAGTACGCGCTGTTCGAGCGCTGCGACGAGTTCCTGTGGCGGGTGCGCTGCCACATGCACTTCGCCACGAAGCGCGCCGAGGAGCGCCTCTCCTTCGGCCTGCAGCCGCGGATCGCCGAGCGCTTCGGCTACGAGGCCCGGGGCGGCCTCTCCGGCGTCGAGCGCTTCATGAAGGCCTATTTCCGCATCGCCAAGGACGTGGGCGATCTCACCGCCATCGTCTGCGCCGAGCTGGAGGCGCGCCACGCCAAGCGCACGCCGGTGCTCGACCGCTGGATCGGCCGGTTTCGCGACCGCTTCCGGGCGACCGCCATGGAGGCGGAGGATTTCTGGATCGACCACGGCCGGGTGAACCTGCGCGCGGAGGACGCGTTCGAGCGCGACCCGGTCAACCTGATCCGGCTGTTCTGGCTCGCCGACCGGCACAACCTCGCGATCCATCCGGATGCCAAGCGGCTGGCCAACCGGTCCCTGCGCCTCGTGAACCCGACTCTGCGCGTGGACCCCGAGGCGAACCGGCTCTTCGTCGAGATCCTGACCTCGCGCAACGCGCCGGAGGAGGCGCTGCGCGAGATGAACGAGGCGGGCGTGCTCGGCCGCTTCATCCCGGATTTCGGCCGCATCGTCGCGATGATGCAGTTCAACATGTACCACCACTTCACGGTGGACGAGCACCTGCTGCGCACGGTCGGCGTGCTGGCCGACATCGAATCGGGCCGGGTCCAGGAGACCTACCCGCTGGTCTCGCGCCTCGTGCACTCGATCCACAACCGCACCGCGCTCTACGTGGCGATCCTGCTCCACGACATCGCCAAGGGCCGGCCGGAGGACCACTCGATCGCGGGCGCCGCCATCGCCGAGAAGCTCTGCCCGCGCTTCGGCCTGAACCAGGCCGAGACCGAGACGGTGCGCTGGCTCGTCGAGCACCACCTGCTGATGTCGATGACCGCGCAGAGCCGCGACCTCTCGGACGCCAAGACGATCGAGCGCTTCGCCGCGAGCGTGCAGAGCCTGGAGCGGCTGAAGCTCCTGACCATCCTGACGGTGGCCGACATCACCGCCGTCGGGCCGGGCGTCTGGACGGCCTGGAAGGGCACGCTGATCCGCACCCTGTACGACGAGACCGAGGTCTACCTGTCGGGCGGCCATTCCGAGATCGCCCGCACGGACCGGGTGCGCCTCGTCCAGATGGGCCTGCGGGAGCAGCTGCCCGGCTGGGGCGCGGAGGAGTTCGACGCCTACGCGGCCCGCCACAGCCAGGCCTACTGGCTCAAGGTCGACGGCACGCGCCAGCTCAAGAACGCGATCTTCCTGCGCGACGTCGTGCGCGACGGGCGGACCAGCGCGACCGACGTGGCCCTCGACCCCGTCCGGGGCGTGACCGAGATCACGGTCTACTCGCCGGACCACCCCCGCCTGCTCGCCATCGTCACCGGCGCCTGCGCGGCCGCCGGCAGCAACATCGTCGACGCGCAGATCTTCACCACCACGGACGGGTTCGCCCTCGACACGATCTTCATCTCCCGCGCCTTCGAGCGGGACGACGACGAGCTGCGGCGCACGAAGCGCATCACGGCGGCGATCGAGCGGGCGCTCAAGGGGGAGATCAAGATCGCCGACCTCGTGGCCGACAAGCATCCGCCGACCAGCACCCGCGCCAAGACCTTCCCGGTGCCCCCCGACGTCATCATCGACAACGCCCTGTCGAGCCGGGAGACCGTGGTGGAGATCACCGGCCTCGACCGGCCGGGCCTGCTCTACGAGCTCACCACCGCCTTCAGCCGGCTGTCGCTCAACATCACGTCGGCGCATGTCGCGACCTTCGGCGAGCGCGCCGTGGACGTCTTCTACGTCACCGACCTCACCGGCACGCGGGTGACGCAGCCCGACCGGCAGGCCGCGATCCGGGCCGCCGTGATGGACGTGTTCGCGCACGACGTCGCGACGCTCAAGGCCGAGGGCTTGGAGGCGCTGGTGGCGGCGCCGCCGCCGCGCGAGGCTTGAGCGGACGGGTTGATTTCGCGGCCCCGTGGCCAGATATGAGCGCCGATTCCATCATCGCCCACCGATTCCCGCCCACGACTGAAACGTGATGACGAGCAACGACATGCCCCAGGATGACCAGCGCCAGACCACGGTCGAAGCCGGTGCCGGCGCGGCCCAGGATCCCGCGGCCGCGGGTCAGGGCAGCGAGTCGGCCACCGTCGATCCGGTCGCGGAGGCCCTGGCCCTGCTGACCGCCGAACGCGACGAGCTCAAGGACCGGACGCTGCGCACCCTCGCCGAGATGGAGAATCTGCGCCGCCGGACGGAGCGCGAGGTCGCCGACGCGCGCGCCTACGCGGTGACCAACTTCGCCCGGGACGTGCTCAACGTCGCCGACAACATCCGCCGCGCCCTCGACAGCGTCCCGGCCGACGCGAAGGCCACGGCCGACGGAGCCCTGAAGGGGCTGATCGACGGGATCGAGCTGACCGAGCGCGACCTCGGCAAGACCCTGGAGCGCCACGGCGTGAAGATCGTCGAGCCGCAGGGCCAGAAGTTCGACCCGAACCGCCACCAGGCGATGTTCGAGGTGCCGAACGCGGAGGTCCCGGCCGGCACCGTCGTGCAGGTCGTGCAGGCGGGCTACGTCATCGGCGAGCGCGTGCTGCGCCCGGCCCTGGTCGGCGTCGCCAAGGGCGGCCCGAAGGCGGCCGCCAACCCGGCCGACGCCGCCTGAGCGGACCCGCGGCGCGCCCTACTGGCAGGGCAGCGCCGCGGCGAAATCCGAGATGAACTGCGCGGTCTGGCGGGTCCGGTCCGGCGCGGCCGGATCGCGGGCGACGAGCCCCGCCTCGACGCGGAGGCGGCCGTTGCAGGCGCAGGTCGGCAGCGTGCCCGCGGTCGGATCGGGGGAGCAGGCATCGTGGTGCGCGCAGGCGAGATCCAGCGCGTCGATCGGCTTGTAGGCGGGCCCGCGGCTGCCGGGGCCGCAGAAATTCCCGTAGATCAGGATGGCGCCGCCCCCGTCGGGCCCGGGTGGGACGATCTCCTGCGCCCGGGCCGGAACGGCGCCGGCCGCGAGCGCGGCGGCGAGCAGCATCGTCTTGAGGGAGGTCGGGCTGGGCATGCTCACGGCCGATCCTGTCGGAGAGAACCCGCGATCCCGCGGGGCTGGAGCCGCGCGGCCTCCGGCTTCGCCGACATCCCTCGGCCTTGAACAAGCTCGCGCGGCCGACAGATTCGCGAAGCCGAATGCGCGGCATTGCGGCCCAGCCCCGCCGCCCCGTCAAGCTCTCTCCCTGCGAATACTGCTCAGAATCGGTAATTCACACCGGCGCGAACCAGAGCGAAACCGGAATCCTGTTTGCCGGCACCATAAAACGCCGGAACACTGGCGCTGTAGTACGTGGCGGCGGTCGTTCCGCGGCCGAGATGGAGGTAGAGGGCCTCGACCTTGGCGGAGAGCTTCTCGGTGAAGGCGTACTCGATGCCGCCGCCGGCCGCGTAGCCGGTCCGGTCGGTCGACGGCAGGGTGTAGGGGTAGGAGGCCGCGTAGGTCGAGCGCGCCCCGCCGCCGTATGCGAAGCCGCCGGTGCCGTAGACGAGGACCCGGTCGAACGCGTAGCCGAGCCGGGCGCGGACCGTGCCGAAATAGTCGAGGCTCGGCCGGACGCTGTAGTACGGCGCGGTGCCGAGATAGGCGGCGTCCGCCTTGGCGAAGGCCGTGCCCTGGATGTCGGTCTCGACGCCGACGACGACGCCGGAACCCGGCGTGAACTGATAGTTGTAGCCGACCTGGCCGCCGCCGGCGAAGCCGCCGGACCGGCCGCCGCCCGTGACGGTGCCGTAGGTCGGGTCGGTGAAGCCGCCGCTCCCGGTCGGGAACGCGTACCCGGCGTTCACGCCGGCGTAGAAGCCGGTCCAGGTGAAGACCGGCAGCGAGGGCAGCGGCGGCGGCGGCGCGCGGCGGGGCAGATCAGCCGCCTGGGCGGCGAGGGCCAGGCAGCCGCAGGCGGCGCCCGCGAGGGCTGCGTGAGTTCGAGCGATCATGGGAATCTCGTTCTGGAACGCGGCGGCGCCGCGGGATCAGAGGGCCAGGAGGAGCAGGCCGACGACGGTCACGGACAGGATCATGCAGAGGGCGAGATCGAGGATGGCCGCTCCACCGCAGGTCGGCACAGCTCGGGCGCTCCCGGAGGCGGACAGGGCGATCACGACCGGTCCCACCGGTTCTCGCCGGGGCGGGCCGCGATCCTCACGGTCCGCGCCGCGCGCCTGGGCACTACGGCACCCGAGGGTGCCGCCGCCCCGCCTGAGGGGAAGACGGGAGCGGCGGCCTGCGGCGCCCTCGATGGACTGGTGCGGTGGACCGTTTCCGCGACAGCGACACCGAGGACGGGCAGCGCGAGCGCGGCGACGACGCAGACGAGGCGCCGGAGCCGCGGAAGGGGGTCGCTTGTGCACGGTCGGCCCGCCTGGGCGCCGGGCAGCGTGAGCGGCGGCAGGGACTTCGCCACGAGGATGCGCGTTTCAACCGTCATCGGTCGGTGCCTCCGGACCTGCGTGGGAAATTTGACCACGCAGTCGGTTTACGTGTGCAAAAATCCCACGTCAACGCGAAAAGCACGGTCCCGTGTGCGCCGCCACACGCGGTGGGATTGTATCCCACGGCACAAGCCGTCACGATGAGCCGATGTCTGAGACTGCCGATACACCGCGGGAGGGCGCCGGCCTGCACGCGCCGCTGGCGCGGCTGCTGCGCCCCCTCGTGCGCCTGCTCGTCGCCCGCGGAATCACCTTCCCGGCGCTCACCGACCTGCTGCGCGAGCTCTACGTGAACGTCGCCGAGTACGACTTCGCCCTCGCCGGCAAGGAGCAGACGGACAGCCGCGTCTCCCTGCTCACCGGCATCCACCGCAAGGAGGTCCGGCGCCTGCGCGGCGCCGGCGCCCCGGTCAGCGCCGTGCCGGCGGTCGTCTCCCGCACCAGCCGGATCATCGCCCGCTGGATCGCCGACCCGGCCTTCACCGACGCGCAGGGCCAGCCCCTGCGGCTTCCGCGCACGGCCGATGGCGGCGCGCCCTCGTTCGAGTCGCTGGTCGCGGGCGTCACCCGGGATCTGCGGCCCCGCGCCGTCCTCGACGAGTGGCTCGACCGCGGGCTGGCCTTCACCGATCCGCAGGACCGGATCGTGCTGGCGGAGGCCGCCTACGTCCCGCGCGGCGACGGCGCCGAGGGGCCGCAGCTCTACTATTTCGGCCGCAACCTGCACGACCACATGGCGGCCGCCGTCGCCAACATCGTCGGCGACGCGCCCCGGTTCCTGGAGCGGGCGGTCCACTACGACGGGCTGTCCGAGGCCCTCGCGATCAAGCTCGAGGCGCGCGCCCGCGAGATCGCCATGGAGGCGCTGCAGCAGGCCAACCGGGAAGCGCACGCCGCCTGCCAGACCGATCCCGGCGGCACGCATCGCTGGAACTTCGGCCTCTACGTCTACACCGAAGCGGCGCCGCCGGCGCGGCGAGCGGACGAGCGGTGAGAGGCCGGCCGGTGCGCGCCTCGCTCAACCGCCGGTTCGTCCTGCGCCTGCTCGCGGGCGCCGCGACCCTGCTGCCCGGCGGCGCCCGATCGCAGGAATCACCGCGCGACCAGGGCATCGGCGGCACCGGCATGATGCGGACCGACGAGCCGCGGAACGGGTCCCTCGGCGAGGGCGACCGCGGCATCGGGGGCACCGGGGTGATCGGCACGATCCGCCGCTTCGGCTCGATCGTCGTCAACGACCTGCGCATCGCCTACCCGCCCGAGGTGGAGGTGCGCATCGACGGCGCGGCCGCGCAGGCCGCGGACCTGAAGATCGGGCAGGTCGTCCACGTGGTGGCGCGGCCCGAGGGCGGCGGCCTCGCGACGGGGCGCATCGACGTGACCAGCGAGGTGGTCGGGCCGGTGGAGTCGGTCGCGCCGGGGCGGCTCGTGGTGCTCGGGCAGCGGGTCTCGACCGCGGGTCTCGGCGGCGCGTGGCGGCCGGGTGCGCGGGTCGCGGTGAGCGGGCTGCGCCGGCCCGACGGCGTGATCGTGGCGAGCCTGATCGAGCCGCGGGACGCCGGCCCCGACCGCGTCGCCGGCCCGGTGCGGCGGGTCGCGGGCGGCCTCGGGATCGGCGGACTCCGCCTCGCGGGCGCGGACGCCCTGCCGCCGGGCAAGCGCGCCCTGGTGACGGGCCGCGCGACGGGCGGCGTCCTCGCCGTGACCAATGCCGCGCAGGTCGGCCTGCCCTTCCCGCCGGGCCTGAAGCAGGTCTCGATCGAGGCCTATATCGGGCGGGCCGGCAGCGGGCTCGACATCGGCGCGGGCTACGCCGTCGCGGGCCGTCCGGGCGTCCGGGTTCCGCGCGACGGGAGCGTGCGGGCGGTGCTGACCGCGGCGATCGCGCGGGACGGGGACCTGACGGTGGAGCGGCTGCGGATCGAGGACCGCATCGCGCCCGAGCCGCAGCGGCCGGACGCCCCGCGGTTCGAGCGGGAGCGCGACCGGCTCGACCTGCGCAACCTCCCCGACGAGCTGCCCGGCCGCTTCGGCGCCGAGCCCGGCGGCGGCTCGGGCAGCATCGGGTCGCCGCGCGGCCCCGCGATCGACACCCGGCCGGGCGGCGCGGTCGTCCCCGGGTCGGAGGCCCCCGGCGGATTCGGAGCGCCGCGCGGCGGCTTCGGCGGCGCGCCGCCGGCAGGCCCCGGGGCGTTCCCGGGCGGCCCCGGGGGCTTCGGCGGTCCGCCCGGAGGAACCGGCCAGGGCCCTGGCGGAGGCGGCTTCGGCGGAGGCGGCTTCGGCGGCGGTGGTTTCGGCGGCGGTGGTTTCGGCGGGCCTGGCGGTCCTGGCGGCGGCCGGCGCTAGAGCCGCGCCCGGTCGGGACGACAATGGAGCCGGGTCCGTGCCGGCCGAGGCGCGGGTCCCCTCTCCCCTGCTGGAGAGGGGGGTGTGGGGCGGCTGTCGCGAACGGATCGGCCTTCGTCCCGCACCGTCGCGACACGATCGGAGGCGGCCCTGGGACAGGCTGCGCGGAGCACGGGCGCGCGCGGGATGGAGGGCCTTCGGAGGGACTTCAGCCCTCCGCCTCCCGGTCGAGCAGCGCGCGCTTGCGCGCGACGCCCCAGCGATAGCCCGACAGGGCGCCGTCCGACCGCACGACGCGGTGGCAGGGGATGGCGACCGCGACCGGGTTCGCCCCGCAGGCCTGCGCGACCGCGCGCGTCGCCGTCGGCAGGCCGATCGCCCGGGCGATCTCCGCGTAGGTCGCGGTGGATCCCACCGGGATCTTGCGCAGCGCCGTCCAGACCCGCTGCTGGAAGGCCGTGCCGCGGATGTCGAGCGGCAGGTCGAGGCCGCTGCCCGGCGCCTCCACGAGCCCGATGACCCGCGCCATCCAGCCCTCGAAGTCCGGGTCGCCACCCTCGATCTCCGCGGCGGGGAAGCGGTCCTGGAGATCGTGCAGGAGCGGCTCGGGCGCGTCCCCGAGGAGGATCGCGCAGACGCCCGCCTCGGTGGCGGCGACGAGGATCGCTCCGAGGCTGCAGGCCCCGATGCCGAACCGGATGCGCAGGCCCGCGCCGCCCGTCCGGTAGGCGGCGGGCGCCATGCCGAGGCGCGGCGCACCCGCCGCGTAGAACCGGCTCGCCGCACCGTATCCGGCCTCGTACAGCGCCTCCGTCACCGAGGCGGCGCCCGGCAGCCGCCGCGCCACCGCGGCGGCGCGGTGGGCGGCCGCGTAGGCCCTCGGGGTCACGCCGGTGGCGTCCTTGAACACCCGGTGGAAGTGGTAGGCGCTCAGGCCGGCGGCGCGGGCGAGCGCGGCGAGGGACGGCATCGTCTCCGCCGTCTCGATCTCGCGGCAGGCGCGGGCGACCGCCTCGGCCCGGCGCTCGGCGAGGGCGGGCTCGTCCGGGCGGCAGCGCCGGCACGGCCGGAAGCCGGCCGCCTCGGCCTCGGCGCAGGTCCGGTGGAAGCTGACATTCTCGGGCCGCGCCGCGCGCGCGGCGCAGCTCGGACGGCAGTACACCCCCGTCGTGCGGACCGCGTACACGAAGGTGCCGTCGGCCCGGGCGTCGCGGGCGGCGAGGGCCGCCCAGCGCGCGGCATCGCTCGGGTCTGTCGTGGGAACGGGGCTCATGGCGCCGGCACTATGCGGCTTGGCGCGGGCGTTGAGGAGGGGCATGACGGGGCCTGCCGGGTGGGGGATGACGCGGGCAGCATCGTGTCGGTCCGCCGCCGCGCCGGCATCCCGCGCCTTGCGGCCGAATTCGACATCCGCGGCGGCCGCCGGGACGGGCAACCCGCCACACGAGTGCGCCATGGCTCCGAGCACGCCCGACCACATCCATGTCGGCCAGGACGGCTGGCTGTTCCTGAAGACGGGCACGAACGACGTGCTCGGCCAGTACGAGCGGCCGGAGGAGACGACCGAGCTGATCTGGCAGTGGCGCAGCCTCGTGACGACGCGGGAGCGGCGCCTGCGCGCCCAGGGGATCCTGTACCGCCACGTCGTCGCCCCGGAGAAGCTGATGATCTACGATCACCGGCTCGACGGGCTCACCATCCGGCCGAGCGCGTCGCCGGCCTACCGGCTCCTCCACAGCGAGCCCCCGGCAGGCCGCTTCCCCAATCCGGTCGGATGGTACGCGGCCTGGCGCCGACGGAGGCGCTGGCGGCAGACCTGCATCGATCTGGTGACGCCGATGCGGGCGCAGCGCGACGCGGCCGACCTCTACTGCCGGACCGACACCCACTGGTCCGCCGACGGCTGCTATCTCGCCTACGCGGAGATCTGCCGGGCGCTGGGCGCCGAGCCGCGACGGGACCTGCGGCAGCGGCCCTCCTTCGAGACCGACCACGACGGCGACCTGGGCAGCGCCTTCGATCCGCCGCGGCGCGCGCGCTCGCGCACCGTCCTGATGCAGCAGGACGCGGTCCGGACCTACGGCAGCCCGATCGTCGAAGCGCGGGAGAAGGCCGGCCTGCTGCACACGCTGCATGTCGGCGCGCACGTGATCTACGGGAACGCCAAGGCCACCGACCCGCGCCGGCTGGCGCTGTTCGGCGATTCCTTCTCGCACGTGATGCCGTACATGCTGACGATCATGCTGGCCGAGACGTTCCGCGAGGTGCACTTCGTCTGGAGCACGTCGCTGGACTGGCCGTATATCGCGCGCGTCCGGCCCGACATCGTGCTGACCGAGGTGGCCGAGCGCTTCATGGTGCAGGTGCCCGACGACACCTTCTCGGTGGAGCGCTACGCGCAGGACCGCTTCGGGGCCGAGCTCGCGACTGCGGGCGCCTGACGGGCCGGCCCGGATCTCCGGGGCGCGGACACGCCGCGACTCCCGAGCCCTTCATTCCGGGATTGCCGAGCGGGCTCCGGAGCGCGAGCGCGCCCGACATGGCTCGACCGGTCCTGTCCGCTCCCCGGCTCGCCGGCTCGTCGGCCGTGCCCCTCACGCCTGCAGCTTGGCCACCAGCGCGTCCGACAGGGCGAAGTTGACGTAGACGTGCTGGACGTCGTCCTGGTCCTCGATCACCTCGACGAGGCGGATGAGCTTCTCGCCGGTCTCGTCGTCGACGTTGATGGTGTTCTGCGCCTTCCAGATCAGGCCCGTGCGGGCGGGCTCGCCGAAGCGCGCCTCGAGGGCCTTCGTGACCTCACCGTAGGAATCCTGGGCGCAGATGACCTCGTGGCCGTCCTCGCCGGAGCTGACGTCGTCGGCGCCGGCCTCGATCGCCGCCTCCAGCATCGTGTCGGCGTCGGCCACGGAGGCCGGGAAGGCGATCACGCCGACCCGGTCGAACATGAAGGCGACGGCCCCGGTCTCGGCGAGGCTGCCGCCGGACTTGGTGAAGGCCGAGCGCACGTCCGAGGCGGTGCGGTTGCGGTTGTCGGTCTGCGCCTCGACGATCAGCGCGGCGCCGCCGGGCCCGTAGCCCTCGTAGCGGATGTCCTCGTAGTTCTCGCCGTCGGCGCCGGCAGCCTTCTTGATGGCGCGCTCGATATTGTCCTTGGGCATGTTCTCGGCGCGGGCCGCCAGGATCGCGGCGCGCAGGCGCGGGTTCATCGCCGGGTCGGGCGTGCCGAGCTTGGCCGCCACCGTGATCTCGCGGGCGAGCTTGCCGAACACCTTCGAGCGGACCGCGTCCACCCGGCCCTTCCGGTGCATGATGTTCTTGAACTGCGAATGGCCTGCCATGACGGTTCAGACTTTTGTTCGTTGGCGAGGGCGGGCGTGCGGGACCCCGCCGTCGCGGCTGTGAGGTCGCGCCGTATATAGGCCGCCGCCTCCGGGCGAAGCAACGCGGCCGCATGCGGTCGGCGCCGCACGAGCCGACACGGACGCGCGGGCTTCGCAATCCCGTGACCGCGGAAAGAATGGCCGCCTCGGGCGTTGGCGCTGGACTTCACGCGCAGCTGGGAACCCGATGTCGAGCCGGAACGGACGCAGCACGGTCATGGTCACGGGCGCGAGCGCCGGCGTCGGCCGGGCTGTCGCCCACGAATTCGCCCGGCACGGCTGGAACGTGGGGCTGATCGCGCGCGGCGAGGTGGGGCTGAGGGGCACGATCCGCGACGTCGAGCGGGCCGGCGGCCGGGCCCTGGCCTTCGCGGCCGACGTCGCCGACGCGGAGGCCGTCGCGGAGGCCGCCGACGCGCTGGCCGAGGCGTTCGGCGGCATCGACGTCTGGGTCAACAACGCGATGGTGACGGTCTACGCGCCCGTTCAGGAGACGAGCCCGGAGGAGTTCCACCGCGCCACCGCGGTGACCTATCTGGGGCAGGTGCACGGCACGCTGGCGGCCCTCCGCCACATGGTCCCGCGCGACCGGGGCACGATCGTGCATGTCGGCTCGGCGCTCGCCTACCGGTCGATCCCGCTCCAGGCGAGCTACTGCGCCGCCAAGGCCGCCGTGCGGGGCTTCGTCGATTCCCTGCGCAGCGAGCTGCTCCACGACCGCAGCCGCGTCCGCCTGACGATGGTGCAGCTTCCGGCCGTGAACACGCCGCAATTCGACTGGGCGCGCTCGCGGCTGCCGCGCAAGCTCGAGCCGGTGCCGCCGATCTACCAGCCGGAGGCCATCGCCCGGCACGTCTTCCGGGCGGCGCACGACGCGCCGCGGGAACTGTGGATCGGGGCCTCGGCCTGGAAGGCGATCATCGGAAACATGCTGATCCCGGGCTGGATCGACGGCTACCTCGCCCGGCACGGCTATCGCGGGGAGATGACCGGCGTGCAGGCGCAGAAGAACCGACCCGACAACCTCTACGACCCGGTGGACACCGATCCCGGCGCCCACGGCCGCTTCGACGCCCGCGCGACCGGGCACGTGGCGGCGGCGGACCCGCGCTGGCTCAAGTTCGGGATCGCGGCCGCGCTCGGCCTCGTGGCCGGGACGATGCTGTTCGCCACGGAGGCGCACGGGCGGGCGGAGGCCCGCGCCGATCGCCGGCTCGGCAGGCGCTAGGATCCGGGCCCGTCGCGGGCTCGTCGCCCCGCCGCGAAGGCCTCGCGGGCGGGGCCGCGTTGCGCCCCGCGGGGCGCGGGATTTCGGGAGGATCCGATGCCGGTCACGAACCGTCGCGAACTGGTGCGGGGCGCGCTCGCCGGAGGGGCCGTCCTGGGGCTCGGCGGCGGCGCCCGCGCCACCGCACCCCTCGGCGGCGCGCAGGCCCCGGGCTTCTACCGGACCCGCGTCGGCAGCTGCGAGGTCACGGTCCTCAACGACGGCGCGCGCAGCTTCCCGATGCCGGACCGCTTCGTGCGCAACGTCCCCCGGGACGCGGCGCTCGGCGCCGCCGAGGCGGCCTACATGCCGCCCGGCCAAGTGACGGTGCCGTTCAACCCGACGCTGATCAACACGGGCGCGAAGCTCGTCCTGATCGATACCGGCAACGGCCCGGTGCCGGGCGCGCCCGTCGGCCGCCTCGCGGCGAACCTCGCGGCGGCCGGGATCGCGCCCGAGGACATCGACCTCGTCCTGCTCTCGCACCTCCATCCCGACCACACGAACGGCCTCAAGCGGGCGGACGGGTCCCTCGCCTTCCCGAAGGCGGAGATCCGGGCCGCGGCACCCGACTGGGCGTTCTGGATGAGCGACGCCAACATGGCCCGCGCCGCCGACCCGGTGACGCAGGGCTACTTCGCCAACACCCGCCGGGTGCTCGGCGACCTGAGGGACCGGATCGGGACCTTCGCGTGGGACGCGGAGGTCGCGCCCGGGATCACCGCCCTCGCGGCCCCCGGCCACACGCCGGGCCACACGGCCTTCGCGATCGCCTCGGGGGCGGACCGTCTGCTGGTGCAATCCGACGTGACCAACATCCCGGCCCTCTTCCTGCAGCACCCGGACTGGCACGTGATGTACGATTACGACGCCGATCAGGCGCAGGCGACGCGCCACCGCTTCTACGACTTGGCTTCGTCCGAGCGGGCCCGCGTGGTCGGCTACCACTTCCCCTTCCCGTCGCTCGGCCACGTGGAGCGGGACGGGCCGGGCTACCGGCTCGTGCCCGTGGCCTGGACCGGCACGCTCTGACCGTCCCGGGATTCGTGCCACCGGATCAGGGCGGGCAGATCCACGACCCCGCCCGGCCATTCGACGCCCGCGAGGTGCCGGTGCGGACGGTCCGGCTCGCCGAGATCCGACACCGCCGAGAAGGCGCCGTCGAGCCGGTGGCTCTCGGTGTAGCGGCTCCGGGTCGCGAGGACCGGCAAGCCAGCGGCCCGGGCCGAACTGATGCCGGCGGCCGAATCCTCGAAGGCCACCGCCTCGGAGGCCGGGATGGCCAGGCCGGCGAGCGCCAGCAGGAACACGTCGGGGGCGGGCTTCTTGCGGCTCGCCTCGTCGCCGGCCGCGATCACGTCGAAGGGCGCGGCGCCCGGCGGGAAATTGGCGGCGAGGAGCCGGTCGACGTTCGGGCGGCTCGTCGTGGTGGCCACGGCGAGCCGGATTCCGGCCGCCCGGGCCTCGGCGATCAGCCGGGCGATCCCGGGGCGCAGCGGCAGGCCGTTCCGCGCGACGAGGTCGCCGTAGGCGCGCGTCTTGATGGCGTGGATCTCCGGCGCGCGGGCGTGGAGCGCCTCGGCCTCCGCCGGGTGCTCGCTGTCGATGTAGTGGGCGAGCCGCTCCTTGCCGCCCATGACGGCGAGCAGGTCGGCGTAGAGCGCCTCGTCCCACCGCCAGGGCAGGCCGAGTTCCGCGAAGGCGCGGTTGAACGCCTGCCGGTGCAAGTCCTCGGTCTCGGCGAGGGTCCCGTCGACGTCGAAGATCAGCGCCCTCAGCACGACAGGTCGCGACCGGAGGCGCCCTCCGCGCCCTCGCGGATCGCCGCGATGCGCTCGGCGTAGGCGTCCGGGCCGCCGCTGAACACGGCGTTGCCGGCGACGAAGGTGTCGGCCCCGGCGCGGCTCGCGACCTTCACGGTCTCGGGATCGATCCCGCCGTCGACCTGGATGCGGATGTCCCGGCCCGCCACCATGGCGCGCACCCGCGCCACCGATTCCATGGCGCCCTTGATGAAGCTCTGGCCGCCGAAGCCGGGATTGACGGTCATCACCAGCACGAGATCCACGAGATCGAGCACTGGCTCGACCATGGCGGCCGGCGTGCCGGGGTTGATCGCCACCCCGGCGCGCTTGCCGAGGTCGCGGATGGTCTGCAGCGAGCGGTGGATGTGCGGGCCGGCCTCGGCGTGGACCGTGATGCCGTCGGCGCCGGCCTGCGCGAACGCCGCGAGGTACGGGTCGGCCGGCGCGATCATCAGGTGCACGTCGAAATACTTCTGCGTGTGCGGGCGCAGGGCCTTCACCACCGGCGGCCCGAAGGTGATGTTGGGCACGAAATGGCCGTCCATCACGTCGAGGTGGATCCAGTCGGCCCCGGCCGCGTCCACGGCGCGCGTCTCCTCGGCGAGCTTCGAGAAGTCGGCGGACAGGATCGACGGGGCGATGACGGGTGCGAGCATGGGAGGCTTTCGGGATCGGCTCAGGCCAGCCGGCGGCGGCGCTCGACGAGCTGCATGATCATCGGTGTCAGGATCAGCTGCATCGCGAGGTCGAGCTTGCCGCCGGGGATCACGATGGAGTTGGCCCGGCTCATGAAACTGTCGTGAATCATGGAGACGAGATACGAGAAGTCGATCCCCTTCGGGTCCTTGAAGCGGATCACGACCATCGATTCGTCGGCGGTGGGAATCCAGCGGGCGATGAACGGGTTCGACGTGTCGACCGTCGGCACCCGCTGGAAGTTGATGTCGGTGAACGAGAATTGCGGGCAGATGGTCTGCACGTAGTCGGGCATGCGCCGCAGGATCACGTCGGTCACCGCCTCTGTGGAGTAGCCGCGGAACGAGCGGTCCCGGTGCAGCTTCTGGATCCATTCGAGGTTGATCACCGGCACGACCCCGATCTTCAGGTCGGCGTAGCGGGCGATGTCGACGTCCTGGTCGGCCACGCAGCCGTGCAGGCCCTCGTAGAACAGGAGGTCGGAATCGGGCGGGAACGTCTCCCAGTCCGAGAAACTGCCTTCCGGGATGCCGTAGGCCTGCGCGTCGTGCTGGTCATGGGCGTAGTGACGGGTCCGGCCCGTCCCGGACTCGGCGTAGCTGCGGAACACCGCCTCCAGCTCGGGCAGGAGGTTGGCCCGCGGCGCGAAGTGGGACAGCGTCGGCTCGTTCGCCATCATCGCCCGCATCGTGTCGCGGTCGAAGGCGTGGAAGCCGTCCCCCTCGATGAAGACCGCCCGCACGTCCTCCCGGCGGAAGATCTGCTCGAAGGTGTTGCGCACCGAGGTGGTTCCGGCCCCGGACGAGCCGGTCACCGAGATGATGGGGTGACGCGCCGACATGCCTTTACGACTTCACGGTGCGGCTATGACCGCATCAGGCCGCGCTGGCCGAACAGCGGCGAGCGGCCGGCATCGGGCTTTCCGCCGCCATAGTAGGTTGCGACGCACGCCACCTCCTCGGTCGAGCCGCAGACCAGCGGTGCCCGCTCGTGGATGCCGGTGGCCACGAGGTCGAGGATCCGCGTCTGGCCGTCGGTGGCCGCGCCGCCGGCCTGCTCGACCAGCATGGCCACGGGCGCGACCTCGTAGAGCAACCGCAGGCGGCCGCGGGCGTAGTTCTTCCGGGCGTCGCCCGGGTAGAGGAACACGCCGCCGCGGGTCAGCACGCGCTGGATGTCGGCCACCAGGGAGGCGAGCCAGCGCATGTTGTAGTCCTTGTCGCGCGGCCCCTCGGTGCCGCGCTGGCAATCCTCGATATAGGCCTTGACCGGGGCGTCCCAGTGGCGGGCGTTCGAAGCGTTGATGGCGAATTCCTTGGCGGAGGCCGGCACCGACATCGCCGGGCTCGTCAGCTTGAACCGGCCCTCGGCGCGGTCGAGCACGTAGGACTGGGTGCCGTCGCCGAGCGTCAGGATCAGCGCCGTGGCCGGACCGTAGGTGACGAAGCCCGCGGCGATCTGCGTCGAGCCGGGGGTCGTGAACGAGGCCAGCGGGTTCGCCGCATCCTTGATCGACGGCCGGATGCCGAAGATCATGCCGACGGCCATGTTCACGCCGATGTTGGAGGAGCCGTCGAGGGGGTCGATGGCGACGGCCAGCGGCGCGTCCGGGTTCAGACGCATCACCTCCTCGGCCTCCTCGGAGGCGACCTCGGCGACCGGGGCGCCCTGCAGCGCCGCGGTCACGCTCTCGTGGGCGATCACGTCGAGGGCCTTCTGGACGTCGCCGTCGCTGTTGTGATCGCCGGCCGCCGCGAGGTCACCGCCGAGCGCGCCGCGCCCGATCCGCTCGCTGATCTCCACCGCCGACCGCGCCACGGCCGCGATCACCGCGGCGGCGTCCTTCAGCGCCGGATTGGCGTCCACGGCCTGCGCCAGGCAGGTCTCGAGGGGCGTCCCGATCGCCGCTGAAATTGCCATCGGCCTACTCCTCCTGCTCGGATCCCGCCCGCGGGGATCGCGCGTTCCGCGCCGGCTCTGTAGCGGCCGCTCCGCTGCCAAGATAGCGGTCTCTGTCTCCGGATCGACAGGAACCCGCGGCCGGGCCTTCAAGATTTCTGTGCGATCTTGTGCCATAGGACGAAAAAAACGAGATGTCCGCCGAGAAATCCGCCATGCGCAACCTCTCCCTCAAGCAGCTCCAGGCGGTCGCTGCCGTGGCCCGCCTCGGCACCATGACCCGGGCTGCGCAGGAGCTGAACGTCACCTCGGCCGCCCTCTACGCGCGCATCCGCCAGCTGGAGGAGGAGGCCGGGCTGCTGCTGTTCGACCGGACGCCGGGCGGCCTCAAGCCGACGGATGCCGGCCGCGAGATGCTCTGGGCGATCGACAGCATCAACACGGTGCTGGAGACCTGCACCGACCGCCTGCGCACCCTGCGCGGCGCGGAGGGCGGGCGCGTGGCGCTCGGCGTCGTCTCCACCGCCAAGTACTTCGCCCCGCAGGTGATCGCGGGCTTCGTCAAGAAGCACCCCGGTGTCGAGATCAGCCTGTCGGTGCGCAACCGCGGCCAGACCGTGGAGGCGCTGCGCGGCTACGAGATCGACTTCGCCCTCATGGGCCGCCCGCCCCGGGACTTCCCGATCGAGGCCGCCACCTTCGGGCCGCACCCGATCGTGCTGATCGCGCCGCCGGGCCATCCCCTGGCGGGCCGGACCGACCTGAACCGCGAGGACCTCGCCGACCAGCCGTTCTTCCTGCGCGAGGAGGGTTCGGGCACCCGCATGGTCTTCGAGGAGTTCATGACCGGCGTCCTGGTCAAGCGGGCGCCGCTGGACATCGACACCGGGTCGAACGAGACCATCAAGCAGGCGGTGATGGCCGGGCTCGGGATCGCGCTGCTCTCGGTGCATTCCGTGGCGGCCGAGCTGGAGAGCGGCCGCCTCGTCCTCCTCAACGTCAGGGGCCTGCCGATCCGGCGCGACTGGTACGCGGTGAGGCGCGCCGACAAGGTGCTGGGTCCCGCCGCCTCCGCGGTCTGGTCCTACCTGATGTCGGAGGGCGCGCGCAGCCTCCCGGGCGTCGCCCAGAGCGGCCTCGTGCCGGCCGGAGCCAAGGCGTGAGCGCCGGCGTCGTCGTGGCCGGGGCCGGGCAGGCCGGGTTCCAGCTCGCCGCCTCCCTGCGGGAGGGCGGGTTCCGGGACCCGATCACCCTGGTGGGCGACGAGACCGCCCTGCCCTATCAGCGGCCGCCGCTCTCGAAGGCCTACCTCGCCGGCAAGACCGACCGCGAGGGCCTGTTCCTGCGCCCGCCCGGCTTCTTCGCCGAGCACGCCATCGCGCACCGTCCGGGGCTCCGCGCCGTCGCGATCGACCGGGACGCGCGCCGCCTGCAGCTCTCGGACGGCACCGGCCTCCCCTACGACCACCTCGTGCTCGCCGCCGGCGCGCGCAACCGCCCCCTGCCGGTCCCGGGCGCCGAACTCGCGGGCGTGCGCCAGCTGCGCGGCCTCGCGGATGCCGACGCCCTCAAGGAGGATCTCGCCGCGGCCCGGGCCGCCGTGGTCGTCGGGGCCGGCTTCATCGGGCTCGAATTCGCCGCCGTCGCGGCCGCGCGCGGCGTCCCGGTGACGGTGATCGAGGCGGCCGATCGGCCCATGGCCCGGGCGGTCTCGTCCGAGATGGGCGCGTTCTTCCGCCGTGCCCACGCCGCGATGGGCGTGCGCTTCGCCTTCGGGGCCGGCGTGACGGCGATCGTCGGCCGGGACGGCCGCGCCGCGGGCGTCGCCCTGGCGGACGGACGCGAACTCGCGGCCGACCTGATCCTCGTGGGGATCGGCGTCCTGCCGAACCGGGAACTCGCCGCGGAGGCCGGCCTCCCGGCCGAGGACGGCGTGCGGGTCGACGCGTTCCTGGCGACGCCCGACCCGGCCATCTCGGCGATCGGCGATTGCGCCCGCTTCCCGAGCCCCTTCGCCCGCGGGCTGACGCCGGACGGGACGGTGCGGATCGAGTCCGTGCAGAACGCCATCGACCAGGGCCGCTGCCTCGCGGCGCGCCTCACCGGCAAGCCCGCCGCCTACGGCGCGCTGCCGTGGTTCTGGAGCGACCAGGGTCCGCACAAGCTGCAGATCGCGGGCCTGTCGGGACCCGGCGATGCCAGCGTGGTCCGCGGAACCGGCGACGCCATCTCGGTCTTCCGCTTCCGCGACGGGCAGCTGAGCGCGGTGGAGTCCGTCGACCGCGCGGGCGACCACATGATCGCGCGGCGCCTGCTCGCGGCCGGGACGCCGCTGACGCCCGATCAGGCGGCCGACCCGGATTTCGACCTGAAGGGTCTCGCGCTGCGGCGAGCCTGACCTCAGCCCGGGAACGCCACCGGCGCCGGCTTCTGGCGCAGGGCGATGGCCGTGGCGATCCCGAGCGCCAGGATGGTGACAGCACAGCCCAGGAGCGCCCCGAGCTGGCCGAACCGGAGCAGCGCCTGCCCGATCACCGCGACGCCGAGCGCCTGGCCGCAGAAGAACGAGAAGGCGTGGAGCGCCACCGCGGAGGCCCGGGCTTTGGGCGCGACCTCGGTGACCTGCGTCTGGTAGGTGTTGTGCAGCATGTAGAAGCCGAGGCCCATGGCGGTGAGCGCGGCGCAGTCGACCTGCCACGAGCCCGCGAGCCCGACCACGGTGAGCGACGCGCCGCAGATCAGGCCGCCGCCGATCAGCATCCGCGGCAGGCCGAGCAGCCGCACCAGCAGCCCGACGAGCGCCGAGTAGAGCAGGCCGCCGACCGCGAACCCCGCCAGCACCAGACCGGCCTCGCGCGGGCCGCCCTCGCCCCGCGCCTCGATCAGCGGGGCGAGGTGCGGGAACACGCCGAAGATCGCGATCGCCTCGATGAACACCGCCGCGAACAGCACCCGCGCCCGGGGATTGCCCAGGATCGTGCGGTAGCGCGTCACCGCCTCGCCGAAGGCGGGGCGGCGGGCGGGGGCCCGGCCGGCCCGGTCGAAGCCGAGGACGGTCGCCGCGCAGGCGAGCGCCGCCACCGCGGCGGTGACCGCGAAGACGCCGCGCCAGCCGATCGCCGCCTCGATCAGGCCCGCGAAGGTCGAGCCCGAGAGCTGGCCGAGGATCACCGCCACGAGGAAGCGCCCGATCGCCACCTGCCGGCTCTCCATCGGCACGCGGTCGCCGAGGAGCGCCAGCGACAGCGGGATGCAGCCGCCCGCGGCCGCCCCCGCCAGCATGCGCAGGCCGAACAGGCTGCCGATATCCGGCGCGACGCTGCACAGGGTCAGCGCCACGGCGAGCACCGCGAGGCAGGTGCTCATCACCCGCTCCTTGCCGAGCGCGTCGCCGATCGGGCCGAGCACCGGCTGGATGAACGCGTAGGGCAGCGCGAAGGCGGTGGAGAGGAGCGCCACGGTGTGCGCGTCGCTCGCGAGGTCCCGCGCGAGCACGCCGACCAGGGGCTCGACCGAGCGGAGCGCGAAGGTGCTGCCGAAGCCCGCGCAGGCCAGCACGAGGATCAGGCGCGGGATCGACGCGGCCGGCGGCGCGGCGACGGCCGCGCTGGTCGGGAGAGCCGGCTCTGTGCTGTCGGTCATGGCACGCTTCGCGACGCGGGCGGGGTCAGGATCGCGGCATCGCATCTCCCTCGCCGGAGCGGAACCCCGCCGCGCGACAGATCAGTGCGCGTAGAACGCGGGGTCGGGATTGTCGGTCGGGTGCGCGAAGGCCCAGCGCAGGGCCGACGACAGCGGCACGTTGTAGTTGAGGCCGCGCGGCGGCACCGGTTTCAGGAACCAGCGGTCGTAGAGCACCATGATCTCGGGGCTCCGGTAGAGATCGGCCGTCGCCCGGTCGACCACCGCCTTGAAGGCCGGATCGTCCTTGCGCAGCATGATCCCGTAGGGCTCCGGGTTGGACAGGGTCTCGTCGCTGACCACGTAGGCGGCGGGCTCCTTGGACTGGGCCGCGACCACGCTGAGCTGCACGTCGTCCATGACGAAGGCCGAGGCCCGGCCGGTCTCGACCATGAGGAAGCCCTCCGGGACGTCCTTGGCGGCGATCACCGTGATGCCGAGCTTGCGCTCGTTGTTGGCCTTGATCAGCATCAGGATGTTGGTCGAGCCGGCCACCGACGAGACCGTCTTGCCGCGCAGGTCGTCCAGGCTGGCGATGTGCTGGTCCTTCCGGGAGACGAAGCGGGTCGCCGTCAGGAAGTGGGTGTTGGTGAAGTCCACCTGCTTCTTGCGCTCGGCGTTGTTGGTGGTCGTCCCGCACTCGAGGTCGATCGTGCCGTTGGTCATCAGCGGGATGCGGGACGAGGAGTTGACGAACTCCATCCCGACCTCGAGGCCCGGCATCTTCAGCTCGCGCTTCACCGCGTCGGCGATCTTCAGGCAGATGTCGACCGCGAAGCCGACGACCTTCTGGTTCTGGTCCAGGTAGCTGAACGGCGTGGCGGTATCGCGCACGCCGAGGACCAGCCTGTTGCTGTCGTGGATCTTCTTGAGGGTGCCGGTGAGCTCGGCGGCCCGTGTGGCCCCCGAGGGGGCGCCGAGGAGGAGCGCGGCGACGAGGGGAGCGAGCAGACGCATGGGCCGACGGGTTCCGGTCGCGCGAGGGGCCGCCAGCGGGATGACCCGCCGGCGGGAGACCGGACCGCGCGCCGGGGCCGGCCCCCGGCCGGAGCCCCAGCAAGAGTCCGGCCGCGCTCAGGCGGACGCGGCCGCCTGGTGCGCCTCGGCGAGCTGCGCGTCCGCGGCCGCGACCTTCCGCGAGGCCGGGCGGGACCGGATGCGCTCCACGTAGGCGGTCAGCACCGGATCGGGCGCGACGAGGCCGAAGCCCGTCGTCCAGCCGAGGGCGCCGCCCCACAGCACGTCGGCGGCGCTGAAGCGCGCCCCGAGCAGGTACGGGCCGGGCGTCAGGGCCTCCTTCACCCGGGCGATGACGCTGTCGTAATCCGCGTAGGCCGACATGGCGCGCGGGCCCGGCTCCCGCTGCAGGTGCCGGTCGATCACCGCGGGCTCGAAGCAGGAGCCGTAGAACACCATCCAGCGCAGGTAGGTGGCCCGGTCGGGCTCGGTCGGAGCCGGGGCGAGCCCCGCCTCGGGGAACAGGTCGGCGAGGTAGAGGTAGACGGCCGCCTGCTCGGTCACCAGGGCGTCGCCGTGGCGGATCGCCGGCACCTTCGCCATCGGGTTGACGGCGCGATAGGCGTCCTGGAGGTGCTCGCCGGCGCGCATGTTGAGCGCGTGCAGCCGGTACGGGACCCCGAGTTCCTCGAGCAGCACGCGCACGCCCGACGAGCGGGTATTGGGCGAATGATAGAGCTCGATGTCAGGCATAGTGGTCGTTCCGCCCCGTTCGAGGATTGTCGATTCGTTGGCCTGTACGCTCTTACCCGTGGACCGACGGGTCAACCGCGGACCGGAGCGCCACTTCTCCAGGGACCGGAATCGCGGCAGGAACGTTGGGCGATTGTGCGTTGCCGCGCGTTGGGCCTCCGACCGGCACGACGCGAGCCGGGGGTTACGAGTTCTGATGGCGAAGATTCTGCTGGTCGAGGACCACGAAGAGATCTGGGACTTCCTCTCGCGCCGCCTCAAGCGGCGCGGCTACGAGGTGATGCTCGCCCATGACGGCGAGGCCGGCGTCCGGCAGGCCCGCTCGGGCCAGCCCGACGTGATCCTCCTCGACATGAACCTGCCGGTCCTGGACGGCTGGTCGGTCGCCCGGACCCTGAAATCCGGCACCGACACGCGGGCGATCCCGATCATCGCGCTGACGGCCCACGCCATGTCGGGCGACCGCGACAAGGCGATCCAGGCGGGATGCGACGACTACCACCCGAAGCCCGTCGATTTCTCGAAGCTGCTCAGCCAGATCAGCGCCGCCCTGGGCGAGACCGCGCAGGCGAGCTGACCCGGCCGCGGACGCGCGACCTGTGGCCCCGAGACCTGATGTGAGTGGAGCGTGTCCGTGAGCGAGGATCCCGTCACCGCCCAGCGCCTGCGGCAGGGCCTGCCGGTCTTCGTCGCGCTGGCCTCGATCCTCCTCGTGGTCGCCACGATGGCGGCCCTCTACCTCGGGCGCGAGATCCTCGTGCCGGTGACGCTGGCGATCCTCCTGAGCTTCGTCCTCGTTCCGGCGGTGCGGATGCTGCGGCGGCTGCGCGTGCCGCGCGCCCCGGCGGTCCTGCTGGTGGTGGTGATCGTCTTCGGCGCCCTGTTCGGCCTCGGCAGCCTGATCGCCAGCGAGGCGTCCCAGCTCGCCTCCGACCTGCCGCGCTACACCCAGGTGATGCGCACGAAGATCAAGGACCTGCGCGGGGCGACGGCCGGGACCGGCACGCTCTCGCGGATCGTCGACATGGTGCAGGATCTCAGCGCCACCCTGCAGCCGCCGCCGGCCGCGGAGGTCCGCGGCGAGCCGGGATCGCGCACGCACCCGCTCACGGTCGAGCTCACCCCCGCCCGCGCCAGCGTCGTCGACACGCTTCAGACCTTCGCGGGCCCGATCCTGCACCCGCTGGCCACCACCGGCCTGATCCTGATCTTCACGATCTTCATCCTGCTCCAGCGCGAGGACCTGCGGAACCGGGCGATCCGGCTCGCCGGCGGCTCGGGCGACCTGCGCCGGACCACGGCGGCGATCGACGACGCCACCAGCCGGCTGAGCCGCTTCTTCCTGGCCCAGCTCGCGCTCAACATCGCCTTCGGCCTCGTCATCGGCGTCGGGCTCTGGGTGATCGGCGTCCCGAGCCCGACCCTGTTCGGCGTCCTCGCGGCGATCCTGCGCTTCGTGCCCTACATCGGTGCCGCGATCAGCGCCCTGCTGCCGCTGATCCTCGCCGCCGCCGTCGATCCCGGCTGGAGCATGGTGATCGCCACCGCGGCCCTGTTCCTCGTGGTCGAGCCGATCTGCGGCCACGTGATCGAGCCGCTGCTCTACGGGCACTCCACCGGCCTCTCGCCGGTCGCCGTCATCCTGGCCGCGACGATCTGGACCTTCCTGTGGGGCCCGATCGGCCTCGTGCTGGCCACCCCCCTCACCGTCTGCCTGGTGGTGCTCGGCCGGCACGTGGAGCGGCTCTGGTACCTCGACGTGCTGCTCGGCGACCAGCCCGCCCTGTCACCGCCCGAGATCTTCTACCAGCGCATGCTGGCCGGCGATCCGGTGGAGGCGATCGACCAGGGGTGGCAGTTCCTGAAGGAGCGCGCGCTCGTCACCTACTACGACGAGGTCGCCCTCGCGGGCCTGCTGCTGGCGCAGGAGGATCTGTCCCGCGGCACCCTGGATCGGGAGCGGCAGGCGGAGGTCGGTGCCGCGATTGCGACGGTGGTGGACCGCCTGGGCACGGCGCCGGTCGGGCGCCGTGCCCGGCGGGGATCCGGCCGCGGGCCCGACACCGAGACCGCGGCGGCCCTGGCCGCCGTCGGGCCCGACCGGCAGGTGGCCGGCATCGTTCTGGAGCGCGAGGACCTCGCGCCGAACTGGCGCAGTGAGACGCCGGTCCTGTGCGTGTCGAGCCGCGGCCCGTTCGACGAGGCGGCGACGCTGATGCTGAGCCAGATCCTCGCGCGCCACGGGCTGGCCTCGCAGATCCTGTCCATGGCGGCGATCCGTGCCGGCGAGCGGCCCGAGAACCCGGACGGCCTCGCGCTGATCTGCTTCTCCTACCTGGAGCCGGTGAGCCTGTCGCAGATCCGCTTCACCGTCCGGCAGGCCCGGGCGGCGGTGCCGGGTGTCCGCATCCTGGTCGGCTTCTGGCGCGAGCGCGATCCCGCGACCCTGGAGCGCCTCCGCCGGGCGACCTCGGCCGACTTCCTGGTGACGTCGCTGAACGAGGCGCTGTCGGCGGTGCTGGGCGCCTGTCGCGAACCCGCGCCGCCCCGGGTCGTCACGGCACCCGTGGGCGCGCCGGCCGCGGCGGCGCGGCCGGCAGCGGCATGAGAGCGTCGCGCGACACCGCCGCCGGGGATACCATGTCGACTTCGGCCGTCCGGCCGCTAATCTCGCTCACGCATTTCGTGATCGACCGCGCGCAGAGGTCTTTCCCGTCCTGGAAGGTGACGACCGCCTCGCATGTCTGAAACGCCAGAAACGCCGCCCTCCGGGCCGAGTCCCCCGATCCGGGACAGCGCCCCGAGCGACATCACCGACCGCAAGAGCGACATCTTCTTCGCGGCGGTCGAGACGACGCGGATGCCGATGATCGTCACCGATCCGCGCCAGCCCGACAACCCCATCATCTTCGCCAACAGGGCATTCCTGGCGATGACCGGCTACACGCCGGAAGAGCTGATCGGGCGCAACTGCCGCTTCCTCCAGGGTCCCGACACCGACCGAGAGAGTGTCGCGCAGATCCGCGCGGCGATCGCGGAAAAGCGCGAGTTCGCCACCGAGATCCTGAACTACCGCAAGAACGGATCGACCTTCTGGAACGCCCTGTTCGTCTCGCCGGTCTACAATGCCGACGGCGAGCTCGTGTACTACTTCGGCTCGCAGCTCGACGTCTCGCGCCGCCGCGACGCCGAGGAGGCCCTGGGCCAGGCCCAGAAGATGGAGGCGCTCGGCCAGCTCACCGGCGGCATCGCGCACGATTTCAACAACCTGCTGCAGGTGATCGTCGGCTACGTCGACATCCTGGCGGCCGGCCTGGAGAAGCCCGACGCCGACCGCGCGCGGCTCGGCCGCGCCACCGAGAACATCCGGCAGGCGGCCGAGCGCGCCACGACGCTGACCCAGCAATTGCTGGCCTTCGCCCGCAAGCAACGGCTGGACGGCCGCGCGGTCAATCTCAACACCCTGATCGAGGGGATGGGCGAGATGGTCGCCCGCTCCGTGGGCGAGGCCGTGAAGGTCGAGCTCGACCTCGCGGCGGATCTCTGGAACTGCCGCGTCGACCCGACCCAGGCCGAGGTCGCGATCCTGAACGTGCTGATCAACGCCCGCGACGCGATGCCGGAGGGCGGCACCGTCCGGATCTCCACCGAGAACAACGAGATCGCCGCGCGTGGCCGGGAGATCGGGCCTCTGCGCGACGGCCGCTACGTCAGCATCGCCATCAGGGACAGCGGCACCGGCATCCCGCCGGCCGTGCTCGCCCGCGTGATGGACCCGTTCTTCACCACCAAGGAGGAGGGGAAGGGCACGGGCCTCGGCCTGTCGATGGTCTACGGCTTCGCCAAGCAGTCGGGCGGCGCCGCGCAGATCGAGTCGACGGTCGGGTCCGGCACGACGGTGCGCCTGTCGTTCCCCGCGACCGACGGCGACGTGAACGCCCCCGCGAAGGTCTCGCTGCGGGCCGTGGACCGCCAGGGCACCGAGACGATCCTGATCGTCGACGACCGCGAGGACGTGGCCGAACTCGCCCGCACCATCCTGCGGGACTTCGGCTACACGACGCTGGTGGCGAGCAACGCCCGCGAGGCCCTGGAGATCCTGGACTCGAGCGAGAAGGTCGACCTGCTGTTCACCGACCTGATCATGCCGGGGGGCATGAACGGGGTGCTGCTGGCCCGCGAGGCCCGGCGGCGCCAGCCCAAGCTCAAGGTGCTGCTCGCCACGGGCTACGCGGAGGCGAGCCTGGAGCGAACCGATATCGGCGGCTCGGAGTTTGATCTCCTGAACAAGCCCTACCGGCGCACGGAGCTGGTCCGCCGCGTGCGCGCGATCCTCGACGGTCCGACCGGGGTGGGCTGAGCTTCGGGAGACGGCCCATGTCCCAGGGCGACAAGTCGAAATACACCGACAAGCAGAAGCGCAAGGCCGAGCACATCGCCGACTCGTACGAGGCCCGCGGCGTGCCGGAGAAGGAGGCGGAGGCCCGCGCCTGGGCCACCGTCAACAAGGACGACGGCGGCGGCAAGAAGCCGGGCGGATCGGGTCGCGGCAAGGCCACCGGCCACCCGGCCGCCCACAAGGGCGGCGCGTCCGGCGGCAAGGCCTCGGCCGGTCGGACGGCCGCGGAGCGCTCCGCCTCCGCCCGGAAGGCCGCCGCGACCCGCAAGGCCAACGCCGCCGCGCGGGCCTGATCCCGTCGCGAACCGTGTCTCCGGCGTCCGGGGTCGATCTCAGTCCCGCCGCTCGGCGAGCTTGACCAGCGCGTGCAGCAGCCGGTTCGCCGGCGTCGGGATCCCGTGCACCGCGCCCCGGCGCACGATGGTGCCGTTGAGGTGGTCGATCTCGCTCGGCCGGCCGCGGGCCAGGTCCTGGGCGGTGGACGAGCGCTGTCCGGCCATGGCGGCGCTGAGCGCCATCACGTCGTCGAGGATGCCGGGCGACACGGACACGCCCTCGGCCTCCGCGACGCGCGCGCATTCCTGCACGACGTCCGCGATGACCGCGGTCACGCCCTCGCCCTGCACCAGGCGGCCGTAGGGCAGCTGCGTCAGGGCCGACAGGGCGTTGTAGGCGCAGTTGATGATCAGCTTCGCCCAGAGCGCGTCGACGGCCCTCGCCGAGACGGTGGTCGGGATGCCGGCCGCCGCGAACGCGGCGGCGACGCGCGCGCTCGTCTCGGACGCGCCGAGGATCAGGTCGCCGCGCCCGTTGTGCCGGACACGGCCGGGGCCGGCCATCGCGGTGGCGACGTAGACAGCCACCGGCACGACCGGGCGGCCCAGCACCGCGGCGAGCCGCTCGGCGTTGTCGACGCCGTTCTGGAGGCTCAGGACCGTGGCGGCCGGATCGAGATGGGGGGCGATCATCGCGCCCGCCGCCGCGGTGTCGCCCGACTTCACGCAGACCAGCACGAGGTCGGCGCCCGACACGCCCGCCCCCGCATCGGTCGCCCGGACCGGCACGGAGGCCGTCCCGGCCGCGCTCTCCAGCACGAGACCGTCCTTCTCCACCGCCTCGACCAGGGCGGGACGGCCGATCAGCGTCACCGCGTGGCCGGCCCGCGCCAGGAGGAACCCGTAATAGCAGCCGACCGCGCCGGCCCCCACGACGGCGACGGTCAGGGCGTCGCTCACGGCGGGGCTCACGGCGCCACCGCGGCGGCGCGCTCGGGATGGAAGGGCGCCGCGCCCGCTTCAGCCGCGCGGACATGCTCCAGCAGCGCCTGGGCCGGGTGCCGCAGCCGCACGCTGTCGACCAGCTTGGCCTGGGAGCGGCAGGAATAGCCGTCCGCCAGCAGGGTGCAGCCGGGCGCCTCGGCGACGTGGCGGGCCCAGCTCAGGCCGTAGATCGCCTCGGAGGTGGCGCGGTGGCGCGCCTCGTGCCCGTAGGTCCCCGCCATGCCGCAGCAGCCGGCGGCCGGCACCTCGAGCCGCAGGCCGAGATGGGCGAACACGGCCTGCCAGTCCCGCACCGCGCCCGGCGCGTTGGTGCGCTCGGTGCAGTGGGGCAGCAGCCGCATCGTGCGCCCGCCCTGCCCCGGGGCGATCCGGTCGAGGCGGGCGGCGAGCCATTCCTGCAGGAGATGGACTTTCGGAAGGTCGCCGCCGAGCGCCTGCGCGTACTCGGACCGGTAGGTCAGCGTCATCGACGGATCGATCCCGACCAGGGGCACGCCGTGCCCGGCGAGGTCGCGCAGCATAGCGGCGTTCGACCGGGCGACGGCGGCGAACCGCGCCAGGAAGCCGTGCACGTGCAGCGGCTTGCCGTTCGGCCGGTAGGGCACCAGCCAGGGCCGGAAGCCGAGGGCGACGAGGAGGTCGCAGCTGTCGGCCACGACCGCCGCGTCGAAGTGGCTGGTGAAGGCGTCCTGCACCACCAGTACGGACCGCGCGCGCTCCCGCGGATCCAGCCGAGCCAGGGCGTCCGGGGTCGCGACGGCGACGCCGCGCTCCGCCAGCCGCGCCGCGAGCGCGACGGGCGACAGGGCCGGGATCGCCACCAGCCCGGCCCGGGCCAGGATCAGCCGGGCCAGCGGGTTGGCCAGGACCGCGTTGAAGAGGCGCGGCGCCCGCGCCGCCAGCGGCAGCAGCGGCTCCAGCGCCGCCACGAGATGGTCCTTCAGCGGCCGCGCGTAGCGCGTGTGGTAGAGCGCCAGGAACTTCGCCCGGAAGGTCGGCACGTCGACCTTGATCGGGCAGGACCCCGTGCAGGACTTGCAGGCGAGGCAGCCGTCCATCGCCTCCTTGACGGCGTGGGAGAAGTCGTCGGCCTCGGACCGGCCGCGGAGGCGGCGCCGCAGGGTCGCCGCCACGTCGGAGAGCCACCCGGCGGGCTGCCGCGCCAGCTCGGCGGCCGGGTCGATCCCGGCCTCCGCGGCGCGGCGCAGCCACTCGCGCATCAGCGAGGCGCGACCCTTGGGCGAGTGGCGCCGCTCCCGCGTCGCCTTCCAGGAGGGGCACATGGCCTCGTCCGCGTCGAAGCTGAAGCAGGCGCCGTTGCCGTTGCAGTGGAGCGCCTCGTCGAAACTCTCCCGGACCGGCGCCGGGATGGTGCGGTCCCGCTCGCCCCGGCGCGGCACGCCGTCGATCCGGGTCAGGCCCGCGCCCCTGGCCGAGGCGATCTTCCCCGGGTTCAGCCGGTCGTCCGGGTCGAAGGCGCGCTTGACCGCCTCCAGCGCCGGCATGAGCGGGCCGAACGTCGCCGGCACGAATTCCGAGCGGAAGCCCTTGCCGTGCTCGCCCCAGAGCAGGCCGCCGTACTTGGCGGTGAGCGCGACGACGCCCTCCGTGACCTCGCGGATCAGGCCGTTCTGGGCCGGATCCTTCAGGTCGATGGCCGGCCGGACGTGCAGCACGCCGGCATCGACGTGGCCGAACATGCCGTAGCGCAGGCCCTTGCCGTCGAGGAGCGCGCGGAACTCCGCGATGTAGTCGGCGAGCCGCTCCGGCGGGACCGCCGTGTCCTCCACGAACGGGATCGGGCGCGCTTCGCCCTTGGCGGCGCCGAGCAGGCCCACCGCCTTCTTGCGCATGGTCCAGAGCCGCTCGATCGCGTCGCCCCGCGCGACGGTGAAGCCGAGGCGCTTCGTGTCGGTGCCGCGCTCGGCCTCCAGCATCCCGGTGAGCCGCGCGAGGGCCGCCTCCACGGTCACGGCGTCGTCGCCGACGAACTCCACGAGGTTGATGCCGTCCACCGGCCGCCCGGCCGGGTCGTCGGGGAAGAAGGCCCGCACCTCGGCCCAGATCGGGTCCTTGCGGGCCAGCGCCAGGACCGTGGAGTCGATCGTCTCCACCGAGGCGGCGCCGAACGGCAGCAGCGCCTGCGCGTCGCGCAGCGCCGCGTCGAAATCGATGTACGAGAGCGCGACCAGCACGGCGGCCTTCGGGATCGGCAGCACGTTGAGCCGCGCCTCGGCGATCAGCGCCAGCGTGCCTTCCGAGCCGCAGATCACGCTCTTGAGATCGAACCGGCCGCCCGCGTCGCGCAGGTGCGCGAGGTCGTAGCCGGTGAGGCAGCGGTTGAGCTTGGGGAAGCGCTCGGCGATCAGCGCCGCGTTCTCGGTGACGACGGCGTCGACGGCGCGGTGGATGGCGCCGACGCGGTCGTCGCGGCCCTTGGCGGCGTCGAGCCCGGCCGGGTCCAGGGGCTCGGCGGTCCAGACCGTGCCGTCGGTGAGCACACAGGTCAGCGCGAGGACGTGGTCCCGGGTCTTGCCGTAGAGGCACGAGCCCTGCCCGCAGGCATCGGTCGAGATCATCCCGCCGATCGTGGCGCGGTTCGACGTGGAGAGTTCCGGCGCGAAGAACAGGCCGTGCTTGGCGAGTTCCCGGTTGAGCTGGTCCTTCACCACCCCCGGCTCGACCCGGACGACGCAGTTCGCGACGTCGATCTCCAGGATGCGGTTCATGTGCCGCGAGGTGTCGACCACGAGGCCGTGGCCCAGCGACTGGCCGTTGGTGCCGGTCGCCCCGCCCCGCGGCCGGATCACGATCTCGGCGAAGCGCGGATCCGCGAGGAGCTTGGCAACGCGCACGAGGTCGTCGCGGGTGCGCGGAAAGGCCACGGCCCCAGGCGCCACCTGGTAGATCGAGTTGTCGGTGGAGAAGACCGTGCGGTCGGCGTCCGAGAGCGTCAGGTCGCCCTCGAAGCCGCGCAGGCGCAGCTCGGCGCAGGCCGCGGCGTAGAGCGGGACTTCCTCGGTATGGCGGGTCAGGACGGGGATCATCCGCGCCTTCTACACCCGGCGGATCGCGGGAGACCATCGGCGCCGGGACGGGGCGTGCTGGCATCCGGCTTGCCACGCACCCGCGACTTCCCGCGACCTCCCGCAATCTCCGGAACGGATGCCCATGAACGCGAGCCTCGAACGGGTCAGGGACGCCCTGGCCGAGCTGATCAAGGCCGCCCTCCTCTCGGACGACGGACTGAGCCGCGCCTGCCGCGACGCGGGTCACGCCAAGCTCGCCGCCCTCGCGGGCGATCCGCCCGAGCCCGAGAGCCTGCGGATGGACGGCGCCTGGACGCTCGCCGTCCAGGAGGCGGAGAGTCCGGAACTCGCGCCGCTGGAAGGTCGGGTGAATCTGACCCTGCCGCGCGCCTGCCCCTTCACCCTGGACGAGCTCCTCGCGCCCGGTCTCGACGTGGATCAGGCCGTGGCGCGCATCCGCAAGAGCGCCTCGACCGGCTGATCGCGCCTGTTGAGGAGTGCCGGCACGGCGTTGCCGCGGGCGGGCGGGACACCCATGTTAGCCTCACAGGACCGACGCCCCGGTCCCGCGCCCGCACGCGGGTCCCGTCTATCGCAGAACTCTCCGGCACCCCCCTTTTGGCACGACGCACCACCGCCCCGGCGGCCGAGCCCACCGCTCCGCAGCCCTTCCCCACCCGCGAGCAGATCCTCGCCTTCGTGGCCGAGTCGAAGGAGCGCGTGGGCAAGCGGGAGATTGCCAAGGCCTTCGGGATCAAGGGGGCCGCCAAGATCGACCTGAAGCGTGTCCTCAAGGAGATCGAGGAGGACGGCGCCCTCGACCGCGGCCGCGGCGGCCTCGCTCCGGCGGGCCACCTGCCGCCGGTCGTGCTGGCCGACATCCGCTCCCGCGACCGCCACGGCGATTTCCTGGCGGTCCCGGTGGAGTGGACCGGGACCGGCAAGCCGCCCGGCATCGTGCTGACCCAGCCGCGCGGCCCCCGCAAGGGCAACCGCCCGGCCCCGGGGATCGGCGACCGCGCCCTGGTCAGGGTCGAGCGCGACGCGGAGGGCGGCTACAGCGGCCGGGTCGTCAAGGTCATCGGGAAGAACAAGGCCGAGATCATCGGCGTCTACCGGGCCGGCGCGCAGGGCGGCCGGATCGTGCCCGTCGAGAAGCGCGCGCAGGGCCGCGAGATCCTGATCCCGCCCGGCGAGGAGGGGCAGGCCCGCGACGGTGACCTCGTCAGCGTCTCGCTGGAGCGCGAGACCCGGTTCGGCTTGCCGAAGGGGCGTGTGCGGGAGCGGCTCGGCTCGCTCGGTTCCGAGAAGGCGGTGAGCCTGATCGCCCTGCACCTCCACAACATCCCGCACGTCTTCGCCGACGCGACGCTGGCGGAGGCCGATTCCGCGAAGCCCGCCACCCTGAAGGGCCGCGAGGACTGGCGCGACCGGCCGCTCGTGACCATCGACCCGCCGGACGCCAAGGACCACGACGACGCCGTCATGGCCGAGGCCGATCCCGACCCGGCCAATCCCGGCGGCTTCGTCCTCACCGTCGCCATCGCGGACGTGGCCGCCTATGTCCGGCCGGGCTCCAGCCTCGATCGCGAGGCGCTTGAGCGGGGCAACTCGGTCTACTTCCCCGACCGGGTCGTGCCGATGCTGCCCGAGCGGATCTCGAACGATCTCTGCTCGCTCCGCGAGGGCGAGGACCGGCCGGCGCTGGCGGTGCGGATGGTTATCGCCGCCGACGGCGAGAAGCGCCGCCACGGCTTCCACCGGGTGATGATGCGCTCACGCGCCAAGCTCGCCTACGCGCAGGCCCAGGCCGCCATCGACGGGCGGCCGGACGACGCGACCGGCCCGCTGCTGGAGTCGGCGCTCCGCCCCCTCTGGGCCGCCTACGCGGCCCTGCGCGCGGCCCGCGACCGCCGGGGGCCGCTGGCCCTCGACCTGCCCGAGCGCAAGGTCCTCCTGAGCCCCGAGGGCGCGGTCGACCGGGTGATCGTGCCGGAGCGCCTCGACGCCCACCGGCTGATCGAGGAGTTCATGATCCAGGCGAACGTCGCCGCCGCCGAGACCCTGGAGCAGGCGCGCCAGCCCCTGATCTACCGCGTCCACGACGAGCCCGCCCTGGAGAAGATGCGGGCGCTCGGCGAGGTCCTCGCCTCGGTGGGCATCAAGCTGCCGAAGGAGGGGGCGCTGCGGCCCGCCCTGTTCAACCGGATCCTCGCCACGGCGGCCGAGACCGAGCACGGCGTCTTCCTCAACGAGGTGATCCTGCGCAGCCAGGCCCAGGCCGTCTACGCCCCGGAGAATCTCGGGCATTTCGGCCTGAACCTGCGCCGCTACGCGCACTTCACCTCGCCGATCCGGCGCTACGCCGACCTGATCGTGCACCGGGCGCTGATCACCGCCTGCCGGCTCGGATCGGACGGTCTCGCGGGCGACGTCTCCCTCGGCGAATTGGCGCAGATCGGCGAGCAGATCTCGGCGGCCGAGCGCCGCGCCATGGCGGCCGAGCGCGAGACGATCGACCGCCTCATCGCCCACCACCTCGCCGACCAGGTCGGCGCGACGTTCGCGGGCCAGATCGCCGGCGTCACCCGGGCCGGCCTGTTCATCAAGCTCGACGAGACCGGCGCGGACGGCTTCGTGCCGGTCTCGCAGCTCGGCGCCGACTATTTCCGCCACGAGGAGGGCCGTCACGCCCTGGTCGGCGAGCGCACCGGGGAGACGTTCCGTCTCGGCGACCGGGTCGAGGTGCGGCTCGTCGAGGCCGCGCCGGTGGCCGGGGCGCTGCGGTTCGAGCTGCTCAGCGAGGGCCGGAGCCGCTCCGGCGCGCGGAGCGCCGGTCCGGGCAAGAAATCCGGCGGGCGGCCCTTCAAGGCCGCGCCGCCCGGTCGTCCCCCCGGCATCCGCAACACCGGGTCGCGCCACCGCGGCTCGCGCCGCTGACCCGGGCCGTGTACAGCCAGGGCATGGCCGCCGACGCGATTCCCGAGCGCACCCGCCTGATCCCCGCGATGGCCCGGGGCTTCGTCGGCCGCTGCCCGCATTGCGGCCGGGGCCGGATCTTCGGCCGCTTCCTCAAGGTGCGGCCGGAATGCGACGTCTGCGGCCTGGAGCTGCACCATCACCGGGCCGACGACCTGCCGCCCTACGTGGTGATCTTCATCGTCGCCCACATCGTCGGCTACCTGATCCTGGAGACCGAGAGCGCCTACGAGGTGCCCCTCTGGGTCGAGATGGGCGTGTGGCCGGTCTTCACCCTCGTCTTCGCGCTGGCCCTGCTCCAGCCCGTGAAGGGCGCCGTCGTCGGGCTGCAATACGCCCTTGGCATGCACGGCTTCGCCACGCTACCGCGGAGCCGCCCCGCCCCGGGGCTTGAGGAGACGCGCCTTGCCGGAGCCGCAGCGGGAGCCCCCGATCGTCACAGCTCCTGAGCGGAAGCCCGCCGCGGCGCGCCTGCGGCCGCGCGACGCCGCGACCATGATCGTGATCGACCGGCGCGGTAAGGGCGGCCCGAAGGTCCTGATGGGCCGGCGCAACCCGAACCTCGCCTTCATGCCGGGCAAGTTCGTCTTTCCGGGCGGCCGGATCGAACTCGGCGACCGCCACATGCCGGTGGCCGGGGCGCTCCCGGACTACGCCGAGGCGGCGCTGACCCGGCAGGTGTCCCGGCCGCCGCACCATCTCGGCCGGGCGCTGGCCCTCGCCGCGATCCGCGAGACCTACGAGGAGACCGGCCTGCTGCTCGGCACGACCGAGCACGGCGCCCCGGAGGACGTCCCGTCGGGCTGGGAGGGTTTCGCCCGGCACGGCGTGCTGCCGGATCTCGAGGCGCTGCACCTCGTCGCCCGCGCGATCACGCCGCCCAAGCGCGTGCGCCGCTTCGACACGCGCTTCTTCGCGATCGACCGCCGGATGGTGGCGGCCGAGGAGCCGGGGCGGGTCGAGGCCGATGCCGAGTTCACCGAACTCGCCTGGGTCCGGCTCGACGCGGCCCGCAAGCTCGATCTGCCCTACATCACCCGCGCGATCCTGGACGAGCTGGAGGCGCAGATCGCCGTCGATTTCGCGCCCTACCGGACGATCCCCTTCCATTACGAGCGCTACGGGCGGCGCGAACGGGTGGCCTTGTGAGCGGTCCGGACGGATTGCAGGACGGGCGGCGCGGGATCAGTTCGGAGGATGTGGCGGCGATCTCGGCGGCCGTGACCTGCGTCACGGTCGTCGGCATCGGACTCAGCCTGTCGATCCCGCTCCTCTCGATCGAGATGGAGCGGCGCGGCGCGTCGAGCACGCTCATCGGGCTCAACACCGCGGTGGCGGGCATCGCCAGCATCTGCACGGTGCCGTTCGTGCCGCGCCTCGCCGCGCGGGTCGGCGTCGCCCCGCTGCTCGGGCTGGCGCTCCTCGTCGGGGCGATCAGCCTCGCGCTGTTCCCGCTGCTGCCGGGCATCGCCCTGTGGTTCCCCCTCCGCTTCGTGTTCTCGGCGACGCTCGGGGCGCTGTTCGTCCTCTCCGAGTACTGGATCAACGCCGCCGCCCCGCCGGAGCGCCGCGGGCTCGTGATGGGCATCTACGCCACCGTCCTGGCGGCGGGCTTCGCGGTCGGACCGCTGCTGCTGGCCCTGGTCGGGACCGAGGGGCTGGCGCCCTACGCGACCGGGGCCGCCCTCATGCTGGCCGGCGGCCTGCCCATCGCCCTGGCCCGCGGGCTGTCGCCCACGATCGAGACGGGCTCCGGCCGCGGCATCCTCGGCTACGTCCGGCTCGCCCCCGGCGCCCTGGCGGCGGCCCTGGCCTACGGGGCGGTGGAGACCGGCATCTTCGCGATCCTGCCCCTCTACGGCCTGCGCCTCGGCTACGACGCGCAAGGCGCGGCCGGCCTCGTCAGCCTGATCGCGCTGGGCAACGTGCTGTTCCAGATCCCGTTCGGCTGGCTCGCCGACCGCCTCGACCGGGGCGCGGTGCTCCTCGGCGCCGGCCTCGCGGGGGCGGCGGGCTCGGCCCTGATCCCCCTCGCGGCCGGCCATCCGGCGGCGTTCGGCCTGCTGCTCCTCGTCTGGGGCGGCATCGCCGGCACCCTCTACACGGTCGGCCTCGCGATGCTGGGCGACCGCACGCCGCCGAACGATCTCGCGGGCGCCAACGCGGCCTTCGTGGTGCTCTACAATGTCGGGCTGATGCTGGGGCCGCCGGTGATCGGCGGCGGGCTCGATCTGGTGCCGCCGAACGGATTCGCGCTGGCGCTGCTCGCCCTGTTCCTGGCCTTCGCCGGCTGGCTCGCCGCGACGGAGCGCCGGCGCGTCCGCTCTTGACCTGCCGGGCCCGATCGGGCATTCACCCGCCCGTATTCGGCCGGGCCCTCCCGGCCATTTGCGTTTCGCTCACGCGGAATGCCGCACCCTGCAGGAGCGCCGCGCCATGGCCAAGGCCGTCACCGTCAAGATCAAGCTCGTCTCCACCGCCGACACGGGCTATTTTTACGTCACGAAGAAGAATTCCCGCACGCAGACCGAGAAGCTGACGATGCGCAAGTACGACCCGGTCGCGCGCAAGCACGTCGACTTCAAGGAAACCAAGATCAAGTAAGGCGGCGGGCTGCCTCGCAGCCCGACCGCCGACAGGGAGCCGCTCCGGAGACGGGGCGGCTTTTCTCTGTCCGGTACTGCCCCGCGCGGGGCGATGGCGCGCGTTCCCGGCGGCCACCCGGCCGCCGCTCGGGCGGCCGACAGCTTGGCACCAGCCCGACTCGTTAACCGTCACGCGTCCCGGACGCGGTGCGATTCTCCGGCCGATCTCCGGCCGGCGGTCTCGGCCAGCCTTGCGGGCGGAGGGCGGGTTCGATGCAGCGGATCCTGCTGGCGATCTTCATCACCGCGACAATCCTCGCGATCTGGCTCGTCCTGACGCTGCCGGCGCACGCGCTCCGGGCGACCCGCGGGTTGCTCCCGGAGCGCCGCGTCCCGGCCCGCGCCCGGAGCCGGTCGCTCAGCCGGGGCTCGACGCGGCCAGATCCGGATCGAGTGTCCGCGCCAGGGACCGCGCGATAGCCACGAGGGCCGTCACCATCGGCGTGGACGGCTCGCGCCGCGGGGCGACGAGGCCGATCGTGTGCTCCAGGTCCGGCGCGGTGATCGGGATGGTGCGCACGCCCTCCATGGGCCCCAGGGCGTCGACCAGGATCTCCGGCATGATCGAGGCCCAGCGCAGGGTGCGCACATGGGTCAGCAGCACGATCATCGAGTTCGATTCGAGGGTCGCGGCGGGGTCCGCGCCGGCCTCCCGGATCTGCTGGTCGATGATCCGCCGGTTCTGCATGTTCGGCGTGAGCAGGCAGAGGGGCAGGCGGCTGGTCTCGGCCCAGGTGACGCTGGCGCGATCATCGAACGGCCCGCCGATCGCCGTCACCAGGCGGTAGCGCTCCCGGTAGAGGGGAACGGAGATCACCCGCCCGAGGGGCTCGTTGTCGAGGTAGGTCAGGCCCGCATCCGCCTCCAGGTTCTCGATCAGGGAGAAGATGTCGGCTGAGGTGGCGGATTCGACTGTCAGCCGCACGTCCGGGTGCCGCTCGCGGTAGGGCGTCGTGAGGTTCACGATCATCGGCAGCGCCGTGGGGATGGCGGCGATGCGCAGGTGGCCGGTCAGGCCCCGGCGCAGGCCGGTGACCTCCTCGTGCATGGCCCGCGCGTCGGCCACGATGCGCCGCGCCCATTCCAGGACCCGCTCGCCCTCGGGGGTGAAGCCCTGGAACCGGGAGCCGCGCAGCACGAGCTGCACGCCGAAGCGGTTCTCCAGCTGCTTCACGCCGGCCGAGAGGGTCTGCTGGGTCACGCCGCAGGATTCGGCGGCGTGCCCGAAATGCTGCTCGCGGGCGAGCGCGAGCAGGAAGTCCAGCTTGTCGATCACGACGGCGGCATCCCGGCACGGCGAGGCGCCGGAAGCCTAGCGACCCGCCGTGCCGGCCACAACCGAGCGCGCCCGCTCAGCGGAACAGGATGAACGCCTTCGACAGCGTGATGCCGATACCCCAGACGATCGGGATGCCGACCACCGCCCAGGCCAGGGCGGCCCCGGCGCTGAAGCCGCCGCGGCCGATGCCGAAGGAGCCGGCCGGCCCCGAGGCCGTCGCGCCCGCGCGGACGTCCAGGGAAGCCCGCTCGGAATCGGACATGAACCAGCTCTGCGCCAGCGGCCGGACCAGCAGGTTGCAGAGGAAGCCGACCGCGAGGAAGCTCGCCAGCACGTACATGGTCCGGCCGTAAAGGTCGGCCCCCTGCACGCCCGCGGCGACCTGCGCCTCGCGGATCTTGGTGATCACGAACGGCCCGACGATGCCGGCCATCGACCACGCGGTGAGCAGGCGCCCGTGGATCGCACCCACGAACTGCGTGCCGAACACGTCGGCGAGGTAGGCCGGCACCGTCGCGAAGCCGCCGCCGTACATGGACAGGATCACGCAGAAGATCGCGACGAACAGCGCCTGCGAGCCGATGCCGGCGGCCCAGGGCGCCGCCGCGTACAGGAGGCCGCCCAGCGCGAAGAAGATCGCGTAGGTGCCCTTCCGCCCGATCCGGTCCGACATCGAGGCCCAGAAGAACCGGCCCAGGATGTTGAACAGGGACAGCAGGCCGACGAAGCCCGCCGCGATGGCCGCGACCTGCGCCTTCTGGCCGGCGTCGAGGGCCGAGAAGCCGGTGCCGGGCAGGCCGATCAGTTCGCCGCCGAAGATCTCCTGGAGCATCGGCGAGGCGAGCGCCAGCACGCCGATGCCGGCGGACACGTTGAGGAACAGGACGAGCCAGATCATCCAGAACTGGACGGTCTTGTGGGCGTCGCGCAGGTGGACGTGCCCCGAGGCGATCATCGCGTTCTTGGCGGTCGGGCTGGTCCAGCCGTCCGGGCGCCAGCCGGCCGGCGGCACCCGGTAGCCGAACGCGCCGCCGAGCATGAACAGGATGTACCCGACACCCATCACCGCCAGCGTCTGCCAGACGCCGGCTGAATCCGCGGTCCGGAAGCTCTTGATCAGGCTGTCGGCCAGGGGCGAGCCGATCATCGCCCCGCCGCCGAAGCCCATGATCGCCATGCCGGTCGCCATGCCGCGGCGGTCCGGGAACCACTTGATCAGCGTCGAGACCGGCGAGATGTAGCCGAGGCCGAGCCCGATGCCGCCGATCAGGCCCATGCCGAGCCAGACCAGCCAGAGCTGGTGGATGTAGACGCCGAAGGCGCCGATCAGGAAGCCGCCGCCCCAGCAGAGGGCGGCGACGATGCCGGCCTTGCGCGGGCCCGCGCGCTCCAGCCAGCCGCCGAACAGGGCGGCCGAGAGGCCGAGGACGACGATGCCGATGGAGAAGACCGTGACGAGGTCGCTGACGCGCCAATCGCAGGTGGTGGTGAACAGGGCCGTCATCACGCCCATGTCCGGGCAGGCAGCCGGCGCCGGCTTGCCCACGGAGAGAGCCCGGGTCAGCGGCAGCCAGAACACCGACAGGCCGTAGGCCATCCCGATGCAGAGATGGATCGCCAGGGCCGCCGGCGGCACCAGCCACCGGTTGAAGCCCGGCCTTGCGACGATCCGCTCGCGCGACAGCAGACTCGGCGTTCCCCCAGGCGCGATCGCGCCTGCCACTCCAGCACCCATGATGGACTCCTCCGCCGCGGCCTCGTTGGGGGGCCGCTGGCGGGCGACCATGCGCGATTTGTGTGCAGGGTGCCAGCGCGCGCCACGCTGAGACGGTGATTTTAATCCCGTTCGGCGCCGGCTGTATGCGTATTGCGTGTGCACGGGCCATCGGGCGCGGTCGGCGACCGGAGCCGCCGCATCACGCCGGCCGCGGAGGAGGCGCCGCGGTGCGGGGCCGGCCACCGGTCCTGTCCGGTGCCCGGCCCCGCGATGGGCTCACATGGGCGGGGTCAGGCCGTCCTTCCCGACCGCGATGAGCTTGCCGTCGGCCTTGGCGCCGTCCTTGGCGACGACGGCGAAGACCTTGGCGCCCGGCGTCAGGATCGCCTTGTCGGCGGGCTCGAAGGCGACGATCGGCGCCGAGGACGGCACCACGATCTCCTTGGAACCGTCCTTGCCGTAGCTCACCGTCAGGGTGCGCTCGCCGCCCGAGGCCGCCTTGTCGGCCTTCACGGTGCCGTTGGTCATGGCGCTCTTGACCTTCGGGGCGTTCGACGTCTCGGCCTTGACGGTGCCGTTGGTCATGGCGCTCTTCACCTTGGCGCCGGCGCCGGCGGTCTGGTCGGTGATCGTGTCCCAGCCGTAATGGCCCTCGCCGGTGCCGCGCATCGACTCGGGGAAGAGCACGACCTCGAGGGCGGTCATCGGGTTCTCGCCCTTGGTGGCGGTGCCGATGAAGACGCCGTCCTTGATCTGGTCGAGGCTCGACGGGACCACCCAGGCGAACTTGGCGCCGGCGACGTCGACCGTCTCGGACTTGCCGTCGTCGGTCTTGATCGTGAGCGTGCTGCCGTCGGCCTTGTCGACGGTCCCGCGGACGCGCTCGACCTGCGCGGCGAGGGCCGCGCTCGACAGCAGGGCTGTCAGGCCGGCGGCGACGAGGGTCTTGCTGAGATGCTTCATCGGGGTCCCATCCTGGCTTCAGGAGCCGGGTTATGGGGCGGCCCGCGCGCGAAACAAGGTTGTGCGCAAGCGAAATGACGTGATCGACGACAGAACCGGCGCCGTCAGACACGGCCGTCTTCGCGAGCGGAGCGAAGCGATCCAGCCGGCGCCAGGACTTCCTCTGTCGCGTTCCCCTGGGTGACTTCGCTGCGCTCGCGAAGACGGGGTGGCGCGTCGGACGACGGCTCCGACCGAGAACGAGTCAGGCGGCACCCGGTGGGCGCCGCCTAAAGTCTGCACGGGCAGCGGGAACGCTGCCCTCCGGGGTCTCACGCCGCGAGGGAGCGCAGCACGTAGGGCAGGATGCCGCCGTTGCGGAAGTACTCGAGCTCGTCGAGCGTATCGATGCGGCAGGTCAGCGGGACCTGCTTCACCGAGCCGTCGGCGGACTTGATCTCCGCGGTGAGCGTCTGGCGGGGCTTCAGCTCGCCGGCGAGGCCCTTGATCGTGACGGTCTCGTCACCCTTCAGGCCCAGCGACTGCCAGCTCGTGTCGCCCTGGAAGACGAGCGGCACCACGCCCATCCCGACGAGGTTCGAGCGGTGGATGCGCTCGAAGCTCTCGGCCACCACGGCGCGGACGCCGAGCAGCTTCGTGCCCTTCGCGGCCCAGTCGCGCGACGAGCCGGTGCCGTACTCCTTGCCGGCGAAGATGACGAGCGGCGTGCCCTGTTCGGCGTACTTCATCGCCGCGTCGTAGATGAACATCTTCTCGCCGGACGGCTGGAAGTGCGTCCACCCACCCTCGACCACGCCGCCGGAGGCGTCCTTCACCATCTGGTTCTTGATGCGGATGTTGGCGAAGGTGCCCCGCATCATCACCTCGTGGTTGCCGCGCCGCGTGCCGTACTGGTTGAAGTCCTGCACGCGCACCTGATGCGACTGCAGGTACTCGCCGGCCGGAGAGGCCGCGCGGATGTTGCCCGCCGGCGAGATGTGGTCGGTGGTGATCGAGTCGAGGAACAGGCCGAGGATCCGGGCGCCCTCGATGTCCTCGACCGGCTTCGGGGTCTTCTCCATGCCGACGAAGTAGGGCGGGTTCTGCACGTAGGTGGAGCCCGGGTTCCACGCGAAGGTCTCGGCCTCGGTGACCTCGACGTCCTTCCAGTTCTGGTCGCCGCCGAACACGTCCGCGTAGCGGGACTTGAACAGCGCGGAGGTGATGTTCTCCTCGATGAACTGCTGGACCTCGGCGGAGGACGGCCAGATGTCCTTCAGGTAGACGGGCTTGCCGTCCGACCCCTGGCCGAGCGGCTCGGTGGTGATGTCGATCTGGAGCGAGCCGGCCAGCGCGTAGGCGACGACCAGCGGCGGCGAGGCGAGGTAGTTCGCCCGCACGTCGGGATTCACGCGGCCCTCGAAGTTGCGGTTGCCCGAGAGCACCGCCGCGGCGACGACGTCGTTGTCGTTGATCGCCTTCGAGATCGCCTCCGGCAGCGGGCCGGAATTGCCGATGCAGGTCGTGCAGCCGAAGCCCACGAGGTTGAAGCCGAGCGCGTCGAGCGGCTCCTGAAGCCCGGACTTCTCCAGGTACTCGCCGACCACCTGCGATCCGGGCGCGAGCGAGGTCTTCACCCACGGCTTGGAGCGCAGGCCCTTGGCGACGGCGTTGCGGGCGAGCAGGCCCGCGCCGATCATCACCGAGGGGTTCGACGTGTTGGTGCAGCTCGTGATCGCGGCGATCACCACGTCACCGTGCCCGATGTCGAAGTTCGTGCCCTCGACGGGGTAGCGGCGGGCGAGGTCGGCGGCCTTCTTGAACTCGCTCTCCATCGAGGCGGCGAAGCCCGCCTTGGCGCCGTCCAGCAGCACCCGGTCCTGCGGGCGCTTCGGGCCGGCGAGCGAGGGCCGGACCTGGCCCATGTCGAGTTCCAGCGTGTCGGTGAAGACCGGGTCGGGGGTCTGAGCGTCGCGCCACATGCCCTGCGCCTTGGCGTAGGCCTCGACCAGGGCGATCCGGTCGTCGGACCGGCCGGTGACCTTCAGGAAGTCGATGGTCTTTTGGTCGACCGGGAAGAAGCCGCAGGTCGCGCCGTACTCGGGCGCCATGTTGGAGATCGTGGCCCGGTCGGCGACCGCCATGTCGTCGAGGCCGGGGCCGTAGAACTCCACGAACTTGCCGACCACGCCCTTCTTGCGCAGCATCTGGGTGACGGTGAGCACGAGGTCGGTGGCGGTGGTGCCCTCGGGCAGCTTGCCCGACAGCTTGAAGCCCACGACCTCGGGGATCAGCATCGACAGCGGCTGGCCGAGCATGGCCGCCTCGGCCTCGATGCCGCCGACGCCCCAGCCCAGAACCGCCATGCCGTTGACCATGGTGGTGTGCGAATCGGTGCCGACGAGCGAGTCGGGGTAGGCGACGTCGGAGCCGTCCTCGGACTTCGTCCAGACGGTCTGGGCGAGGTATTCCAGATTCACCTGGTGGCAGATGCCGGTGCCCGGGGGGACCACTGAGAAGTTGTCGAAGGCCGACTGGCCCCACTTCAGGAAGGTGTAGCGCTCGCCGTTGCGCTCGTATTCCAGGGCGACGTTGTCGGCCAGCGCCTTCGGGGTGCCGAACTCGTCGACGATCACCGAGTGGTCGATGACGAGATCGACCGGCACCAGCGGGTTGATCTTCTGCGGGTCGCCGCCGAGGGCCACCATGGCGTCGCGCATGGCGGCGAGGTCGACCACGGCCGGGACGCCGGTGAAGTCCTGCATCAGCACGCGCGACGGGCGGAACGCGATCTCGACCTCGGCCTTGCCCTTCTGGTCGAGCCAGCCGACGGCGGCCTCGATATCGGCCTTCTTGACCGAGCGGTCGTCCTCGTAGCGCAGCAGGTTCTCCAGGATCACCTTCATGGAGAAGGGCAGCGCGGCCGCCGAGGCGAGGCCGCTCTTCTCGGCCGCGGGGATGGAATAGTAGGTGTAGGTCTTGCCGCCGGCTTCGAGCGTCTGGCGGGCCTTGAAGCTGTCGAGTGAGGGCACGGCTGGTTCTATCCTCGCTGCGGGTTGTCGAACACGCGCAGGCAAGACCTGCGCTACGAGATCCGTGTTCGGCCTGTTTAGCGCCCGACGGGCGCGCGCCGCCCCGGGAGTGCCCGGGCAGGACGATGCGCGGGGGCGATTTGGACGCCCGTGATGCCGCGCGGCGCAGCCGCGGAGGGATATAGAACTTTTCGAATCTGGCCGCTACCGGGTCGTCATGACAGGTGCGTTTTCCTGTCGGGCCCGGAGCGCGAGGGCGCGAGCGCGGTCAGCGGCCGGGCGCTGGGACGCGTCCGGAAGGCGTCCTGCGCGACGGCGCAGCACCGATCCGGGGCGCGGAGCCGGGACCGGGGGTGTCGAGCCGGCGTGAGGGCCGGCATGGCTGAGCCGCGCAGGGCCGGGCGGGTCGCCCGATCACCCCTGCCCCGGCAGGCCAGCGCCGGACAGCGCCTTCGACCGATTCGGCTGGGCCGCGAGCCGGCGCAGGGAGGCGACGTTGGTCGCCGCCTCCTCGGCGCTCATGTCGCGGCGCAGGACGGCCTCGGCATCGGCGAAGCGGCCCTTGAGGCCGAGCACCATGGCGAGGTTCGCCCGCACCCGGGCGTCTGCCCCGGGCTGGTCGGCGGCGAGCCGCAGGGTCTGCTCGGCCTGGTCGAGGTTGCGCGACAGCGCGTAGGACAGGCCGAGATTGGACAGGAGCGAGGGCTCGTTCGGCCGGATCTTGAGGGCGGCCTCGTAGAAGCCCTGGGCGCGGGCCTGCTCGCCGAGCTGGGCGGAGGCCGAACCCTGCGCCGACAGGATGCGCCAGTCGGGGTTGGCGGGGGTGTGCGCGTTGGCGAGCACGTCGATCGCCTCGCGGAAGCGGCCCGCCTCGACCAGCGACTTGCCGTAGGCACCGAGCAGGGCCCGATCCTGCGGGTTGCGCAGGGCGGCCTGCTGCAGCACCGCCGAGGCCTGGCTGATCTGATCGGTGGCGCGCAGGGCGCGGGCGTAGGCCAGCGCCGCGCGCGCGTCGGCGGGGTCGGCGTTGAAGCGCTCGGCCAGCCGGTCGATGTCCTGCCGCGACGGCGCCGCGGCGGCGGACGGGCCGCCGAGGGGGCCGATCGAGCCGGTCGTCTCCGGCGACCTGGTGTTGCAGCCGGCGAGGCCCAGCGCGACGACGGCGACCGCGAGGGCGGCGCGGCGTCCGGCGCGGGCCTGGGACTGGGTGACCCGGTACAGGGCCGTCATCATGGTGCGCTCCGCCGGCATCTGGACCGGGCGCGATGGCACGCGCTTCACGCTCCCGGCCGGCCGGTGATAGAGCGTTAACCCTAATCACCGGTTAAGCCGCCGGTCCGGGCGGCACGCGAGAGGCACATGACCCAGGCCGAGATTCCGGCGACGACCCGCGGGCTCCTGCCCGGCGACACGCCGGCCGTACCGGTGACGCTGGTCACCACCGGGAGCTGGGCGACGGTCGAACCCGGCCTGGAGCCGGCCCAGCGGAGCTTCGCCCAGGCCATCGGCTTCAAGCCGAAGGCGGGCAGCCTCGCGCTCCTGCCCGGCCCGGACGGCGGCCTCGCGCGGGTCCTGTTCGGCCTCGGCGACCCTGAGGCCCCGGCCTACGACCGGCTGCTCGCCGGCAAGCTGCCCGGCCTGCTGCCGGAGGGGACCTTCCGCCTCGACGACGCCCCCGAGCCGGCCGAGGCCGCCCTCGCTTGGCTGATGGGGAGCTACCGCTTCGGCCGCTACCGGACCGGCGGCGGGACCAAGGCCCGGCTCGCGGCGCCGGCCGGCATCGACGCGGCCGAGGTGGAGCGGATCGCGGCCGCGGTGGCGCTGGGCCGGGATCTCGTCAACACGCCGGCCAACGATCTCGGACCCGCCGAGATCGAGGCCGCCGCCCGGGCGCTCGGCGACCGCCACGGCGCCTCCGTCACCGTCACGCAGGGCGCGGCCCTCGCCGAGGGATACCCGCTGATCCACGCGGTCGGCGCCGCCTCGCCCCGGGCACCGCGGCTGATCGACCTGACCTGGGGGCCGGCGGACGCGCCGCGCGTCACGCTGGTCGGCAAGGGCGTCGCCTTCGACACCGGCGGCCTCGACCTCAAGCCGTCGGCCGCGATGCTGCTGATGAAGAAGGATATGGGCGGCGCCGCCGCGGCGCTCGCCGCCGCCGACATGGTCATGGGCGCCGGCCTGCGCCTGCGCCTGCGCCTGCTGATCCCCGCGGTGGAGAACGCGGTCGCCGGCAACGCCTTCCGCCCCGGCGACGTCCTGCCGAGCCGGGCCGGGCTCAGCGTCGAGATCGGCAACACCGACGCGGAGGGCCGGCTGATCCTCGCCGACGCCCTCGCCCTCGCGGACGCGGACGCGCCCGCGCTGATCCTCGACTTCTCGACCCTGACCGGCGCGGCCCGGGTGGCCCTCGGACCGGACCTGCCGGCCTTCTTCACGGAGGACGACGCGCTGGCCGAGGCGGTGGCGCGGGCCGGGCGGGCGGCGATCGACCCGGTCTGGCGCATGCCGCTGCACGCGCCCTACGCGAGCCTGCTCGACTCCAAGGTGGCCGACCTCAACAACGTCTCGGGCGGACCGTTCGCGGGGGCGATCACCGCGGCCCTGTTCCTGCGCCGCTTCGCGCCGAACACGAAGGCGCACGGCCATTTCGACCTCTACGGCTGGAACCCCTCGACCAAGCCCGGCCGGCCGGAGGGCGGCGAGGTCCAGACCGCGCGGCTGACCTACGCGCTGCTGAAGGCCCGCTACGGCGGCTGACCACCGCTCCTCGCTGCGCGCCCGATGACGGTGCGGCTCAGGCGAGCCCCGCCTGCCGCAGCACGATCCCGGCCCCGGCGCACAGGGCCAGGGTCTGGAGCGTCCCGAGCCCGAACCGGAAGACCGCGAGGAGCGCCGCCAGGGTGAGCAGCAGGGCGGCCGGATCGAGGCTGCCCGGCACCGGCAGGTCGAGCCTGAGCGGCCCGAGCGGCACCGTCTCGACCTGGGCGAACAGCGTCCGCAGCCCGAACCAGACCGCGAGGTTGAGGATCACGCCCGCCACCGCGGCGGTGATCGCCGAGAGCGCCCCCGCGAGCCGGCGGCTGCCGCGCAGGCGCCCGATCAGCGGGGCGCCCGCGAAGATCCACAGGAAGCACGGCACGAAGGTGACCCAGGTCGTCAGCAGCCCGGCGAGCGTCCCGGCGAGCAGCGGCGGCAGGGCGCCGGGCGCCCGGAAGCCCGCCAGGAAACCCACGAACTGGAGCACCATGATCAGCGGGCCGGGCGTGGTCTCGGCGAGGCCGAGCCCGTCGAGCATCTCGCCGGGCTTGAGCCAGCCGAACTGCTCCACCGCCTGCTGCGCCACGTAGGCGAGCGCCGCGTAGGCGCCCCCGAAGGTCACCAGGGCCATCTTGGAGAAGAACAGCGCCACCTGCCCGAAGACCGGCGGCACGCCGGGCAGGATGAGCAGCGCCGCCACCGGCAGGAGCCAGACCGCGAGCCAGAGCGCCGCCGTCCGCAGGGAGGACGCGGCGCCGACGCGCTCCCGCGGCAGCGCCGCCTCACCGATCAGGACGTCCGCCTCCGCGGCCGGATCGGCCGCGCTCTCGGCGGCCGGGCGCCGGCCGCGGGCGAGGCCGAGCAGGCCGGCGGCGATCACCACCAGCGGGAACGGCACCGCGAGGGCGAAGATCGCCACGAAGGCGGCGAGCGCCACGAGCCGGTCCGCCCGGTCACGGAGGGCGCGGCCGCCGAGCCGCCAGAGGGCGTGCAGCACGACGGCGAGCACGGCCGCCTTGAGGCCGAAGAACAGCCCGGCGACCGCGTCGACATGGCCGTAGAGCACGTAGAGCCAGCTCAGGGCCATCAGGGCGAGGAGCCCCGGCAGGACGAACAGCCCCCCGGCGACGAGGCCGCCCGCCGACCCGTGCATCAGCCAGCCGATATAGGTGGCGAGCTGCTGCGCCTCCGGCCCCGGCAGCAGGGTGCAGAACCCGAGACCGTGCAGGAAGCGCCGCTCGGAGATCCAGCGCCGCTCCTCCACCAGGATGCGGTGCATCACGGCGATCTGCCCGGCCGGCCCGCCGAAGGAGAGCGCCGCCACCCGCAGCCAGACCGGGACGGCCTCGGCCAGCGACGGGGCGGCGGGCGGCGCGCTCAGGCGGTCCGCGGCAGCCCGGTCTCGATCAGGCGCGCCCACAGGGAAGCCCCGTACGGCGCGGCCGCGTCGTTGAAGTCGTAGTGCGGGTGGTGGAGCGAGGCACTGTCGCCGTTGCCGATGAACATGTACGCGCCGGGGCGGCGGCCGAGCATGTAGGAGAAGTCCTCGGCGGTCATCATCGGCGCCACCGCCCGGTCGACGTTCTCCCCACCGACCAGCGCCTCGGCGACGCCGGCCATGAAGTCGGTCTCGGCCGGATGGTTCTCGGTCACCGGGTAGCTCGCCCCGTACGCGACCCGGCCCCGCGCGCCGAAGCCGCCGGCGATCTCGGCCACCAGGGACTCGATCCGCGCCTTGATCTGGCCGCGCACGGCCTGCGACAGGGTGCGCATCGTGCCCCGCATGGTGACGGTCTGCGGCAGGACGTTGAAGGCCTCGCCGGCCTCCAGCGCGCAGACCGAGACCACGGCCGACTGCACCGGGTCGAGGTTGCGCGACACGATGCTCTGCAGGGCGATGATCACGTGGCTCGCCACGAGCACGCTGTCGACGGCGTTCTGCGGCAGGGCCGCGTGCCCGCCCCGCCCCTCGATCGTGACCGTGAAGCGGTCGGTCGAGGCCATGATCGGCCCCGGCCGGATCGCGAAGGTGCCGACCGCCATCCCGGGGATGTTGTGCATCCCGTAGACCGACTCGATCCCGAACCGCTCCATCAGGCCGTCGTCGACCATGGCCTCGCCGCCGCCGCCGCCCTCCTCGGCGGGCTGGAAGATCAGCACGGCCGCCCCGTCGAAATCCCGGGTCTCGGCGAGGTACTTGGCGGCGCCGAGCAGCATGGCGGTGTGCCCGTCGTGGCCGCAGGCGTGCATCTTGCCCGGCACGGTCGAGCGGTAGGGCAGGTCGCGCACCTCCTGGATCGGCAGGGCGTCCATGTCGGCGCGCAGGCCGATGGCGCGGTTCGAGCTGCGTCCCCGGCCGCGGATGACGCCCACCACCCCGGTGCGGCCGATACCGGTGACGACCTCGTCGCAACCGAAGGACCGCAGCGTCTCGGCGACGAAGCCGGCGGTGCGGTCGACGTCGTAGAGCAGCTCGGGATGAGCGTGCATCTCGTGCCGCCACGCCGTCATCGTGTCGGCGAAGGCGCGGATCCGTTCGAGGACGGGCATCGGGTCGGGGCTCTCGTGGCCTTTGCGGGTGGGCCGGACCAGCAAAGCCGGGGCCAGAGCCGCCGTCAACGGCCACGCTTGGCGAGCGCGCGGATCGCCCGCTGCGGCGTCGGCCGGTGATCCGGCGCCGCGAGGTCATCGAGGATCGGACATTCTGGACGCGCGTCGCCGCAGCAGGCCTCCGCCAGATGCTCCAGCGTCCGGGCCATGCCCTCCATCTCGGCGATGCGGCGGCGCAGATCGGCGATCTGCTCCTGCGCGATCGCCTTCACCCCGGCGCTCGGCCGGGCGCGGTCGCGCCACAGCGCCAGGAGATCCGCGATCGCGTCCACGCTGAAGCCGAGGTCGCGGGCGCGGCGGATGAAGCGGAGCGTGTGCAGGTCCGCCTCGCCGTAGTGGCGGTAGCCGGCCTCGGACCGGGCGGCCGGCGGCAGCAGGCCTGTCGCCTCGTACCAGCGGATCATCTTGGCCGAGACGCCCGTCCGGCGCGCCGCCTCGCCGATCGTCAGGATCGCCCCGGTCATGCCGGCCTCGTCGCGGCGCGGGCGGGTGCCTCGGCGACCGCAGGCCGCCCGCCGGCCCGCCGCAGCCGCAGGGCGTTGCCGAGGACGAACACGCTCGAGAACGCCATGGCGCCGGCGGCCAGGACCGGCGACAGGGCCGGGCCGCCGAAAGGCACCAGCACGCCGGCCGCCACCGGGATCAGCGCGGCGTTGTAGGCGAAGGCCCAGAACAGGTTCTGGCGGATATTGGCCATGACCGCCCGCGACAGCGCCAGAGCCTCGACCAGGGCCTCGAGATCGCCCGACATCAGCACCACGTCGGCGCTCTCGACGGCGATGTCGGTGCCGGTGCCGATCGCCAGCCCGACATCGGCCTCGGCCAGGGCCGGCGCGTCGTTGATGCCGTCGCCCACGAAGGCCACCGGCCCGTGCTGTGCCCGGAACCGCTGGACCGCCTCGACCTTCCCGCCGGGCAGCACGCCGGCGGCCACGGCGTCGATGCCGAGGCTGCGCGCCACGCCGGCGGCGGTGACGGGATCGTCGCCCGTGACCATCGCCACCGCGAGGCCGCGCGCCTTCAGGGCCGCGACCGCCGCGCGGGCGCCGGATTTCACGGGATCGGCCACCGCCAGGATCGCGGCGTGGCGGCCGTCGAGGACGAGGTGGATCGGGCTCCGCCCCGCGCCCGCCACCGCCTCGGCACGGGCGGCGAGATCCGGGTCGAGGGCGATGCCGAGGCGCTCCAGGTAGCGCGGGGCGCCGAGGGCCACGGCCCGGCCCTCGACCCGTCCGGCGATCCCGAAGCCCGCCACCGCCTCGAAGCTGTCCGGTTCCGGCAGGTCGAGGCCGCGCTCGCGGGCGGCCGCCACGACGGCGCCGGCCAGCGGGTGCTCGGAGCGGGTCTCCAGAGCGGCGGCGAGGGCCAGCGCCGCATCCTCCGCGACGCCTTCGGCCGGGACGATCTCGGTGAGGCGCGGGCGGCCCTCGGTCAGGGTGCCGGTCTTGTCGAGGGCCACCACCCGCACGTCGCGCAGACCCTGCAGCGCCGCGCCGTCGCGGAACAGCACGCCGCGCGCCGCCGCGCGCCCGGTGCCGACCATGATGGCGGTGGGCGTCGCGAGTCCCATGGCGCAGGGGCAGGCGATGATCAGCACCGCGACGGCGTTGACCAGGGCCGGACCCAGCGCCGGGGCCGGCGCCAGGATCAGCCAGGCCAGGAAGGTCACCGCGGCGATGCCGATCACCGCCGGCACGAACCGCCCGGTGACGCGATCGACCAGCGCCTGGATCGGCAGCTTGCCGCCCCGGGCGCGCTCCACCATGGCGGCGATCTGCGCCACCACGGTAGCGCCGCCGACGGCCTCGACCCGCAGGTCGAGGCTGCCGCGGCCGTTGAGCGTCCCGCCGACCACGGAATCGCCCGGGCCCTTGCGCACCGGCGCGGGCTCACCCGTCACCATGCTCTCGTCGACATGGCTGGTGCCGGAGACCACGGCGCCGTCCGCCGCCACCCGCTCGCCCGGACGCACCCGGACGACGTCGCCGAGGCGCAGGGTGTCGAGGGGAACCTCGGTCTCCGCGGCGTCGCGGACGACCCGGGCGGTCTTCGGCGTCAGGTCCATCAGCCGCGCGATCGCCTGACCCGTGCGCCCCCTGGCGCGGGCCTCCAGCGTCCGGCCGAGGAGGATCAGCGTGACGATCAGGACGCTCGCCTCGAAATAGAGGTGCGCCGCCCCCGCCGGCAGAAGGTCGGGCGCCAGGGTCGAGACCAGCGAGTACAGGTAGGCGGCGCCGGCCCCGAGGGCGACCAGGGCGTTCATGTCGGGATGGCCGCGCAGCAGGCCCGGAACGCCCCGCAGGAAGAAGCGCCGCCCGGGGCCGGCGAGGACCAGGGTCGCCAGCGCGGCCTGGACCAGGGCCGTCACCGGGCCAGCGTGCAGGGCGGGCAGGAGGTGGCCGCCCATGTCGAGGACCACGACGGGCGCCGACAGCAGGGCGGCGACGATCAGGTCGCGGCGCAGGGCGCGCCCCTCCTCGGCCTGACGGGCTGAGGGGTCGACCGGGTGGCCGGCGTCGACCGGCCGGGCCTCGTAGCCCGCCGTCTCCACGGCCGCCACCAGCGCCTCCATCGACACCACGCCCTCGGGATGGCGGATCGCGGCCCGGCCGGCGGCGAGGTTGACGCCGGCCCCGGTCACCCCCGGCACGGCGGCCAGCGCCCGCTCGACGCGGCCCACGCAGCTCGCGCAGGACATCCCCTCGACGGCCAGCAGGCTCTGCGTCTCGGGCACGGGGTAGCCGGCCTCCGCGAGCGCCGTCGCGACGTCGCCCGGGCTCGTCGCCCCGTCGAGGACGAGGCTGGCGCGGTGGGTGGCGAGGTTCACCGCCACGTCCCGCGCGCCGGGCAGCGCCGCGAGGGCGCGCTCGACGCGGCCGACGCAGGAGGCGCAGGACATACCCTCGACGGGGAGGGTCAGGGCGACCGATCGCGACATGGCGGTGATCCGGTTCGAGGCATCCATGCCCGGTCAGATGGGGCTTCCCATAATGGGAAGGTCAAGGGGTCCGCGGGCGACGCTCCGGAGCGGTCCGGCGGAGGCAGAGACGCCGTTGTCGAATCGCGCGCGCCCGGCCAAGGTCGCCGCCCTGCCGGAGCGACGGGGACACGGATGAGCGAACCGCTGACGATCTACGGCGACCCGGGTTCCGGGAACTGCCTCAAGGTCAAGTGGGTCGCGGCCCATCTCGGCATCCCGGCGGTCTGGCGCGACGTCGACGTCCCGGGCGGCGGGACGCGCAGACCCGAGTTCCTCGCCCTGAACCCCGCCGGCCGCGTGCCGATCGTCGTCCTGCCCGACGGCACCGTGCTGTCGGAATCGAACGCGATCATCGTCTACCTCGCGGAAGGCTCCGCGCTGGTGCCCGCGGAGCGCCTGCCGCGCGCCCGCATGCTGCAGTGGATGTTCTGGGAGCAGTACAGCCACGAGCCCTACATCGCGGTTGGCCGCTACCAGATCCACTATCTCGGGCGGGCGCCCGAGGATCTCGACCCGAAGCTCGCCGAGCGCGGCGCCGACGCCCTGCGGCTGATGGAGGACACCCTCTCGCGCTCGGCGTTCATGGCGGGCGAGACCCTGACCCTCGCGGACGTCGCCCTCGTCGCCTACACCCGCATGGCCCGCGAGGGCGGTTTCGACCTGGCGGCGTACCCGGCGATCCGCGCCTGGGTCGGGCGCGTCGAGGGCGGGCTCGGGATCGGCCCCTACGCCGGGCCGGCCTGATCGGCCGCGGGCTGCGGCGGCGCGGCGCCGTATTCCGGCAGGCTGACCCGCACGGTCGTCCCCTCGCCGGCCACGCTCTCGATGGCGAGGCGGCCGCGGTGGCGGTTGAGGCTGTGCTTGACGATGGCGAGCCCCAGCCCCGTGCCGCCGCGGGCGCGGCTCGAGGCCACGTCGACCCGGTAGAAGCGCTCCGTCAGCCGCGGGATGTGCTCGGGCGGGATGCCCGGCCCGTCATCGGCCACCGACAGGACGACGCGGCGGCCGAGCCGGGGGTCGTCCTCGCGGGCGAGCCCGACGCTGATCCGCCCGCCGCCGTACTTCACCGCGTTCTCGATCAGGTTCTCGATCACCCGCGCCAGCTCGTCGGCGTCGCCGGGGACCGCGTAGGGGCCCGCCCCCTCCTCCAGCCGGATCGCGGCGCCCCGCGCCTCGGCCGGCGGCCCCTGGGCGTCGACCATCTGGCGGGCGAGTGCCTTGAGATCGACCACCGCTGTGGGGGCGACGTGCTCGCGCAGTTCGATCCGCGACAGCGACAGCAGGTCGTCGATCAGCCGCGTCATCCGCAGGGCCTGGACGCGCATGATCTCCAGGAAGCGCTCCCGGGCCCGCGCGTCGTCGCGGGCCGGCCCCTGCAGGGTCTCGATGAAGCCGATCAGGGTAGCGAGCGGCGTGCGCAGCTCGTGGCTGGCGTTGGCGACGAAATCGACCCGCATCGCCTCCAGGCGCCGGGCCGAGGTGAGGTCGCGCAGGAACAGCAGCGCGCTGACGCCGGAGCCGTCGGGCATCGGCAGGGCGCCGATCTGGACGTCGAAGGTCCGCTCCAGCGGCACCCGGGTCGACAGCGCGACGCGGCGCGGGAGGCCGGAACTCAGCACCGCCTCGATGCCGTCGAGGACCTCCGGGTCGCGGAGCGCGAAGGACAGCGGCCGGGCCTGATGCAGGGCCGGCAGCAGCGCGCGGGCGGCGGGATTGGCCTCCAGCACCAGGGTCCGCCGGTCGACCAGGATGACCGGATCCGGCACGTGGGCGAGCAGCGCCTCCGCGACGGCGTGGCGCGGCGTGGTGGCGGCCGGTCGCGGGACGGGGGCCTCGCGGCCGCGGCCGCCGAGCCAGCCGCCCAGGCAGACCGCCGCGAGGCCGATCAGGATCAGCGGGAGGTCGAGTCGGCCGGACAGGGCGGCGGCGAGCCCGAACAGGCCCGCGGCGATGGCGGCGCCGGTCCAGGCGGGGGAGCTGCGCAGGCGGCCGGACATGGCGGGCGCGGCCGGCCGATCAGCGGGGCTCGGACTCGTCGTGCCACGCGCGGCCGGACGGTCCGGCCGTGCCCTCCGGCGGGCCGGGATCGCGGGCGCCACCCGCGCGCTTCACGATCTCGTAGAGGCCGAGCATCGCCAGGGCGGTCACGAACGGGACGACGTAGTAGCAGCCCCGGAACAGCAGCAGCGAGGTCAGCACCTCGTTGCGCGGGAGGCTCGACAGCGCGAGCAGGATCGTCGCCTCGAACACGCCGATGCCGCCCGGCGCGTTGGACGCGATGCCCAGCATGGCGGCGAGCACGTAGATCGCCAGGAACGTGGTGAAGCCGAGCGTCGTCTCCTGGGGCAGCAGCACGTAGAGCACCGCCGCCGCCGCGCAGACGTCGCCGATGCCGACGATCATCTGGCCGATCGAGACCGAGGCCCCGGGCAGCTCCAGGCGCCACTGCTTGACGGTGATGCTGCGCTTCTTGGCCGAGACCCAGGCGAGGTAGCCGAGCACCAGGGCGAGCGCCGCGAGGCCGACGCCCTGGTTGATCCGGATCGACGTGAAGGCGAGCCCGGCGAGCTGGCCGGCCTCGATGATGAGGCTCAGGCCCAGCACCACGCCCATGCCGAGCCAGAAGGTGAAGCCGGCGATGACGGTGAGCGCGGCGATCTTGGCCGTCGAGAGCCCCTGCCGGGCGTAGATCCAGTAGCGGATCGTCCCGGCGGTGAGCAGCGGGAAGCCGAGGGTGAAGCTCACGGCGTAGCTCGTGAACGAGGCGAGCGCGGTGATCCGGTAGGGCACCTTGATCTTGAGCTGGCGCAGGGCCAGCGCGTCGTAGCCGGTCAGGAACAGGTAGCTGACGCCGACGAATAGGAAAGCGAGGCCGAGCTGCTCGGCGGTCGCGGCCGCGATGGCGCTGCGCACCTCCGCCCAGCTGACGCTCTGCACGAGCTTCCACAGGACGCCGAGGGAGACCGCGAACAGCACGATGCTGGCCGCCGTGCCGATCCAGGCATAGCGGCTGCTCAGGCTCTTCCGCTTCGAGCCCCCTTCGGCATCGTGCTGGACCGGCTCGACCGGCTCGGCCGGTCCCCGGTGCTGTCCCTGAAAATTCATGCCGATCGGCGTCCGCCCTTCCGGCTGCGCGGCCCGGCCGAAGGCCGTCAGCCCGTGCCGGAATCTCCCGGACCGCGGCCCGTTGCCCCGCATGTAGGCCGAACCGGGGCGCAAGGCCAGGGAAGGCAGGCCCGTGACGGGCGATCTATCCTCAGCCGGAGGTTCGTCCGAGGATCGCGGCCGCCTCCGCGAGGCCGCGCCGGATCCGCGCGGGCACTTCCGGCGCGGTGCAGACATAGGTCGGGCTCGGGTGCGGCACGCGGATGACCGGCAGGTCGGCGCGGAAAACCGCGAGGGCGGGCGCCGCCTCCCCGGCGAAGCGGCCGGCCAGCACCGCCACGGCGAGGCGCGGCAGCAGGTCGAGGAGCGGGGCCAGGTAGGGCGCGGCCGCCGCGACCTCCGCCCGGCGGGGCGCCCGGTTGCGGGCGCCCTCGGCGTGGATGAGCCAGGGGACCGCGTTCCAGATCAGCGTGTCGGCCCGGCTGAGCCCGGCCTCGGCGAGGAAGCGGAACAGGTTGGCGGCGGTGCCGTTCGCGCTGTCGCGGGTGACGAAGCCGGTGCGCAGGACCGCCGGGCCGGGGGTCTCGAGGAGGAGGAGCATCCGCGCGCCGACGCCGCCGTCCAAGGGGTCGGGCGCCGGGACCGGGGCGCCGCGCTCGGCCGCGATGGTCGCCGCCAGCGCCCGGATCGGGGCGATGTGGGGGCTGTCGATCAGGGCGCGGCGGGCCGCGAGGGCTTCCGGATCGGCCAGCGCCTTCGGCGCCCGCGGCTCAGCCGGCATCGAGACCGGGGATCGCGGGGCCGAGGCGGCCGGACCGGCGGAAGCGCTCGGTGCCCTGTTCCCGGGCGAGGCGCGCGTCGAGGCCGGCCACGCCGCCGAACTGGAAGCCGATCTGGCTGGCATAGGCCGCGCAGGCGGCGCGCTTCCGGGCCTGCGCGTCCGGGGCGAGGCGCATCGCGGGCTCGGCGAGGTCGGCGAACAGGTCGGCGAGGGGTTCCTTCGGGGCGGCCTCCCGCACCGTGTAGGGGAAGTCGCGCCACCACAGGATCGGCTGCGCCGGCGCGAGGCCGCGCAGCGCCCGCACCGCCTGGACGTGATCGACATGGCCGCCGATCGCCTGCGGGGCGAGGAGGAGGTCAGGGCCCTCCGCGGCGATCAGCCCCGCGATGGCCGGCGCCAGATCGGCCGCGACGCAATCGTCGGCGCGGGTGTCGGCGAAGAGCTCCGGCGCCGAGCCGTAGCCTCGGTGCGGTGCCTCCCGGAACGGCAGGTGGACGGGCGGCGCGATGCCGAGCGCCGCGGCCGCGCGGACATCCTCGTCCCGGCGCAGGGCCATGTAGTCGATCTCCGGTCCCAGCCCCTTGTCCAGCTGGCAGGCGAGCGCGAAGCCCCTCGGCTCGGCGACGCTGCCGGTGAACAGGGTCGCCATCACCACGCGCCAGTCAGCTTGCGCGAGGCTTGCCAGGAGGCCGCCGCACGAGAAGGCCGCGTCGTCGAGATGGGGCGAGAGGGCGAGCGCGGTGGGCATCGTTCGGGTGCGACGGTCTCGATGGTTTCCAACCCGCGCTCAGAGCAGGTGCGGCTCGGCGCGGAAGCGGCAGGTCGGATCGTGGGGCAGGTCCGGCGAGAAGCCGGTGGCCGGCCGCTCGCCGCGCACGCGGGCGTAGACGTCCATGATCTGCCGCCCGACCGCGTGCCACGAGTAGACCCGTCGGCACTCTTCCAGGCCGGCCGTCGCGATGCGGCGGCGCAGATCCGCGTCCGCGATGACCCGGGTGAGCGCGGCGGCCTGCGCCGGGACGTCGCCCGGGTTGACCAGCAGCCCGTTCTCCCCGTCGCGCAGGCAGTCCGAGACGCCGACCGCGTGGCACGAGACGGTGGCGAGCCCGGCCGCGAGCGCCTCCAGGATCGTGTTGGAGAAGCCCTCCGCGTAGGTCGGCGAGACGAACACGTCGGCGTGGCGGTAGAGGTCGGGCACGGAGCCGTACTCGGCGTAGCCCGTGAAGGCGATCTCGCGCTCCGAGAAGCCGCGCTCGGCGGCGAGCGCCTTGGCCGGGTCCACGTCGGGTCCGATCCCCGAGATGGTGGCGGCGAACGGCGTGCCCTGCGCGCGCAGGATCGCCAGGGCCTCGATGAAGTCGAGCACGCCTTTCCGGCGGTCGACCCGGCCGTGGTAGAACAGCCGCACCGGGCCGGCATGGGGCGCCGGCAGCCCGTCGGGCGTGCCCTGCGCGAACCGGTCGGTGTCGACCGCGCCGGGCACGATCGTGAAGCGGGCGGGGTCCGACCCGAGCCGCTCGCAGACCTCGTCCACGAAGGAGGCGCCGCCGATCAGCAGCGCGTTGGCGTGGGCCAGCACCTCGCACATGGCGACCCGGTGGGTCTCGCAGCAGGAGCCGACCCAGTGGCCGTCGCCGCCCTGGATCGAGACGACGCTCGGCACGCCGAGTTCGCGCGCGGCGAGCAGGACGGCCCAGCCGGTGGGGTAGCCGTACTGGGCGTGCAAGATGTCGAAGGGTTGTCGAGCGTGCTCGCGGCAGATCGCGTCCACCATCGCGGCGATGTCGCGCTCGAAATCGCCCGACGCCTGCTCACCGAGCTGCTCCAGGCCGATCACCCGCACGCCCGGCACCGGCGGGGGCGGCCCGCCCCCGTAGACCCGGGTGCCGAAGGCGTCGCCCCGGTACTGCGAGATCATCGTGACGTCGTGGCCGGCGCCGACCAGCTCGCGCAGCAGGTTCTGCGCGTAGACGCTCATGCCGGATATCGCCGGGAAGTAGCGGCGGCTGAGGAAGAGGATTCTCATCGTTGCACCGTGGGGCGCAGTCCGTTGGTGGCGGAGCACGACCTGCCCCCTCTCTCGTGCGGGAGAGGGTTAGGGTGAGTGACGAGAGATCTCAGGACAAAGCGCACCAACGACGTCTGCGCCGGTCGCGCTTCATTCGGACAGTTCTCACCCCTCACCCTGTCCCTCTCCCGCGCGGGAGAGGGGACCTGCGCCCGCTCCTGAAGCAGCGTGGTCGCAACGGACACCAGCATCAGCACGCCCGACGGGAGCCGAGGCCCGCGCCATGCCGAGACGGTGGTCTGCGTGTGATCAGCTGAAACGGCCATGTTCACTGCCATTGCCGCCGGGTCTCCTGCTCGCCGGCAAGCACCGGCCCGGGGCGCCGGCAGCCGCGGAGGTACTCCAGCGCCTGCGGGATCATCACGTCGGCCCGGTGGCTCTCGCGGGACAGCTCGACGCAGATCAGCTTGCCGAAGCCGACCTCCTCCAGGGCTTCCAGCACGCCCGGCACGTCCATGTCGCCCTCGCCGAAGGGCAGGTGGATGTGGCTGCCGCGCTTCATGTCCTCGATCGCCACAGTGCCGATGCGGTCGGTGAATTCCCGCACGGCCGCCGCCGGCTCGCGCTCGCCGGTCACGAGGCAGTGGCCGGTGTCGAGGGCGAGTTTCAGCCCCGGCACGTCGAGCGCCGCGTAATCGTCGAGCGTCTCGATCAGCATGCCGGGCTCGGGCTCCAGGCACGGCACGACGCCGGACTCGGTCGCGAAGGCAGCGACCTCGTGCAGCCCCTCCTCCAGCCAGCGCCGGGCCTCGCCGTGATCGACGCCGGGCTTCGGCACGCCGGCCCAGAACGAGACCGCCTCGGCGGAGAGCATGGCGCCGATCTCGATCGCCCGCTTGAGGAAGCCCACGCGCCGGGCGCGGCCCGCGGCGTCGGCGGTCACCAGCGTCGGCTCGTGCTTGGCGGAGGGATCGAGCAGGAAGCGGGCGCCCGTCTCGATGACGCAGGTCAGCTCCAGCTTCTCCAGCAGGCTCGCGACCCGGCCGGCTTCCGCCGCCCAGGTGTCGGAGAACGGGTCGAGGTGGTGGATGTCGAGCGTGAGCGCCACGCCGTCGTAGCCCGCCGCCTTGATCAGGTGGATCGCGTCGTCGAGGCGGTGATTGGCCGCGCCGTTGGTGTTGTAGGCGAACCGGAGCGTCACGCCGCCCTCCCCTTCCGCTGGGCGAGGCGGAACGGCGCGTGGTGCGATTCCGGCTCGCGGTAGAGCGGATAGTGCCGCCCGACGATCCGCTCGGCCAGGGCCACGTCGAACAGCGGCTGGCCGCCGAACCGCTCCAGGGCCTCCGGCGTGAGGCGCACCGGCCGCAGGGTCTCGCTCTCGGCGCCGAACTGGATCAGCGGGTGGTCGCGGTCGAGGAGCTTGCGCGTATTGCGCTCGCCGATCCGGTAGTAGCTCATGGTCTCGACCTCGAGCCCCGGCACGATCGCCTTCACGACGCCGACCCCGCCGCCGGGCGGCGTGCAGTCGACGTAGAGCACGTCGAACCCGGCCTCGAGCAGACGGTCGCAGGCGATCTTCCCCCGTGCGTGTCCGTCCGGGGCCTGGGTGGAGGGCAGCTCTGAGAACCGCTTGGTGCTCCGCTCCGAATACACGGTGTCGGCCAGCACGCCGCGCAGGTCGGCAGCGGGCATCTCGATCCATTCGAGCATCGCCTGCAGGGCGCGGCTCTCCTCGAGGTCCAGGCTGGGCAGCGCCTTCTGGATGAAGGCGTCGATGTAACCCGGTGGGGTTACCGTGGCGGCCATGTCGAGGGGGCCGTGGCCGAAGGTCTTGCGCACCCGGGCGGCCTGGAACTCCAGGAGCGCCTTGCGCAGAGCCCGCTCCCGGTCCGGGTCGCAGGCCTCGCCGCAGGCCGAGAGGGCGATCGGCGCCGGGGTGCGCGCCGGATCCTCGTCGTAGCCGACGACGTAGAGATTGGTCAGGCCGAACTGGTCGGTGGCGAATTTCGGCAGCGCCCGGATGCCGAGTTCCTTCAGACGGGCCAGCATCGCGGCGTTCTCCGGGCCGATGCCGTCGAGATCGAGCATCACGCCCTGGTCGAGGGCCCGGAACAGCAGGCCGTTGCCGTCCCGCTGGAGCAGCTCCAGCACGCCGTGGCCGAGCGCGAAGGGCACGTCGGGCCCGGCGCCGAGGCCGTTGGTGATCAGGTTGGTGAAGGGCTTGTAGCCCTCCGACAGCTCGAAATAATCGGTCGCCGCGACGTCGAGCGGCATCAGCACGATCTCGCCGGTGGCGTGGCGGACGCTCGGCGTCCATTCCAGCTCCGTGTCGCGGCCGACCGGGGAGCCGGCGGGCAGGCAGAGGGTCAGCGGATCCGCGACGGATTTCGTGCCGTAGACGCGAGCCAGATCATTGTAGCTCGCCCGCTCCTTGGCCCGCGGCAGCACCGCGAGGGACGGCATCAGGTTCTCGGCGATCTCCGCGACGGCACCGATCAGCGCCTCGTCGTCGGTCGCGCCGTAGCCGATGCCGGAGGGCATCGCGCCGACGAAGAACGGGTCGTCGAGGAACAAAGCCACGAACCAGACCGGGATGCCGGTGCGGTCCAGGGGCGCCAGGGGGAAGCCGACGACGCGCCCTTCCGGCAGGACGTCGAGATAGGCCCTGACGGGATCGGGCAGGGTCCCGGGCAGGCCCTCGATCGGCCGCGCGGCGCCGAACCGATAGGGGCGCGGCGCCTTGATCCGCGCGTGGCGCGCCCGGTCGTCCTGGTCGTGGAAGGCGTCTGCGTTGCTCACGTCGTGTTCCCGTCTGCCGCGACCGCCTGCCTTCCCGGCTCCGTCCCCCCTCGTCCTGAGGTGACCGCGAAGCGGGCCTCGAAGGAGGGCTCCTTCGCAGCCTCCGCCGCGCTCCGGCACCTCAGGATGAGGGGGTGAGTGGGAGATGCTTGAGTCGGTCGCGTGATCGAATGTCCTGTCCGCTACCCCTGCCCGTAGGCGCGGGCGACGAGCCGCATCGTGTGAAGGTCTCGGGGCGCCGAATACGCGACCCGCTCCTCGGGCCGGCGCAGGGCCGAGCCGAAGGCGCGCACCTGCTCGGTGAAGGGTGAGCTGTCGGCGTCGAAGGCGAGCGCTTCGGAACGCCCGCCGGCACCGTCGACGAAGGTCAGCGACCCGCCGGCGGTCTGGCCCATTGTGTTCTCGGCCACGAGCAGGCCCTTCGTGCCGACAACCTCCAGGCGGCGGCGGGGCAGCGCGTCGGGGCAGTTGTAGGCGACGTGCAGGCTGGCCAGCGCGCCGCTCGGCGTGCGCCCGATCAGCAGGGCGCCGTCGTCGACCGCGTAATCCTGGGCCTTGGTCTGGGTCAGGGCCGCGAGGTCGGCGATCGGCTCGCCGAGCAGATAATCTACGAGGTCGAGCCCGTGCGGGGCGAGGTCCATCAGCGCACCCCCGCCGGCCTGGGCGGCGTCGATCCGCCAGTTGGGCTGCCCGGCCTCCGACCAGTCGCGCCCGAGCCAGCAGGCGTAGACGATCCGCACCGCCGTGACCGTGCCGAGCCGCCCGGCCTCGACCTGAGCGCGAATCATCCGATGCGCCGGGTGGTGCCGCTGGTCGAACGCCGTCCCGTAGAGGATGTCCTCCGACTCGACCGCGCGGACCATGGCCTCGGCGTCGCCCAGCGTCGCGGCCATCGGCTTCTCGCACAGGATCGCCTTGCCGGCGGCGGCCAGCGCCTCGACGGCGCCCCGGTGCAGGTGATTGGGCGTCGCCACGTAGACGGCCTCGACGTCGGGTTCCGCGATGAGGCCGGCGAGATCGGCATGGGCGCGCGCCCCCGTTCGCTCGGCCGCGGCGCGGCTCTCCGGGTTCGGATCGCTGACCGCGACCAGCCGGTGCCCGGCGGCACGGATGCCCGGCTCCATGTAGTCGCGGGCGACCCAGCCGTAGCCGACGATGCCCCAGCCGACCGCGTCCATCACCAGCGCTCCGGCAGGTCGACGAACTCGCGGACGCGGACGCGCTGCGTCTCCTGCACGTCGAGGTCCTCGGTGAAGGTCAGGTGCTCGGGGCCGGGGGAGTGCAGCGGATAGGTGGCGCGGGGTGCGTATTCCGCCTCGTAGCGCTCCGAGGGCCAGCGGACGACGTAGCCGTCGCCCTCGGGCACGTAGAGCGGGTTGAGCCGCAGAACCGTGCCGGGCTTCGGCAGGGTCAGGCCGTCGACCAGGGCGCGCGGCGCCGGGCGCATCCCGGGGCCGCAGACCACCGAGAACGCCTCGCAGGTTCGCAGGGCGGCGGGATCCTGCGGGCCGGGCGCCCGCGCCTCCACCAGCGCCCGGGTCAGCTCCGCGTCGTCGTAGACCAGGGCGTCGGGGAAGAACTCGGCGATCTCCTCCGCGGTCACGGCCCTGCCGGCCGAGAAGCCCGGGCAGTCGCGGTTGTGGATGTGGCTGAGCGCCAGCCAGCCGTCGTCGCCGGCGTTCTGGCGGAGGCTCTCGAGGAGCGCCGCCTTGTCGTCGAGGAAGTAGAAGGCGTCGTTGCAGACGACGAGGTCGACCGGCGCCCCCGGGATCGGCCAGTGGGGCGAGCCGGCGTCGAAGCAGACGAGCTGCGCCTTCTCGCCGACGACCCAGTGGCGCGCGACCCAGAGCTTGGCGAAGACCACGTCGGCGCCGGCGACCCTGCAGCCGCGCCGCTGCAGCTCGCGCAGGTAGTGGCCGATGCCGCAGGCGAACTCGAAGACGCAGACGGGCTCGTTCCAGTGCGCCTCCAGCAGCGACAGGCCGGCCAGGAAGGTCGGGTCGCTCCAGCGGTGCAGGAAGTAGTCGCCGACGCGGCCCCAGCCGAGCAGGTCGACCGCGTCGCGCAGGGTCGCCTCGCGGCGCGTCCTGATCAGCCGGATGATCCCGGCGGGATCGGCCGGCGGCCCGTTCCACCAATCGTCCTGATCGACCAGCAGGGCGGCCAGCGCCTCGTCGGGCTCGCCGGCGTCGAGATGGGCGAGCACCCGCTCGACCAGGGCCGCGCGGTCGATCCGCAGGTACGGGATGCCGTCGATCACGGGCCAGCGCGCGCCGGTCTCCGCGTCGCGGAGGGCGTGCGGGCCGTCGGCCTTCAGCGGGTTGCCGGTATCCGGCGAGAGGATGTCGAACGGGATCATGGTTCTCGGGGCCGCCCGGGCAGATGGGCGACCGGGTCCGGCGATCAAGGGATGCGCATGTCGGCGAGGACACGATCGTGGAAGCCCTTCACCGGGCCGGCATGGACCAGCTCCCACTCGTCGAGCACCATCGCCATCGTGGTCGAGGCCCCGCGGAGATGCTGGGCGATCTGGAGGACGCGGTCGATGCAGTCGGCCGCGTGGAAGGCGCGGCCCTCGGCCGTGGCGTCGTCGGGCAGCACCGCGCGGGCGCGCTCGACCTGGGCCCGCAGGGGCTCGGCGAGTTCGGCGAGCGCCCAGGCGGTGGTGGTCGCCATGATCGGCCCGAGATGGTCGCCGAGCAGCATCTCGCCGGTGAAGCCGGCATCCGGCATCGCGGCGTTGTGGAAGTGGTGGGCCATCGCGGCCAGGAAGACCGTGCCGGGATCGGCCCGGTAGAACGGGCTGAGACAGACGCCGTAGACCGCCACGATCAGGCAGTGCTCGGCGTGGTTCTCCGGCGGCTCCAGCAGGATCCGGGCGCGACCGGGACAGGTGACGCCCGCCCGCGGCTGCTGTGCCAGGGCGGCGACGAAGCCCGGCAGCGGGCCGGGCCGGCCCGCCGGACGCGGCGCGAGCCGCGCGCGCAGGCGGTCGCGGAGGTCCGGATCGAGGTCTCCGGTGACGGCGTCGAAGCCCGCGACCAGCACCGCGGAGGCGTCCGCGTCGGAGAGCCCCGCCGCGGTCAGGAAGGCCGCGTCGAGGTCGCAGAGGCGCGTCGCCGCCAGCGTGACGGCCGCGATGTCGAGGGCGACGTCGTCGGGCGCGGCGCCGCCGGTGAGCAGCCCCCAGCCCTGGGCGAACAGCCGCTCGGCGATCGACCCCTGCCGGCCCGCCGAGCGGACGCGCTTGAGGTCGTTCATCTCGACCATGAGGTCGCGCAGCGCCTCGGGCGCTGCGGCACCGGATTGCGACGGGTGGTTCTCGCGGAGCATCATTTCTCTCGGCCGGATGAGGCTCGGGGCCTCACAGGCGGCTGGGGCGGACGCGCCCGTCGTCCGGTCGGACGCGGGTCCCCTCTCCCGTGCGGGAGAGGGACAGGGTGAGGGATGCGACCTCTCCGGAAAGACCGGGTCCCTCACCCGAACCCTCTCCCGCACGGGAGAGGGGCCGGCTCCGGCCCGTCGTCGACGACGCGGCCGGACCGAGATCGTGCCGTGGTCGTCGAAGCGGGATGCCTCAGTGCACGCCCAGCCAGTCGCGGAGCATCTGCTCCTGCTTGCCGAAGGCGTGCTCCGGGCCGTGGCCGTTCTTGACCATCGGCGCCTTGAAGAAGGTCGAGAGCTGCTCCTGCACGCCGCCGTCGCCGCGCTTGTGGGCAAGGTCGAGGACGCGGGCGATCTCGATGACGAGCGGCGCCGCCAGGATCGAGTCCTTGCAGAGGAAGTTGACCTTGATCTGCATCCGCTGGCCCATGAAGCCGGTGACGTCGATGTTGTCCCAGGCCTCCTTGTCGTCACCGCGCGGGCGGTAATAGTGGATGTGCACGAGGTGGTCCTCGACCGGGTAGCCGAGGATCGAGTCGAGCACCGTGCCCTTGGTGTTGAGCTTCGACTGCAGCGAGTTCGGGTCGTTCAGCGCGAGGCCGTCGCGGTTGCCCAGGATGTTCGTCGAGAACCAGCCGTCGACGTGCAGGGCGCGCGCCTTCAGGGCGGGCGCCAGCACGGTCTTCATCATGGTCTGGCCGGTCTTGCCGTCCTTGCCGGCGACCGGGACGTTCAGCTCCTTGGCGAGTTCCAGGAGCGCCGGGACGTCGGCGGCGACGCTCGGGGTGAAGTTGGCGTAGGGGATGCCGCTCTTGATCGCCGCGTAGGCGTAGAGCATCGCCGGCGAGATCGCCTCGTCGCTCGAATCCAGGCCCTTCTCGAAGGCGGCGGTGGAGTTGAGGGTCGGGTCGTTGAGGTCGGGCCAGCGCTCCGTGGAGGCGAGGTTCACAACGACCACGTCGTCGAGGTTGCTCTCCTTCTGGAAGCGGCGGAGATCGTTGGCGATCACCGAGACCGCCTCGCGGTGGTCCTTGGCGACGATCCGGTTCTGGCCGTCGATGTTCTTGCAGAACTTGGCGCTGCCGACCGCCGGCCACGGCGTGATGCCCTTGAGCGCCTGCGCGCCGGTCTCGATGTCGTCCTTCGAGAGCACGCCGTGCCCGCCCGCCGCGGAGGCGAGGTCGTCGCCGTTCAGGTCCCAGCCGCCGAAGACGAGATCCTTGTAGTCGGCCATGCCGGCCACGGAGAGACCGGCGAGCGGCAGCCCGTCGAGGCGGTTGGAGCCGGATTTGATCATCTCGATGCCGGCGATGGCGGTGGTGGCGACGGCGCCCCCCATGCCAACGAAGGCGACACCGACGCGGCGACCGGACTGCATGCTCATCGGAAAATGATGTCCTTGTGGGGACGCGGGTGGCGTCTTGAAGGGTCCGTCCGAGGACGGAAGTTCGCCCCCCCCGGGGCCGTACCTAACTGGCTCCGCGGTGCTCCGTTCCAAGCCGAATGCGACAACATCGCCCCGCCGTCGTCCCGCGCGCGGCCGGCCGCCGGCGCGCGGGCGGCGTTAACGCGGCCCTAAGGGGCAGGGTTAACCCTTCCTTGACCGTGCCACGCTTGGATCACGGGGCCGTCCCATTCTGGTCACGGCGGGCGTCGATAGGGCCGCCGCTTCCAGAAGAAACCCGGCCGACAGAGCCGGGCGGACGCAAGGACCGATCTGAAGAGGACCAATGATGGGGGTTTTCCCGGAGCCGGCGCGTCGCGCCGACGACGTGAACCGACTCGTGCCGCGGACCCTGACCGGCACGGGCGCTTTCGAGGACGAAGCCGTGGCGTGGCTGCCGCGGGCCGGGCGCAGAGCAGGGCGCCGGTCACTTCGCCGCACCGGCCTCGGCCGGATCTCCGGGACGCTGGCCCTCGGGCTCGTCGCCGGGTTCGGCCTGCCGCAGGCCGCCTTCGCGCCCGCCTACTTCGCGCCGGCCGCCCAGGCCCACGACCGGGTGGACACCAGCCCGCGCGCCGCGCAGGCCCTCGCTCAACCCGCATCCGAGCCCGCGGTTCCCGCCGAGGCGCCCGCGGCCCCGGCAGAGGCTGCCTGGAACGGCCTGCCCGTGCCGGAGCAGGAACCGGCCACCACGGCCCTGATCCAGGACGACCTCGCGGCCCTGCCGCGGGTGACGCAGGATCAGGACGCGGTCAAGTTCGGCGAGCGCAGCGTGCCGCGCACGGTGGTCGACACGATCGTCAAGGCCTCCGACGAGGCTGGCGTCGATCCCGTCTACATGATGGCGCTGGCCGACAAGGAATCGAGCTTCGACACCCAGGCGAAGGCCGCGACCTCCTCGGCGCAGGGCCTGTTCCAGTTCGTCGCCCGCACCTGGCTGGAGATGATCCGCGACTACGGCGCGCGCTACGGGCTCGCCGACGAGGCCGCGGCCGTGAAGGGCCGGGGCGCCGCGATCACCGTGACGGGCAGCATGCGCGCCCGGGTGCTCGGCCTGCGCAACGACCCGCGCGTCGCCGCCCTGATGGCGGCCGAGCTGATCAAGCGCGACCGCGACCGGATCGAGGCCCGGGTCGGGCGCGCGCTCACCACGACCGAGCTGTACCTCGCCCATTTCCTCGGCACGGCGAGCGCCGGGCGCTTCCTGTCGCTCTCCTCCGAGAAGCCCGACGAGGTCGCCGGCCGCGAGTTCCGCACCGCGGCGCGGGCCAATCGCGGCCTGTTCACCGAGAAGACGGGCGGCAAGCGCCGCAGCCTGACCGTGTCCGAGCTGCACGACCGGATCGACGGCATGATCGACCGGCGGCTGACCCGATATCAGGGCGTGGCGGCGGTCGCCGAGGCCCTCGACAAGGCGCCGGCCCAGAGCGACGTCGCCGCCACCGAGGAGACGGCTCCGGTGGCCGGCAATCGCCGCGTCGAGGTGACGGAGGCGCTGCCGCCGGACGGGGTGTGAGGACCCCGCCGGGCTGCCGGCTTTCCTGAGCCCGTCGGATCGGCGCCTCGGTGCGCCGGATTCGTCGGATCGCCCGCCCTTCCCGCTCGATCTCCCGACGAAGTCGCCCGGGCATCATCCCGGGCTTCGTCGCCGGACCCGGACGCGCCGAAGCGGCGGGACCCGGAGCCCGCCCGACTCGGATCGGGGCGGTCGCCCACCCCGTGGCGCATCGGGCGCGAGGCCCCCTCTCCTCCCGAATCGGCCCTGGCCGAGTCGGGCTCCTCGATGAGCAGCGCGGGCCGGCCCGTGATCCCTCCGGAGAGCGACCGAGCGAGGGGTGCGACCTCTCCGGAAAGACCCGATCCCTCACCCCAACCGCCACCCGCACAGGAGACAGGTCCACGCCGAGTCCGGATCCCGGGCTGGCCCGCGGCGCCCCCCCGGCGCGACGGGGCGGATCGGGTGAGTCCCATCGGGGCCTGGACACCGGATCCCGACCGGCCGCCGAGGGACCACCGCGCGGCCTCAAAGCTCGGCTTTTAAGGCACTGTTAACCATAGCAAGACCAATCCTGTCGGCAGACTACTTCTCTTAGAGATGCTTGGCGCCGATGCCCCGCTACTTCATCGACCTGCACGACGGCGCGCAGCCGATCCACGATGAGGTCGGGTTCGACCTGCCGGACCTGCCGGCGGCGCGCGCGAAGGTCACGCGCATCATGTCGGCGATCGCCCGCGACATGCTGCCGGACGTCGAGCGTCAGGATTACGTGGCCTGCGTCCGCGACGGCGTCGGCAAGGTGGTCTACCGGGCGCGCCTGTCCCTCGCCGCCGAGATGGTGGAGTGAGAGGGACCCGCTCCGCGCGGCCGTCGTCCACCTGAGACCGCGCCGAGCCCGCCCTGAGGCGCGCCGCCGCGCCGGGGCAGCGCTTGACCGCCCCCCGGTTCCGGCCATCTCGGATCCATGAAACGGCGCAGCCTGCTCACGGTCGCGAGTGCGGCCACGGTCATGACGCTCGGCGGCGTCGGCTACGCCGCGCACCGGCGCGGCCGGAATCCCTACTACCGCGGCCCGACCTCCGACCATTTCGACGGGCTGCGCTTCTTCCGGCCGGGTCAGTCGACCGACAAGGCGCTCCCCGACGTCCTGCGCTGGCAGGCCAAGCGGCAGCGCGAGCCCTGGCCGAAGAGCTTCCCCAGCCCCTACCCGGCCGACCGGCCGCCCGAGCGCGTCGAAGGCTTGCGGGTCGTGCTGATCGGCCACGCGAGCTACCTCGTGCAGGTCGCCGGCCGGAACATCCTGATCGACCCGGTCTTCGCCAAGCGGGCGAGCCCGGTCCGCTTCGCGGGGCCGAAGCGCGTCAACCCGCCGGGCATCGCCTTCGCCGACCTGCCGCCGATCGACGCGGTGCTGATCACCCACAACCACTACGACCATCTCGACGGGCCGAGCCTCGCCCGGCTCTGGCAGGCGCACCAGCCGCTGATCGTGGCGCCGCTGGGCAACGACACGATCCTGCGCGGCTACGACGACACGATGCACGTCGAGACCCGCGACTGGGGGCAGTCGGTCGATCTCGGCGACGGGCTGCAGATCCACCTGACGCCCGCGAACCACTGGTCGGCCCGGGGCGTCAACGATCGGCGGATGGCGCTGTGGTGCGCCTTCGTGATCACCTCGCCCCGCGGCGTGCACTACCATGTCGGCGACACCGGCTTCGGCGACGGCGCGCTCTTCTCCGACGTGAGGGCCCGCTTCGGGCCGCCGCGCCTCGCGACGCTGCCGATCGGCGCCTACGAGCCGCGCTGGTTCATGCAGGCGCAGCACGTCGACCCGGCCGAGGCCGTGAAGGTCCTCACCCTGCTCGGCGCCGAGCAGGCCCTCGGCCACCACTGGGGCACGTTCCAGCTCACCGACGAGGGCGTCGAGCGGCCCGCCGAGGCCCTGGCGGCGGCCCTCGGCGGGGCCGGCATCCCGGCCGAGCGCTTCCTGGCCCTGCGGCCCGGCCAGGTCTGGGAGGCCTGACCCGGGCGGCCGTCCGGACGCGCCGACGGTCATTGGGCACGATGCGTGCATCATTCTGTATGCAGCATGGGGTGGAGGCCCGGGCAGCGCCGCCGCGCGCCCGAGGACGGGTGCCGTTCCGTGCGGCGCCCGCGCCTTCAGCCGAGAGACACGATGGACCCGATCAAGCCGACACGCCGATCCCTGATGGCCGGGGGCGTCGCCCTGGCGGCACTGGGGGCGGCGGGCCGGGCCGGCGCGCAGGGCGCGGCCCCCGGCACCCTGACCTACGGCATCTCGATGACCGACCTGCCGCTGACCACCGGCCAGCCGGACCGGGGCGCGGGCGGCTACCAGTTCACCGGGCTCACCCTCTACGATCCCCTGGTCGCCTGGGAACTCGACGTCGCCGACCGGCCCGGCAAGATGGTGCCCGGCCTCGCCACCGCCTGGGAGGCCGACCCGGCCGACCCGAAGGTCTGGACCTTCCACCTGCGCGAGGGCGTGGCCTTCCACGACGGCTCGGCCTTCGACGCCGACGCGGTGATCTGGAACTTCGACAAGGTGCTGAACAAGGAGGCGCCGCATTTCGACCAGCGGCAGGCGGCCCAGGTCCGCCCGCGCCTGCCCGGGGTCGCGAGCTACCGGAAGCTCGACGCCAAGACCGTCCAGGTCGTCACCAAGACGCCCGACAGCCTGTTCCCCTACCAGATGCTCTGGTTCCTGATCTCGTCGCCGGCGCAGTACGAGAAGGTCGGGAAGGACTGGGCGAAGTTCGCCTTCGAGCCCTCGGGGACCGGGCCGTTCCGGATGGGGCAGCTCGTGCCGCGGGTGCGCCTCGAGCTGCTGCCGAACGTCGGCTATTGGAACCCGAAGCGGGTCCCGAAGCTCGCGAAGCTGACCCTCAGCTGCGTGCCCGAGGACCTCGCCCGGGTGAACGCGCTCCTGTCCGGCAGCGTCGACCTGATCGAGGCGCCCGCGCCCGACGCGGTGCCGCGCCTGAAGGGGGCCGGCATGCGGGTCGTGGGCAACGACACGCCCCATGTCTGGAACTACCATCTGTCGATGCTGGAGGGATCGCCCTGGCGCGACCTGCGCCTGCGCAAGGCCGCCAACCTCGCCATCGACCGCGCGGGCGTCGTCGAGCTGATGGGCGGCCTCGCCCAGCCGGCCGTCGGTCAGGTCCAGGAATCGAGCCCGTGGTTCGGCAAGCCGGGCTTCAAGATCCGGACCGACGTCGAGGCGGCGCGCAAGCTCGTCGAGGAGGCCGGCTACTCGGTGAAGAACCCCGTGAAGGCCACGGTCCTGATCCCGACCGGCGGCACCGGGCAGATGCTGTCGCTGCCGATCAACGAGTTCGTCCAGCAGAGCTGGGCCGAGATCGGCATCCAGGTGGAGTTCAAGACCGTCGAGCTGGAGGTGGCCTACACGGCGTGGCGCCAGGGCGCCGCGGATCCGAGCCTCAAGGGGATCAGCGCCGGCAACATCGCCTACGTCACCTCCGACCCGTTCTACGCCATCCTGCGCTTCTACGATTCGCGGCAGATCGCGCCGAACGGCGTGAACTGGAGCCACTACCGCAATCCCGAGGTCGATGCCCTCTGCGACAAGGTGAAGGCGAGCCTCGACGTGGCCGAGCAGAACCGGCTGCTCGCGCGCATCCACGAAATCGTCGTCGACGACGCCGTCCAGGTCTGGGTGGTACACGATACCAATCCGCACGCGCTGTCACCGCGGGTCAAGAATTACGTCCAGGCGCAGCACTGGTTTCAGGACCTCGCGACGCTCGCCTGATCCGGCCGGACCTGTGACGGGCGCGGGGAGAACAGGACAACATCGGGAACGATCGGTGCGGAGACGGGTTTGACCTCGAACGCACGACGGAGTGTCCCATGAAGACCCTGCTTGCCGGCGCCGTCCTGGCCGCCTCCCTCGCGAGCGTCGTCCCCGCCGCGGCGCAGCGTATCGAGATCGGCCCAGACGGGCCGAGCGTCGACCTGCGCTCCCGCGGCCAGCGGGAGCGCGACTTCCGCCGCGAAGAGTATCGGCGCGACCGCGGCTACGAGGAGGATCGCCTCTACAGGCGCCAGCGGTTCGACGACGACCGCCCGGTGATGCGGCGCGGCTACGGATACTGATTCGCCGCCCGCCGCGCCGCGCGGCGATTGTGCGCCCTCTTCGGGGGCCGGCTCGCGCCGGCCCCCTTCTCTTTGCCGATCCGCCGGCGATCGGCCCGAGACAGCGCGCGCCGCCCACAGGCCGCATTTCGCACTTGCAGCACGGCGAATCGGCGACTAGGAAGATCAAGCATCAAATTTCGGGAGCATCTGGCAATGACCCTTCGTTTCATCAGTGGCTTCGCGGCGGTCACCCTCGCGGTGTGCGGCTTCTCTGCTCCGGCCGCGTTCGCCAAGCCGATGAGCGGGGCGAGCGCCGTCAAGATGATCGACACCGACAGCGACGGCACGATCGACATGAAGGAGGTGGAGGCGGTGGCCTCGGCGACCTTCGACCGCCTCGAGAAAGACTCGGACGGCACGCTCGACGCCAAGGAGCTGAAGGGCCGCCTGAGCGCGGCCGGCGTGAAGCAGGCCGATCCGGACAGCGACGGCACCCTCGACAAGAAGGAGTACCTCGCGGCCGTCGCCGAGCGCTTCAAGCTGGCCGACCCGGACAACGACGGCACGCTCGACGCCAAGGAGCTGAACTCCAAGGCCGGCAAGGCTCTCCTCGCCCTGATCAAGTAAAACCGACCGGACGTTCCCGATGGAGCGTCGATGAGCGAGGCCCCCGCGGCGCTGATCGCGGGGGCCTCGCTGCGTCTTGACCGACCCTTCACCTTCGTCGAGCCGCGCGAACCCGTCGGTTTTTCACGTAAAAGTTGTGGATTGCCGCGACTGTTCCGATCCGGCTCCCGCCGCGACCGGACGCCGGGCGGCAGCGCCGCAGCGTCCGGTCGGGCGCGCCGGCGAACAGATCGGCGAAGCGTCCGGCGCGTTGTTGAGCCCCCCGGGGAGATGCGACGCTCGACCGCTCGCCCTGCACCTTCGGGGGGAGTTGACGGTTCGCAACCTGTAGGTGCACCCTCGCGACGGTTGAGGGACCAACACGATGCGCAACGGCTCACCCGAGGACGAAGCGAACGCGCGGCGCCGCGCGGAACTGTGCGCGCTGGCGGACGGGACTCACGGTTCGACGGCGGTCGACGCGCGCGACCCGGGTGCCGCGAGCGACGCCGAGGCCGCGGATGCGGAATCGTCAGACCTGCTCGGCGAACTCGGCGACGCGCTGCTCGCCGCCTATCGGCTGGCCGAGCAGGACGGAGACCGGCTGACCGTCGCGCTGCTCGGACAGGCGCTGCTGCGCACTGGGCGGCGTTTGGCGCACGGCATGTCGCCCGCCGATGTCGGGATCGCCTGTCACTGAGGCGCGGCGCGCTCGCGGCGCGCGATCCCCGCCCCTGAGGCGACCGCGCGGTCGATGCCGAGAAGCCCCCCGGCTACGTGCCCGGGGCGGCGCGGTCGAGGAAGGCGCGCAGGTAGCCGCCGACCGCGTCGGCGCGCTCGACGGCGAGCAGGTGGGCCGCGCGGGGCAGCACGACGAGCTCGGCCTGGGCGATGCCGCCGCAGATCTCCTCGGCCATGGCCGGGGGCGTCGAGGGATCGTCGCGGCCGGCGATCACCAGGGTCGGCGCGGTGATGGCGGCGAGCGCCGGCCGGAGATCCATCCGCCCGATCGCCCCGCAGCACACCGCGTAGCCGGCCGGATCGCAGGCCAGGAAGCGCGCGCGGACCGCCCGCACCGCCTCGGGGTCGCGCGCCGCGAAATCCGGCGTGAACCACCGTCCCAGCGTCGCCTCGACCACGGCCGCCGTCCCCTGCGCGCGCACGGTGGCGGCGCGCTTGTCCCAGCTCTGGCGGCTCGGCAAGCAGGCCGCCGTCGCCATCAGGGTGGCGCTGAGCGCCCGCCCCGGGTCGGCGCTCGCGAGCGCCTGCACGGTCATCCCGCCGAGCGACAGCCCGACCAGATGGGCCCGGCCGAGACCGAGGGCGTCCAGCAGGCCCGCGAGGTCTCCGGCCAGGTCCGCGATCGCCGCGGGCCCGTCGCGCGTTTCCGATCCGCCGTGGCCGCGCGTGTCGTAGCGCAGCGTCCGGTAACGTCCCGCGAGCGCCGGCATCAGCGCGTCCCACATCTCCAGGGTCGCGCCCAGCGAGTTCGAGAAGGCGACGACCGGGGCGCCCTCGGGCCCGTCGAGGTGGTAGCGGAGGCCGAGTCCTCCGACGGTGATCTGCGGCATACGGCTCTCTCCGGTCCGGGCTCTTCAGGATGTCGCGGCGGCGGGGTTGAGCGGGCCGGCCTCGCGGCCGCCCGAACGGCTCTCAGGTGCGCCCCAGGGGAATCAGCCCCCAGCCGCGTTCGTGGAGGTAGTACAGCACGGTCTTGGTCACGGTCTCGGTCGAGGCGATCGAACCGGCGACGAGCACGCTTCCGGTGAACAGATAGGACAGCAGCAGCGTGTCGAGGCTCCCCACGACGCGCCAGCTCACGGCCTTCGCGATCGAGCGGAGGCGGCTCTCCCCGGCCGGAGGCGCGCGCGTCCGCGCGGGCTCGGGCGCGCGGACGTGTTGGGTCGGGACGTCGTCTGCGGGCATGCGGGCTCCCTGCTGTCCATTCGAAACACCGGCGGCGGCGCGGTCGATGAGGGGCACGCACCCGAGGCCGCCCCGCCGGATCTCCGGGCGCGCGGATGACGATGCCGCGAGCCCGGCGATCCGGAGGACCGTCTCCAACATGGGCTAATGCACCGCCGGCCGAAACGCTCGACAAGTGCGGTGACGAGGCCAGAGGAGGTCAGCGATGCACGAGCCCGCGATCGGCGACGCCGCGATCCGTCCGGCGGAGTTCTGGGACACGGTCGGCGGTCTGGTAACCGCGAAGGTCGAGCCGGTGATCGGCCGGGCCGACAGGCAGCGCAGCCCGGTGATCGACTATTTGCGCGACCTGGAGGCCCTGGCACGGCGGCAGTGCAGCAGCCGCGAGACGGTCCAGATCATCGCCTCGGGCCGGCGGCTGCTCGGGGACCGGAGCGAGATCGGGCCGTCGGACGGGCCGTTCACCCGCGCCTGAACCTGGCACCGGCGCACGCGATCGCGCGCCGGGCCGGGCGAGCTGCCCGTCAGGATCACCGGCACCCCGGCGGCCGAAGGGGCGCCGCACGGGCCGTCCGCGACCGGATCAGGTAGATCGTTGCCGCGACCGCCCAGGCCGCGCAGGTCGGCGCCACCCATTGCTGCAGGTTCGGCAGCGACCAGCCGTACAGGAACTCGGCGCCGAGATGCGCCTGCACGGCGTCCCAGCCGGCGTGCTTGATGTCGTGCTCCCGCTGCCCGGCCTCGCGGCCGTAATAGTAGGTCGAGACCACGAGCGCCGCGACGCCTTCCGGGCGGGGACTGCGCAGCAGGATCAGCGCGGCCGCCACTCCGGCGGTCTCGGGGATCGCCGTCAGCGCGTGGCTCACCGCCGGGTTCGCGACCATGAAGGCGACGAGCGCTCCGAGCATGGGCGGCGCATACACCAATCCCGGGACGGCGTCTGCGGCGGCGCGGCCGCGCGCCTGCATCCCCGACCGGCGCCGCGCGGTTGACCGGGCAGGACCGGAGCATCGGAGCCGCGCATGACCGACACCTACGAACTCGGCCGCTTCGTCGCCGCGCAGGAGGGCGTCTACGCGCGCGCCCTGGCGGAATTGGAGGCCGGCGACAAGCGCAGCCACTGGATGTGGTTCGTCTTCCCGCAGATCGCCGGGCTCGGCGCGAGCCCGATGGCCCAGCGTTACGCCATCGGGTCCCTCGCCGAGGCCGAGGCCTACGCGGCGCACCCGGTGCTCGGCGCGCGCCTGCGCGCCTGCACGGCGGCCGTCAACGCCGTCGCCGGGCGCTCGGCCCACGCGATCTTCGGCTCGCCCGACGACCTGAAGTTCCGCTCCAGCATGACGCTGTTCGCCCGCGCCGTGCCGGGGGAGCCGCTCTTCGCCGAGGCGCTGGCGCGCTACTTCGACGGCGTTCCCGACCCGCGGACCATGGCGGCGCTCGGGGCGGACTAGGATCTCACCGGCCCCACAGGCCGACCCGCTCGGCGCGGGCCTGCTCCTCCGCGCCCAGGAGGTCCGGCGGCGCGTCCTCCGAGGCGCGGGCGCCGCCCGCCGCCAGGATCAGCCCGGCGAGGTCGTCGCCCTCGATGCGGCAGCGGGCCGTGGGCCCGTCGGACAGGCCGGTGCACACCACCTCGCGGCGGCGCAGGTAGCTGGCGAGCTGGCGGGCGAGGTGACCGCGCTCGCCGACCACGCCGAGGAGGCGCACGACCCGCCCGCGCAGGTTGAGGGTGCCGGTATCGATCACCTCGGGCACGCCGCGGACCTCGCCGACGGCGGCCGGCTCGGCCGCGGGCGCGGGTGCCGCCGCCCGGGCCGGCTCGGCCCGCTCCGCCGAGGGGCGGGGCTTGCCCTTCGCGAGCTTCTCGGCGGCGCGCTGGACGAAGTCGTGGAAGATCCCGGCCGGCATCTCGCCGCCGAACATGCGGTTCATCGGGCTGTCGTCGTCGTTGCCGACCCAGATCCCGACCACGAGGTCCGGCGTCATGCCGACGAACCACGCGTCGCGGAAATCCTGGCTCGTGCCCGTCTTGCCGCCGATGATCTGGCCCGGCACCCGCGCGGCGCGGCCGGTGCCGGATTCCACAACCGCCTGCAGCGAGTCGAGCATCATGGTGCGCGGCTCCTGAGCCAGCATCGGGCCCGGGGCCGCGTCGGCGCGGACGTAGAGCGGCTGCGGCGCGGCCCCGCGGATCGCCTGGATGCCGTAGGCCTGGAGCGGGGTGCGTCCGGACAGGACCGAGCCGTAGGCGCGGGTCATCTCCAGGAGGCTCACGGCGCCCGAGCCGAGGACGAGGCTCGGCACGTTGGGCAGGTCCGACTGGATCCCGAGCTTGCGGGCGGTGGCGATCACCGCCGGGATGCCGACATCCTGCCCGAGCTGGGCCGCCACGGTGTTGATCGAGAGCGCGAAGGCGGTCCGCAGGGGCACGGGCCCGCGATAGCGCCCGTCGTCGTTCTCGGGCTGCCAGTCGCCGATCTGGACCGGGCGGTCGACCATCACGGATTCCGGTGTGTAGCCCTTCTCGTAGGCCGTCAGGTAGACGAGCAGCTTGAACAGGGAGCCGGGCTGGCGCTTGGCCTGGACGGCGCGGTTGAACTGGCTGTCCTCGTAGTCGCGGCCGCCGACCATGGCGAGGATCGCGCCCTCCTTCGACAGCACCACCATGGCGGCCTGGCCGACCTTGCGGCGGGCGCCGTCCTTGTCGAGGCGGCGGGCCACGACGCCCTCGGCGAGGCTCTGCAGGTCGAGGTTGAGGGTCGAGCGCACCGTCATGTCGCCGTCGGTGCCGGCGAGTCGCTTCACGTCGCCCGCGATCATGTCGAGGAAGTAGTTGGTCCCGGGCGGCGCCTCGGGGGGCGACTTCAGGGTGACGCTCTGCTTGCGCGCGGCGTCGGCCTCTCCCTGCGTGATGGCGCCGGTCTCGACCATGGCCTGGAGCACCACGTCGGCGCGCTCCTTGGCGCCGCCGAGATTGCGGGTCGGGGCGAGCTGCGAGGGCGCGCGCACCAGCCCGGCCAGCATGGCCGATTCCGGCAGGTTCAGCGCCTTGGCGGGCTTGCCGAAATAGCGCCGGGCCGCCGCGTCGGCGCCGTAGGCGCCGGCGCCGAAATAGGCAGCGTCGAGGTAGCCGAGCAGGATCGCGTCCTTGCTCATCGTCGACTCGACCCGCAGCGCCAGGAAGGCCTCCTGCACCTTCCGCCAGAGCGTCTTCTCCTGGTTGAGGGAGATCAGGCGGACATATTGCTGGGTGATGGTCGAGCCGCCCTCCCGCACGCCGCCGCCGCGGAGATTGCGCCACGCCGCCCGGGCGAGGCCGCGCAGGTCGATCCCCCAGTGGCTGTAGAAGCGGCGGTCCTCGATCGCCACGATCGCCTGGGCGAGGTGCGGCGGCAGGTCGGCCGCGGTGAGCTTCTCGCCGCGGAAGCTGCCGCGGGTGGCGAAGACCCGGCCGTCGTCGGCCTCGACGGTGATCGCCCTCTGGCCGGTCTCGACCACGGCGCCGCCCAGCGGCGGCAGGCTCACGAAGGCCGCGAACAGGTAGATCGCCAGCGCCAGGACCGGCAGCAGGACCACCGCGGCGGCGGCGAGCAGGACGGGGTGCCGGCGGCCGAGGAGCGGGCGCGCGCGCCGGTTCAGGACGCGCGCGTCCGTCCCGGCGACGGGAGACGGGCGCTCCGCCGGGGCCGGTCGCGTCCGCGTCGCGCGCTCCGCCGCGCGCGCCGACAGGGCCCGGCCGGCCCGCGCGAGGCCGAGCCCGGCCGCGGCGAGGAGGGTCCGGAGATGGCGCGCGAGGTCGCGCGCGGCGCGGCCGGCCTCCCGGGCGGCGAGCCGCGGGTCCGGGGCATCGGCGGCGGGATCCGGCTTCGGCGGTTTCGGCCCGTCGGCCGGGGCGCGTTCCGGCGCGTCGGGCGTCATCGTGGTGCGTGTTCCGGGACCGGCCGATCCGGCCGACCGAGCCTTCTAAGCCGCATCCGTCCCGGTGTCCCGCCGGTGCGGGGTCGCGGGACCGGCGGGGCGTCGATCGCGCCGCGACCGTGTGGATCGGGCCACGGCGGCCGATCCGGTCCCGGCCGGCTCACCGGCCGAGCGGCGCTCCCGGACCGACGGCCCCGTGCTGGCTGCGCAGCTTGAAGGCCAGGATCAGCAGGAGGATGCCGAAGGCGAAGGTGTAGGAGCCGATCCACCACGTCAGCACCAGCGCCGACATGCCCGGGTTGATGAGCAGCGCGAGCCCGAACAGGATCGACACGACGCCGCCCAGGACCAGCCACCAGCGCCCGTAATGGAGGTGCAGGCGGAAGGCCGCGGCGATCATCAGGCCGCCGGTCACCAGCGCCCAGACGGCCAGCAGCAGCACGAACGCCCAGACGGCGGCGGCCGGCATGAGCACTGCCGCGACGCCCACGACGATGTCGACGAGGCCCTCGATCAGCAGGAAGCCCCACCGCTCGTGGCGCTGCGCGGCCCGGACCGCGCCCACGACGGCGAAGACGCCGTCGGCGAGCATGTAGGCGGCGAAGAACAGCACCAGGGAGAGCACGAAGGCGCCCGGGGCGATGAACGCGACCGCGCCGAACAGGATCGCGATGACGCCGCGCAGGGCGACGAGCCACCAGTTCCGCGCGAGCGCCGCGCTCATCGCGTCGAGGCGCGCCACCCCGACGAGCGGGATGCCGGAGGGCGTGGTCGCGGGACCGGATCCGGGGCGGTTCGGCGTCGGGGACGGGCTGCTGGTCATGGCGAACTCCTGGGCCTTGGGCCGGGAACGGCAAAGGTTCCGGGCGCAGAACGCCGCAGTGCGGCATGCGTTCCTAGGCGGGCTGATCTGCGCATGGAACCTTGAGCCTGCGGCCGGCTTTTGCTGCCTGAGGCGGGCGATGCGACAAGCCCGGTCACTTTCGGGTGGCCGGCCCATCGGGCGACGACTTCCCATGTTTGACGATCAGCGGCACCTCTCCGAGGACGAGGCGCGCCCGCGGCCTGCCGACGGCCGGGCCGTCGCGCGCGAGCGCGACGTGCTCGATCTCGGCCGCGCCGCGCCGGCCGCGGACCGCGGGACCGACCGCGAGACCGCGCGCGAGCCCGGCGCGGACGAGGCCGGCGACGCGTCCGAGGCGCAGGACGGGCAGGCCGACGACGACGCGGCGGGATCCGACGACGACGGGGACGAGGCGCGGCGCCCCAACGTCCTGCGGCGCCACCCGCTCGCGTTCCTGCTCGGCGGGCTCGCGGTCGTCGCGCTCTGCGTCGGGGTGTTCTTCTACTGGCTGCTCTACATGCACCCGTACGAGAGCACCGACGACGCCTTCGTCGACGCCCGCAGCATCTCGATCCAGCCGAAGGTCGGCGGCTACCTCGTCGACGTGCCGGTCACCGACAACCAGCACGTCGAGGCCGGCCAGATCCTGTTCCAGGTCTTCCAGCGCGACTACGACATCGCCCTCGACCAGGCGAAGGCGCAGGTCGCCGCCGACGAGGCCGGCATCAAGAACATCGACGCGCAGATCCAGGCGCAGTACGCCAACATCGAGGTGTCCAAGGCGCAGGTCGCCACCGCCGAGGCGGCGCTGAAGTTCGCCCAGGAGGACGCGGCCCGCTACAAGGACCTCGCCGAGCGCGGCTCCGGCTCGGTCCAGCAGTCGCAGTCGGCGACCTCGACGCTGCAGCAGCGGCAGGCGGCCGTGCAGAGCGCCAATGCCAGCGTGGTCGCCGCGCAGAAGCAGGTCGGCTCGCTCCAGGCCCAGAAGGCCTCGACCCAGGCGCAGCTCGGCCGCGACCGGGCCCAGGTCGAGCAGGCCGAGCTGAACCTCGGCTACACGACGGTCCGCGCCGTGCAGGCCGGCCGCGTCGTGCGGCTCACCGGCGGCGTCGGCCAGCTCGCCCAGGCCGGCCAGACCCTGGCGATGTTCGTGCCCGACGACATCTGGGTGACGGCGAACTTCAAGGAGACGCAGATCACCGACATGCGGCCGGGCCAGCCGGTCGCCATCGAGATCGACGCGTATCCCGGCCGCAAGATCCAGGGCACGGTGGCCTCGGTGCAGCCGGGCTCGGGCACCGCCTTCAGCCTGCTGCCGGCGCAGAACGCCACCGGCAACTACGTGAAGGTGACCCAGCGCATCCCGGTCAAGATCGTGGTCAAGAGCTGGCCGACGGACGTATCGATCGGCCCGGGCATGTCGATCGTCCCGACCGTCACGGTGCGGTGAGCGCCGTGGCCGGCCAGGGGAGCGCGGCCGCGCCCGGGCGCGGGTCGGGTGGGGGCAAGGCCAGAGGAAGCGGGGCCGGGTCCGGCAAGGCGCCGGGCGGCCACAATCCGTGGCTGATCGCCGGCGTGGTCGCGCTGGCGACCTTCATGGAGGTGCTCGATACCACCATCGCCAACGTGGCCCTGCGCTACATCTCGGGCGGCCTCGCGGTCGGTCCGGACGAGGCGGCCTGGGTGGTGACGAGCTACCTCGTCGCCAACGCGATCACCCTGACGGCGTCGAGCTTCCTGGCCAAGCGCTACGGCCGCAAGGCTTTCTTCATGTGGTCGGTGGCGCTGTTCACCGTCTCGTCGATCCTGTGCGGCTTCGCCTGGAGCCTGGAATCGCTGCTGCTGTTCCGGGTGATGCAGGGCCTCGGCGGCGGCGGCATGGCGCCGCTCGCGCAGTCGATCCTCGCCGACTCCTTCCCGCCGGAGAAGCGCGGCCAGGCCTTCGCGCTCTACGGGGTCGCCATCGTGGTGGCGCCGGTGATCGGCCCGACGCTGGGCGGCTGGCTCTCCGACAACGCCTCCTGGCACTGGTGCTTCCTGATCAACGGGCCGGTGGGCGTCGTCGCGCTCGGGCTGATGTACTGGCTGATCGAGGACAGCGAGGCGGCCAAGAAGGAGCGCCGCGCCCTGGTGCGCAAGGGCATCCGCTTCGACATTGTCGGCTTCGTGCTCGTCGCCCTGTTCCTCGGCTCGCTGGAGGTGATCCTCGACGAGGGCCAGCGGAAGGACTGGTTCGGCACCTCGACGCTGATGAACGTGTCCGGCGCGCTGATGGTCGTCTCGTTCATCGCCATGATCCCGTGGCTGCTGACCCGGGAGAACCCGGCCGTCGACCTCCGGCTGATCGGCAACCGCCAGTTCGGCTCGTGCTTCCTGGTGATGATGTTCACCGGGGCGATCCTGATCGCCACCACGCAGTTCATCCCGCAGATCACGCAGGAATATTACGGCTACACCGCCACCCTGTCGGGCCTCGTCCTCGGCCCGGGCGGCATCGTCACGGTGGTGATGATGTTCCTGACCGGCCGGATCTCGTCCTACGTCCAGCCCAAATGGCTGATCGCCACCGGCATGACCATCGTGGCGCTGGGCATGTACGACCTGACGCGGATCGACGGCAGCACGACCTTCGCGTTCTTCGCGTGGTCGCGGGTCTATATCGGCATCGGCCTGCCGATGGTGTTCCTGTCGATCACCTCGGCCTCGTACGAGGGGATCCGCAAGGACCAGACCGACCAGGCCTCGGCGCTGATCAACGTCGCCCGCAACGTCGGCGGCTCGATGGGTGTCTCGCTCGCCCAGAACATCCTGGCCTACCGGAGCCAGTTCCATCAGAGCCGCCTGGTGGAGAGCGTCAACCCGGCCTCGCCGGCCTATCAGGAGACCATGCGGCAGGCGACGCAGTACTTCTCCGAGCACGGCTACGCCGGGATCGAGGCCCAGAACCAGGCGACGGCGTGGATCGGGAGCGTGCTCAGCACGCAGGTGGCCTACTGGGCCTATATCGACGTGTTCTGGGTGCTCGGCCTCGTCGCGGCCTGCGCGGTCCCGCTGGCGCTGAGCCTGAAGAGCGTCAAGCTCGGCGGCGGGGCGCCGGCCGGGGGGCATTGAGGCCCGCCCGGACACCGGACGCGCCGCCGGCGCGCGGCCCGGCCCCCGGTCCCTAGCCCGGATCGTCGGCCGGCTTCTCGCCCGGCGCCGCGAACAGGTCCTCCGGTGCGACCACGGTGACACGGCGCTGCGCCACGTCGAGGACCGGCACGAAGGCCTTCGTGAAGGGCAGGAGCGCGGTGGCGCCGCCGTTCGGCGGGCGCAGTTCCAGGAGGTCGCCGCCCCCGTAATTCGGCACGGCCACGATCGTCCCGACGAGGGTCCCGGCCTCGTCCACCGCCGCGGCGCCGATCAGGTCGGCGGCGTAGACCTCGTCGTCGTCCTCGGGCGCGGCCAGACGCTCGCGGGGAACGTACAGCGCGACGCGGTTGAGCGCCTCGGCGGCGCTGCGGCCCGAGACGCCCTTGACCCGGGCGATCAGCATGTCGGGCGACGGGCCGGGGGCGGGACGCACGTCGGCGAGCGTCAGCGTCCGGCCGTCGGCCGTCTGGAGCGTTCCGTAGCCGGCGATCGCCTGCGGATCGCCGGTGTAGGATTTGAGCCGGACCTCGCCGTTGAGGCCGTGCGCCCGCCCGAACTCGCCCAGCAGGACCAGATTCGGATCGGGCGGCACGGGAGACGGCGCCGGCTTGGGGCCCGGCTTGGGGCCCGGCTTGGGGCCCGGTGCCTTGGGCGAGGTCGACGCTTCGGGCGCGATCTTGCCGATCGCCGAGCTCGTGCGGCCTCGGCGGCCGCCGTCGCGGGAGGTGGGACCTGCGGGGCGGCGCGCCATGACCGGGGCGCCTTACGCGGCGGCGTCCTCGGCGGGGGCGGCGGCCTTCTCGGCGCGCTTGGCGGCGCGCTCCTTGGCCTTCTCGCCCGGCTCGGCCTTCTGCGGGTTGTTGCGGGACGGGCGCTTGGCGAGGCCGGCCTGGTCGAGGAAGCGCAGGACGCGGTCGGTCGGCTGCGCGCCCTTGGCGAGCCAGCTCTGGATCTTCTCGTTGTCGAGCACGATGCGGGCCGGGTCGTCCTTGGCCTTCATCGGGTCGTAGGCGCCGACCTTGTCGATGAAGCGGCCGTCGCGCGGGGCGCGGGCGTCGGCGACGACGATGCGGTAGTAGGGGCGCTTCTTGGCGCCGCCGCGGGTGAGACGGATCTTGAGGGCCATGGTCTGACTACTTTCGCTGTTGCTCGATCTGGGACTCGTGGTCCGCCTTGATCGACTGGTGGTGCCGAATGACTTCCTTGACCACGAAGGCCAGAAATTTCTCGGCGAAGTCGGGGTCGAGCTTGGCCTCGACCGCGAGCTTGCGGAGCCGGGCGACCTGACGGGCCTCCCGGTCCGGATCGGAAGGGGGGATCCCCTTTCGGGCCTTGAGCTCGCCGACCCGCTGCGTGCAGCGGAAACGCTCGGCGAGGAGATGGATCAGCGCCGCATCGAAATTGTCGATGCTGTCCCGCAGGCGCGCGAGTTCGGGATCGACGGCCTGGGCCGCGAGCACGCTCATTTCTTCTTCCCCGGCATGAACCCACCGAGACCCGGCAGCTTCGGGCCGCCGAGGCCCGGAAGTCCGGGAAGCTTGGGCATCCCGCCCCCGCCCAGGCCCGGCGGCATCGGCGGCAGCTTGCCGCCGAACTGCTTCTCGAGCTGCGCGATCTGCTCCGGCGTCGGCTCCGGCATGCCGGGCGGGAGGCCGGGCATTCCACCGCCCATGCCGCCGCCCATCCCGCCGCCGCCCAGGCCGAACATCGAGCCGAGCGCCTGCCCGATCCCGCGCTTGCCCTGGCCCATCGCCTTCATCATGTCGGCCATGGTCCGGTGCATCTTCAGGAGCTTGTTGATCTCCGAGACGTCGACCCCGGAGCCCGCCGCGATGCGCTTCTTGCGGCTGTTCTTGAGGAGGTCGGGGTTCTTCCGCTCCTGCGGGGTCATCGACGAGATGATCGCCCGCTGGCGCTTGAACATCTTCTCGTCGAGGTTGGCGCCCTCGACCTGCTTCTTGATCTGGCCCATCCCGGGCAGCATGCCCATCAGGCCGCCGATGCCGCCCATCTTCTCCATCTGGCCGAGCTGCATCGACAAGTCCTCGAGATCGAACTTGCCCTTGCGCATCTTCTCCGCGGTGCGGAGCGCCTGCTCGTGGTCGATGGTCTCGGCGGCCTTCTCGACCAGCGAGACGATGTCGCCCATGCCGAGGATGCGGTTGGCGACGCGGGCCGGGTGGAACTCCTCCAGCGCGTCGACCTTCTCGCCGACGCCGACGAGCTTGATCGGCTTGCCGGTGACGGCGCGCATCGACAGCGCCGCGCCGCCGCGGGAATCGCCGTCCATGCGGGTCAGCACGATGCCGGTGACGCCGAGCCGCTGGTCGAAGGCGCGGGCGGTGTTGACCGCGTCCTGGCCGGTGAGCGCGTCGGCGACGAGCAGCACCTCGTGGGGCCTCGTCGCGGCCTTCACCTCGGCGGCCTCGGCCATCAGGCCCTCGTCCACCGTGGTGCGGCCGGCGGTGTCGAGCATCACCACGTCGAAGCCGCCGAGGCGGGCGGCGTCCATGGCGCGCTTGGCGATCTGCACCGCCGACTGGCCGGCGATGATCGGCAGGCTCTCCACGCCGACCTGCTTGGCCAGCACCGCCAGCTGCTCCATGGCGGCCGGACGGCGGGTGTCGAGGGAGGCGAGCAGCACCTTGCGCTTCTCGCGGTCGGAGAGGCGCCGGGCGATCTTGGCTGTGGTGGTGGTCTTGCCCGAGCCCTGCAGGCCGACCATCAGGATCGGGACCGGGGCGGGGGCGTTGAGATCGACGGTCTCGGCGTCGGTGCCGAGCATCGCCACGAGCTCGTCGTTGACGATCTTCACGACCATCTGGCCGGGCGTCACCGACTTGAGCACCACGGCGCCGACGGCCTTCTCCTTCACCCGGTCGGTGAAGCCGCGGACCACCTCGAGGGCGACGTCGGCCTCCAGCAGGGCGCGGCGCACCTCGCGCATGGCGGCGGTGACGTCGGCCTCGGTCAGGGCACCGCGGCGGGTGAGCCCCGAGAGGATGCCGGAGAGGCGGTCGGACAGGCCTTCGAACATGTTAAAGACGCCCCGCCGTTACTGCTCGAGCCCGGCGCGCTCGACGCGGCGCGCCTGGAGGGCGGCCTCGAAGCTGCGCACCGCCTTGGCGAACTTGTCCCGGCACTCCGGGTTGCAGAAGCCCACCACGGCGCCGTTGTAGAGCGTCAGCGCGTCGGCCGAGATCGGCTTGCCCGACCAAGGGCAGGTCTCGTTGATCGCGTCCTCGATGGTCAACGCTTCGTGATCTCGCGTCATGCGGGTGCCTCGGCCGGCGGATCCCGTCCCCGCAGATCGGCCAACGCCCATCGCGCCCGAGGGCGCGGACGCGCTGTCGGGCGTTGACCTCCGGCCTCGCGGGACCGGTCGGCTTGGCATCGGTCGATCTGCTACGGATCGGGAGGCCGGGGCGTAGCGGCAGCCGGCCGGAAAGTCAATTTTTCGGCCCGGCCGGCGCCGCGGCGGTGCCGGAACGGGCGGCCGATCGGTGTTAACTTTTTACCGATCGTTAAGCATGTTGGGATTGTCTTCACGCCATATTCGCTCAGGACGCCCGCCGATGTCGGAACCCGCCCGCTCTCACTCGCCGACCGAGTCCGGCAGCTTTCCCGCGACCGGTCCGCTCCGCGACTGGCTGACGGCGATGAAGGCTCAGGCGCCGTCCGAGGCCCGCGGCGAGCCGCGGCCGGCGGAGGTCCTGCCCGAGGTGAAGCGGGCCCGCGGCGGCGAGACGGCGTGGTCGCCCCGCGTCGTTCCCGCCCCCGAGGCCCCGCGGGCCGCGGCCGAGGATCCCGACATCGCCGAGCTGATGGCCGAGAACCTGATGCTCAAGGCCAAGCTCCGCGTCGAGGCCGAGCGCCAGGACGAGCTTCAAGCCCTCCTGGCCGACGAGATCCGGACCCTGCGCGAGCATATCCGCGACGAGATCGGCTCCCTGGAGGATCTCCGGGCCGAGCAGGAGGACGTCCGCATCGAGCGCGAGGAGTTTCGCGGCGAGCGGGAGCGCTTCCGGGCCGAGCGCGAGGAGCTGCGCGCCGAGCGCGACCGGGCGATCGCGGAGCGGGACGCCCTGCGGGCGGAGCGGCTGGCCCTGGCGGGCGAGCGCGACGCCCTGCGCGAGGAGCGCGACCTCTGGCGCGCCCGGACCGAGGCGCTGGCCCAGCCGCTGTTCCAGTCCCAGCGGCGCTGAGCGACGCCGGGCGGCGCATGGCGGCGCCGGCCCCACTACCGGACCCTGAAACGCCGAAGGGCCACCCGAGAGGGTGGCCCTTCCATTGCCGAACCGTGTTGTCCGGCGGAACTGTCCCGAGATCGGGTCTCTGACGCGTCTTAGAGCGACGCGCCGGAGGCGACGGTCCAGGTCCGATGAGCCGAGACACACGGCTGATGACAATGAGACACTGGATCACCTCCTTTCGTTGGTTGCGGGTGAGGCGAAGGTAGGTGGCCGCGGCCGGCTTGTGAAGCCCCGCGCCTGCGCCCGTTTGTCCTCCCCGGGTCGGTGCGGAACCGGCGCCGCGCCGGCCCGGGCGCTCCGAGGGCCCGGCGCTTCCCCGTCCCGGCGGCCGGGCGTATGACGGGCGCCCCGAGGTCTGCCCGAACCGCCTTGAACGCGCCCTTCGCCAACCCGCCGCGCCCCGCCGACGAGGCCGCGCTCGACCCCGACGCGATGCGCCAGCCGCTCGGCAACGCGTGGTACTGCGTCGGGCCGTCCCGGAGCCTCGGCCGGGCGGGCGGCCGATCGGCCCTGCGGGCCGTGGCGCTGAACGGCGAGCAGATCGTGCTGGGCCGCGCCCCCGACGGCGCGCCCTTCGCGCTGCGCGACCGCTGCCCCCACCGCGGCATGGCCCTGTCGAAGGGCCGCTTCGACGGCGACACCCTGATGTGCCCGTTCCACGGCTGGCGCTTCGGCACCGACGGGCGCTGCCGCGACGTCCCGACCTTGTCGGAGCACGACGCGGCCGACTTCTCGCGCATCCAGGTGCAGCGCTTCCCCGTCCGGGAGAGCGCCGGCTTCCTCTGGGTCAACCCGCATCTCGGCCCCGCCGGCGGCGCGGTGCCGGAGGTGCCGGCGCTGGATTTCGAGCCGGCCGGTTCCCTCGTGGTCGCGCTGGAGGTCGAGGCCTCCTTCGACCTGACGACGCTGAGCCTCGTCGATCCCGGGCACGTCGCCTTCGTCCACGATTCGTGGTGGTTCCGGCCCTCGAAGCAGCTCCGCGAGAAGGTGAAGACCTTCCAGCCGGTGCCCCACGGCTTCGTGATGACGAGCCACGCGACCACGACGAGCTCGCCGGTCTACCGCCTGCTCGGCGGCGTCCCCGAGGTCGAGATCGAGTTCCGCCTGCCCGGCGTGCGCCTGGAGCGCATCCGCGCGGGGGGGAAGCGGGTGGCGAACTACACCTTCGCGACACCGCTCTCGCCGGACCGGACGCTGCTCACCAACGCCCTCTACTGGAGCATGCCGGCCCTGAACCTGCTCAAGCCGGTCGCGCGCCCGCTGATGCGGCAGTTCCTGACCCAGGACCAGCAGGTGCTCCAGCACGCGCAGGACGGGCTCGACCGCAAGCCCACCATGGTGCTGTTCGGCCAGGGCGACCTGCCCTCGCAATGGTATTTCCGGCTGAAGCGCGAGGCCCTGGAATCGGCCCGCGACGGGCGCCCGTTCGTCAACCCGCTGGAGCGCCGCGAGCTGCGCTGGCGCTCCTGAGGCGCCGCTACCGCGCCGTGGCGTCGTCACGGCAGGGCCGGATCGTCTCCGGCCTCGGGCGCGCCTCCGGCGCGGGCGCCGCGAACACCACCAGGTAGGCCCCGTCCGTGAGCGGCCGGAAGCCGGTCTCGCGGTAGCCCGCGGCGGCCAGCTCGCAGCGCAGGAGCGCCGGCGGCGTGCCGTGCCGCGACGGGATGGCGTCGGCATCCACGATCCCGACCCGGCCGCCCGGGCGCATCGCGGCGGCGAGGTTGTGGAGCAGGCCGAAGGGCTGGGTGATCTCGTGGTACATGTGGACGAGGATCGCCGCGTCCACCGAGGCCGGGGGCAGGCGCGGGTCGTGCGGCTCGCCGCGCACGACCGTGACGTTCCCGAGCGCCTTCACCCGGGCCTCCAGGGCCGCGAGGTAGGACGGCGTCACGTCCTCGGCGAGCACGCGGCCCCGCGGCCCGACCCGGGGGCTCAGCCGCACCGCGTAGTAGCCGCTGCCGGCGCCGATATCCGCCACCGTCTCGCCGGGGGCGATGCCCATCCCCTCGGCCACCTGCGCGAACTCGCCGGCCCGGTCGCGCTCGGCCTCCGAGGACCAGCGCGGCGCGACGATCTCGGCCACGGGCCGGTCGGGCCTGGGGAAGGCGGCGGCGGGCGCGCCCGGGGGCGCCAGGGGCTCGGCGGCGCGGACCGGGCCGGTCAGGATGGCAGTGGTGGCGGTGAGGAGGGCGAGCGCGCGGATCATGGCCGACAACCGGCGGGCGCGCCGGCGGTGCCGGGCCCGTTGACGGTGTCGCACCCCGCGCGCCATCAAGCGCCATGACGCGCGCGGACACGCCCTGGCGGGCCACGATCCTCACCCTCTACCCGGAGATGTTCCCGGGCCCGCTGGGCCTGTCCCTGTCGGGCGACGCCCTGGCGCGGGGCGACTGGACCCTGGAGGCCCGCAACATCCGCGCGCACGGCCTCGGCCGCCACCGCTCGGTGGACGACACGCCGGCCGGCGGCGGGGCCGGGATGGTCCTGCGCTGCGACGTGCTCGGCGCCGCCATCGACGCCGCGGCCGTCGACGCCGCGACCGGGGCCGTCGACCCGCGCCCGCGCCTGCTCATGTCACCCCGCGGCCGGCCGCTGACCCAGGCGCGGGTGCGCGACCTCGCGGCGGGACCGGGCGCGCTGATCGTCTGCGGCCGCTTCGAGGGCGTCGACGAGCGCGTCATCGCCGGGCGCGGCCTGGAGGAGGTCTCGATCGGCGACTACGTGCTGTCCGGCGGCGAGATCGCCGCCCTGGTGGTGCTCGATGCCTGCGTGCGCCTCCTGCCCGGCGTGATGGGCAGGATGGAATCCGGCGTCGAGGAGAGCTTCGAGGGCGGGCTCCTCGAGTACCCGCACTACACGCGCCCCCGCGACTGGGAGGGCCGCGCGATCCCGGACGTCCTCTCCGGCGGCAACCACGCCGCCATCGCCCGCTGGCGGCGGGCGGAGGCGGAGCGGATCACCGCCGAGCGGCGCCCGGACCTGCGCCCCGACGGCAGCCCCGGTCAGGCCGGCTCGAGGTCGATCACCGGGCCGTCGCGGTCGTAATCCAGAGGGTCGAGCTGCAGCGGCTGCGGCACCAGCCGCGGCGTCCGGCTCGCCTGCAGGAATCGCGGAATTAAGGCTCCAATAACCAAGAGTAGAACGGACCAGACCGCCAATATCGCGGCGCTGTGGAAAGTCATCGGCGCACCTCAAACGCTACGCGGCACCTCATTAAGGCTAACGGGCCCGGATTAATCGACTGTTCCTCGCCGCCCGGGGCCCTGTCCCGGCCGGGGGCAGCGCCGCGAAGACTGCTGTCCGGACAGGCGCTTGCAAGCCGGCCGGTTTCGGCGCATGCGCGAGCCGGGACGCGCCTCCCCGCGGGAGCGCGGCCCTCTGCAAGGATGGATCCGCCATGACCAGCCGCCCCACGCAGCGCCCGCGCGTGCCCCACTTCTCCTCCGGCCCCTGCGCCAAGCGCCCGGGCTGGACCCCGGCCGCCCTGGCCGACGCCGCGCTCGGCCGGTCGCACCGCTCCCCCCTCGGCAAGGCCAAGCTCGGCCGGGCGATCGACCTGACCCGCGCGGTCCTGCAGGTGCCCGCCGACTACCGGATCGGCATCGTGCCGGCCTCCGACACCGGCGCCGTCGAGATGGCGATGTGGACGATGCTCGGGCCGAAGCCCGTCGAGGTCGCCGCCTGGGAGGCGTTCGGCAAGGAGTGGGTCACGGACGCCCTGAAGCAGCTCAGGATCGCGCCGCGCATCCACCAGACGCCCTACGGGATCCTGCCGGACCTCGCGGCGATCGACACGAAGAACAGCGACGTGGTCTTCACCTGGAATGGCACCGCGGCCGGCGTGAAGGTGCCGGACGGCGACTGGATCGCGGCCGACCGCGACGGCCTGACGATCTGCGACGCGACCTCGGCGGCCTTCGCCCAACCCCTGCCCTGGGACAAGCTCGATGTCGTGACCTTCTCCTGGCAGAAGGTCATGGGCGGCGAGGCGGCGCACGGCATGCTGATCCTCTCCCCCCGCGCCGTGGCGCGACTGGAGAGCCACACGCCGTCCTGGCCCCTGCCGAAGATCTTCCGCCTCACGAAGGACGGCACGCTGATCGAGGGCATCTTCAAGGGCGACACGATCAACACGCCGTCGATGCTGGCCGTCGAGGACTACCTCGACACCCTGGACTGGGCCGAGCGGATCGGCGGCCTGAAGGCGCTGCACGCGCGGGCCGACGCCAACGCGAAGGCCGTCTACGACTGGGTCGCGCGCACGCCCTGGATCGCGCCGCTGGCCGCCGACCCCGCGACCTACTCGAACACGGGCGTCTGCCTCGTGATCGCCGATCCGGACGTGCTCGCCCGCGGCGACGCGGCGGTCTCGGCCTTCGCGGCGGGGATCGTCGAGCGCCTCGACCGCGAGGGCGTCGCCCTCGACATCGGCGCCTATCGCGACGCGCCGGCGGGCCTGCGGATCTGGTGCGGCGCCACCGTGGAGACGTCGGATCTGGAAGCCCTGACGCCCTGGCTCGACTGGGCCTTCGCGGAGGAGAAGGCGGCCCTGGCACGGGCGGCGTGAAGGCCTCGGGCTCGATGCCCGATCGCCGCCCCGCATCGCTCCGCTCGCGATGACGGCCTGACGCAAAAGAAAACCCCGGTCCTCTCGGAGCCGGGGTTTTCCGTGCGGGAGACGCGGCCCCGCGGGGCCGCGCCGTCCGTCTCAGTAGTTGTAGGCGCGCTCGCCGTGATCGGCGATGTCGAGACCCTCGCGCTCCTCCTCCTGCGTGACGCGCAGGCCGATCGTCACGTCGACGAGCTTGTAGAGGATCGCCGAGCCGATGCCCGACCACAGCAGGGTCAGGCCGACCGCCTCGGCCTGGACGATGAGCTGGCTCATCATGTCGTAGGCACCGACCGCGAGCTCGCCCGGCTTCGAGGTGTAGTCGGGGATGCCGACGCCGCCGAGGTTCGGGTCGACCAGGATGCCGGTCGCCAGGGCGCCCAGGATGCCGCCGATGCAGTGGACGCCGAAGACGTCCAGCGAGTCGTCGTAGCCCAGCGCGTTCTTCACGGTGGAGCACATCACGAAGCAGACCACGCCGGCGACGAGGCCGAGCACGATCGAGCCCATCGGGCCGGCGAAGCCGGAGGCCGGGGTGACCGCGACGAGGCCGGCGACCGCGCCCGACAGCATGCCGAGCAGGGACGGCTTGCCCTTGAGGGCCCACTCGGCGAACAGCCACGCCACCGCGGCGCCGCAGGTCGCCACGAAGGTGTTGAGCATGGCGAGCGCGGCGGTGCCGTTGGACTCGAGGTTCGAGCCGGCGTTGAAGCCGAACCAGCCGACCCACAGCAGCGAGGCGCCGATCATCGTCATGGTCAGGGAGTGCGGGGCGAGCAGGTCGCGGCCGTAGCCGATGCGCTTGCCCATGATCAGGCAGCCGACGAAGCCGGCGATGCCCGCGTTGATGTGGACCACGGTGCCGCCCGCGAAGTCGAGGGCGCCCTTCTGGAAGAGGAAGCCGGCATCCTTGTTGACCGCGTCGAGGGCCGCCTGGGCGGTCGCCTTCGAGGCGTCGTCGGTCGCGGCGGCCAGCGCCTTGGCGGCGTTGCCGACGGCGTCCGGGCCGGCCCAGTACCAGACCATGTGGGCCATCGGGAAATAGATCACCGTGACCCAGAGGATCGTGAACACCACCAGCGCGGAGAACTTCATCCGCTCGGCGAAGGCGCCGACGATCAGCGCGGGCGTGATCATGGCGAACGTCATCTGGAAGCACAGATAGGCGTATTCCGGGATCACGACGCCGTTGGAGAAGGTCGCGACCGTCGAGTTCGCGTCGACGCCCTTCAGGAACGCCTTCGAGAAGCCGCCGACGAAGTCGTTGAGGCCGCCGCCGCTCGTGAAGGCGAGGCTGTAGCCGTAGAACACCCAGAGCAGGCCGACGATCGACACGATCGCGAACACCTGGGTCAGCACCGACAGCATGTTCTTGGTGCGCACGAGGCCGCCGTAGAACAGCGCGAGGCCGGGGATGCTCATCATCAGCACGAGGGCCGACGAGATCATCATCCAGGCCGTGTCGCCCTTGTTGGGGACCGGCGAGGGCGGCGGCGAGGCGGCTTCCGGTGTCGGGGTCTGCGCGAGGGACGGCTCGATCAGGAGGGCGGCGATCGCCGCCCCTCCCAAGCCGAGCATGAGGGCATGACGAAGTTTCATGGGCACGTGGCTCCCGGTCTCAAGTCCGTAGTGTTTCAGCAGGTCTGGCGATCGGCGGGCCCGGGCGCACCGGGCCGCGGATCAGAGGGCGTCGGCGTCGGTCTCGCCGGTCCGGATACGCACCGCCTTCTCCAGCGGCATCACGAAGATCTTGCCGTCGCCGATCTGGCCGGTCCGCGCGGCCCCCGCGATGGCGTCGATCACGCTGGACGTCAGGTCCGAGGCGACGGCGACCTCGATCTTCAGCTTGGGGAGGAAGCTGACCGCGTATTCCGCGCCGCGGTAGATCTCGGTGTGGCCCTTCTGGCGGCCATAGCCCTTCACCTCCGTCACCGTCAGGCCGTGGACGCCGATTCCGGTGAGCGCGTCGCGCACCTCCTCGAGCTTGAACGGCTTGATGATGGCCATCACGATTTTCATGGGCGACGCCCCCTTCGAAGTCCTTGGGAACCGTTGCCGTCACCCGACCTGCGGGACGAGCCGGAACGGACCGTCCGCAGGCTCGGGATGACCCGCGGTCGAAGGCCGCTATTCAAGGACTATGCCAGACAAGCTTGACCGGGAACGTTTTCACCGTTCGTCGATTTGCCCATGGTTTAGCCCGCCGCGGACAGATCGCGGGCAGGTTCAGCCGCGAGAGTGCACACGATCGATGCAATCTGCCCAAAACCGTGCATTCCGCGCTGTGGCGCACCGGCAACACACGCGCGGGAACCCGCTTTAATCCCGCGTCGGGCGGATCAGGCCCTCCTGGGCCACCGACGCCACGAGGTTACCGGTGCGGTCGAAGATCTGGCCGCGGGCGAATCCGCGCGCGCCGCCAGCGACCGGGCTGTCCTGCGCGTAGAGCAACCAGTCGTCGATCTTGACCGGCCGGTGGAACCAGAGGGCGTGGTCGAGGCTCGCGGCCTGGATCGTCGGATCGAACACGGAGCGCGCGTGCGGGATCAGCGAGACGTCGAGCAGGGTCATGTCGGAGGCGTAGGCCAGCACGGCCCGGTGCAGCGCCGGATCGTCCGGCAGCGCGGAGGCCGCGCGCAGCCAGACATTGAAGACCGGGTCCGGGGCCCGGCCGCCCGCACCGGCGGGCAGGTAGCGGTTCAGGTCGACCGGCCGCAGCGCGATCGGCCGCTCGCGGCCGAAATAGGCGGCGATCGCCTCCGGCATCCCGGTGCCGCCGGCCGCCGCCAGGGCCTTGCCGTCGAGGAGTCCCTCGGGGCCGGCCACCGCCGGCATCGCCGGCTGGTGCGTGAGCCCCTCCTCGACGACCTGATAGGAGACCGTCGTGGCGAAGATCGCGCGCCCGTGCTGGATCGCCTTGACCCGGCGGGTCGTGAAGCTGCGCCCGTCCCGGATCCGCTCGACCTCGTAGACGATGGGCGTGCGCGGGTCGCCGGGCAGCATGAAGTAGGCGTGGAGGGAGTGGGCGGGGCGGTCGTCCGGCACCGTCCGGGTGGCGGCCACCAGGGCCTGCGCGACCACCTGCCCGCCGAAGACGCGCCGCCAGCCCGTCCTGGGGTTCTGGCCGCGGAACAGGTCGACCTCCAGGCGCTCCAGGTCGAGGATGGCGATCAGCTCGGCGACGGCGTCCGTCATCGCGTCGGTGTTGGCGTCGGTCATGACCCGCGGGGTTTCCGTTCGTTGCCCGCGTGCGACATAGGCTTTTCGGACGAACCAATCCACGCGTCCCGCGCGCGGGAACCCCAAGGAGATCCGCCCCGATGACGGCCGAGACGCCTCGCCCCGGCAGCCGCAGCCTCCTGATCGCCGGCGGCGGCCTGCCCAGCCTCGCCCTGGCCCTCGCCCTGAAGCAGGCCCACGGGCCGGCGCTGGCCGTGACGGTGATCGACCCGGGCGCCGCCGACCCCGCACGGCATCGCGGCCGCGCCTACGCCCTCGCGGCGGGCGGGCGGCGGATGCTGGAGCGCCTCGGCCTGTGGGACCGGGTCGCCGACGCGGCCGAGCCGATCACCGAGATGGTCATCAGCGACAGCCGCCTCGCCGACCCGGTGCGGCCGGTCTTCCTGACCTTCGGCCGCGAGGCCGACGCCGAGCGCGACGACGGCGAGCCCTTCGCTCACATGATCGAGGCCGAGCCCCTCGCCGCGGCCCTGGCGGAGGCGTGCCGGGGCGCGGGTGTGGCGATCGTCGCCGCCGGGGTGGTGCGCGCGCTGCCGGAGGGGTCCGCGATCCGCGCGGCGCTCACCACCGGCGAGAGCCTGCGGGGCGACCTGCTGGTGGCCGCCGACGGGGCGCGGTCGCGGCTGCGCGAGGCCGCGCGGATCGGCTGGGTCGGCTGGTCCTACCCGCAGGTCGGCATCGTGGCGACCGTCGGCCACGCCCGGCCGCACGGCGGGCGCGCCTTCGAGCACTTCCTGCCCGCGGGCCCGTTCGCGATCCTGCCGCTGCGGGACGGCGGCCCCCTCGGGCACCGCTCCTCGATCGTCTGGACCGAGCGGTCGGACGACGCCGAGGCCCTGCTCTCCGGCGCGCGCGACGAGGTGCTCGCCGAGATCGAGCGCCGGTTCACCCTGGATCTCGGCGCGCTCGCGCTGGAGCACGGCCCGAGCCGGCACCCCCTCGCCTTCGGCATCGCCCGGGCCTTCCGCGCCGAGCGCCTCGCCCTGCTGGGCGACGCCGCCCACGTGATCCACCCGATCGCCGGCCAGGGCCTCAACCTCGGGCTCGCGGACGCCGCGGCGCTGGCCGAATCCGTGACCGGCGCGCTGCGCCTCGGCCTCGATCCCGGCAACCCCGAGGTGCTGCGCGCCTACGAGCGCGCCCGGCGCTTCGACAGCTTCGCCATGGCGGCGGCGACCGACGGGCTGAACCGGCTGTTCTCGAACGACGCCCTGCCGCTGCGGCTCGCCCGCGACCTCGGCCTCGGGATCGTGGACCGGCTGCCGGGGCTCAAGCGCTTCTTCATCGGCGAGGCCGCGGCCGCGCGCGACTCGCGGCCCCGGCTGATGCGGGGCGAGGCGCTCTGAGGCGCCGACGTCAGGCCCGTCCCGGCGCGGGTCCGCCCTCTGGCGCTCCGGGGCGGAGCGCGTCCGCGGCCCGCCGCCGCCCGAGCGCCCGCGCGGCGCAGATCGCCAGGGCCGCGATGACCAGCCCGGCGATCACGTCGACGAAGTAGTGGCCGCCGTCGATCGGCGTGGCGGCGATGAGCAGGGCGTTGACGATCAGCGCCGGGATCCGGGCCGCGCGCAGGTGCCAGAAGGCCCAGATGTAGAGGGCCCCCAGCGCCGCGTGGAAGCTCGGGAACGTGATGATGCCCTCGACGTGGTCGAGGGAGATCGTCCGGAGCGTGCCGTCGCGCAGGCCGGTCAGGTCCGCGACGTGGACGTAGGACGCGGCCGGGTGCAGGTTGGGGAAGTCCGCCGGGGACAGGCCCAGGAACACGAAGTTCGCCAGCGCCGGCGTCAGCGCCGAGACCAGGACCGTGACCGTGCCGGCGAGGGCGAAGGCCAGGACGAAGTCCCGCAGCGCCCGCAGCCGGCCGCTGAAGCCCAGCAGGATGACCGCCAGCATGGTCTGCAGGATCAGGCTCCGGTAGGCCAGCGAGAGCGCCAGCCCGAGCCGCGGATGGCCGTCCACGAAGGCGAGGTAGGCGCGCCAGTCCAGGCCGAGCCGCCGGTCCCAGGCGTCGAAGGTCGAATCCCAGAGGGGGCCGCCGGTGCTCGCGACCGTGTAGGACAGCGCCGCCGCGCAGGCGCTGAAGGCGATGACCTGCGCCAGCGCGCCGAGCGTGGCGGCGATGCGCGGCTCGGGGCGTCGCGTGCGGTAGACCTGCGCCAGGGCCTCGAGCCCGCCGCAGGCCCCGACGGTGACGAGGGCGCTGTCCCAGGCGAAGTGCAGCCCGGCGACCGCCATCCAGACGATCGTGGCGACCAGCGTGGCGGCGATCAGGGGCCACGCGCCGACGCCGCCGCGCGGGCGCTCAGCGAACATCGGTGGCCCTCGCGTGTGGCGCTGTCATCGAAGGTCTTGCGGCCGGAATGCCGGAGGATCGTCCCGCACAAGTCTTAAGGATCCGCCCCGGACAGGCCCGGCCGCGCGCGACGCCGGCGGCCGGCGAGCCCGTCGACCAAACCGTCGACCGCGCCGCCGGCGGCCGCGCGGACCGCCCGGATCGGCCCGCGCAGCCCGCGGGCCGCGATCAGGTGCAGGGGCAGGCCGAGGGCGGCGAGCAGCACCAGGCGGTCCCACCGGTCCCAGGCGGGCCAGTGCGGCGCCAGGAGGATGAAGACGCCGCTGACGATGTAGAGCTCGAAGCTCGCCCGCCCCAGCAGGCCGGCCGCGGCGCGCGGCGGGCCGCGCAGCCGGCCGACGATCGCGAGCGCGAACACCGAGCCCGCCGCGGCCGTCACGGCGAACAGCGCCGGGTCGCCGTACTGCCCGGTCGCGACGTGGACGAAGTTCCGCGGGGCGCAGAGCAGGAGCACCGCGAGGCCGCAGGCGCCGAGCAGCGCCGACACGTCGAACGCCCGCCGCCCGAGCCTCAGGCCCGCGACGTAGAACGGCAGGGCGCCCACGAGCGCGTGGACCTGCCAGTACGGGAACGCCCGCGCGCTGCAGGTCCACGACACGGCCAGGGCGCCGCCCAGGACGATCCCGTAGCCGCCCGGGAAGGCCGCCGCGCGCGCCGCGGCCTCGACCACCCGCACCAGCCCCAGGGCGACCAGGAACCAGAGCACGCCCAGACTCGTGTCACGACCGCGCAGCGTATCGAGCAGCGCCGGCCCCGGCGCGAGACTGCCGTCGAGGATCGGCGGGATCTGCGCGAGGGTGCCGAACGCCAGCGCCACCGCCGCGAGCTTCAGCGCGGAGCGGCAGGCGGCGGCGAGACCCGCCTCCCCCTTGATCCGGTCGACCATCCCGCAGAGCAGGAAGAAGAACGGCATGTGGAAGGCGTAGATCACCCGCCAGACCGCGAGGGCCGGCCCCGGCTCGGGCCCCGACGGGCCGTAGAAGACGGGCTGCAGCAGGTGGCCGGAGAGGACCAGCAGCACGGCGAGGCCCCGCGCGGCGTCGAGCTGCAGGTCGCGGGGTCGGGCCATCGGGTCGGTTCGCGGCATCGGGGATCCGATCATGCCGTGCCGGGCCTTAGCAAGCCGTGTCCCCCGGTTGCGGGACCCGCCGGGACGGCGTCTCGCGCGTCGGGAGCGCCCGCGCCTCAGCCGGCGACGAGCGCCCGCGCCCGGCGGAGCCAGCGCAGGGACGCCTCGACCAGGGTCGGGCTGCGGTGCTTGAGGATCGCCGATTTCAGCAGCGTCCGGGGCACTTCCCAGAGCTGGACGGACCCGACCGGGAAATGCGCCACGTCGCCCGGCGTCAGGTGGTGGCGGCGGCCGTCCGCGTCGGTGACGAAGACCTCGCCGTCGAGGATGGTGATGATCTCGTCGGCGTGGTGGGTCCAGCGGAACGTGCTGGCCGTGGTGCGCCACAGGTAGACCTGCGCGCTGCCGTCATGGGTCTGCGAGACCCCCGCGACCTCGGTGACGGGGTCGCCGGAGACGACCCACTCCGCCGGGATCGGCGCCGGGACGAAGGCGGCGCCGCCGGAGCGGACCGCCGTGCTGGCGACGGGGCGGTCGCGCTCGTGCAGCCGGATCTCCGCCGCGAGGCCCACCAGGGCGAGGCCGGCGAGCAGGGCGAGGGCGGCGGCGGGCAGCGTCTTCACGGTCGGCTCCCGCCCCGGCGCGGACGAATCGGTCCGCGCTTCCCCTCGAGGGGTAGAGGCCCGGGCCGTCCCGTTCCAGCCCGCCGCGCCCAACTTCGCGGGTTTAGCTTAACCCGGGCGCGGCGGATCCGGGGCCGCTCAGGCGGCGGCCGCCCGGCGCTCCGCGATCCAGCGCGTCGCGTCGGCCCGGGGGGCGACCACGTCGGTGTCGATGCGCAGCTGCGGGCTGTAGGCCGGATCCTCCGCGATGACGTCGCCCCAGCGGCGCAGGAAGCGGGCGATCTGCGAGCCCGGCGCGAAGCTGGTCTGCCGCGAGGCGCTCTCGTGGTGCGCCATCTCGGCGAAGGGCGTGTAGACGATGCGGTAGCCGAGCTGCCGCATCTTCAGGCACAGGTCGACGTCGTTGAAGTCCAGGGCGAAGCCCTCGTCGAAGCCGTTCACCGCCTCCAGCACCGCCTTGCGGGTGGCGAAGAGCGCCCCGGTCACCGCCGAGCAGTCGCGCTGCGTCAGCGCCCAGTCGCCGTAGGTCGGCTCGGCCGCGTCCCGGTTGTACCAGGGGTGGGCGAACACGTCGAAGATGCCGCCGGTCATGCCGGCGTGCTGGATCTTGCCCGTGGGGAACAGCAGCCGGCCGCCGGCGCCGCCGACGCCGCGGTCCAGCGCGAAGGTCAGGAGCGCCTCGATCCAGCCGGGCCGGCGCACGACGAGGTCGTCGTTCATCAGGATGACGAGCTCGGTCTCGGCCGCGCGCCAGAGCGTGTTCATCTTGGCCGCGTAGTTGAACCGCTCGCCCGGAGCCCGGGTCGTCAGCAGGCGGGTCACGGTGAAGCGGTCGGAGCGGCCGCGGTAGATCGCGTCGTCGGCCACGTCGTCGCCGATCAGCACGCGGATCCGGTCGGCCGGGTAGGTGCTGCGGCCGAGACTGTCGAGCAGGTTGATCACGTGGGGCTTGGCGCCCGCGACGGCGCGGCCCTGATCGTCCTTCGGGCGGCTCTGGTTGGTCGGCACGACCAGGGTCACGGCCGGCCGCGCGTCGAAGCTCCGGCGGATCTCCAGCGTGTCCGGGGTCAGGCCGGGGGCGGCGCGCAGGGACATGCCGGAGGTCTCGAACCACCGGTCGAGGGCGTGGGCGCGCGCCGTGCGGGTCGCCTTCGGGCGCTCCAGCGGCGAGGCGATCAGGGTCTGGGGGATCCGGTCGATGCCGATCCCCGCCGAGATCGCGCCGAGCAGGAAGCGGAACCACGCGGCGCTGCCGTGGCGCGCGCCGAAATCGGGGCTCAGGCCGGCCAGGGCCGGGACGCGGATCAGCAGCGGGAAGCCGATATAGTCGTCGGCCATGAGGAGCGCCGGGTTGAAGGCCGGCTTGCAGTGGACGCTGCGGACCTGGCCGGCACCGTCCACCACGGCGTCGTCGCCGTAGAAGATGCCGATATCGGGCCGCTCCGCGAGCGCGCGCGTCAGGTGCGCCGCGAGGTCGGGGCACAGCTCGGAGGCCGCGGGGGCGACAAAGATCGCCCGGCAGGCGGGGAACTGGCCGGCCGCGACCTGGCCGAGCCGGCGCTCGTCGAGGGGGCGGAGCTGCGCGTCGAGGGGCAGCGGCAGGATCGCGTCGGGCCACGGGAGCGTGCCCCACGAGGTCGACGGGGCCGGGACCGGCTTCTTCTTCAACACGGGTCGCGTCTCCGGGGATTCAGGACCGTTCGGCGGCCAGGAGGCGGGTCAGGCTCGCCTCCATGGCGCGCGCCACCGCGCCGATGGACAGCCGCTCGCGGATGCGCGCCCGGGCGGCGGCGCCGATCCGGGCCGCGTCGCCGCCGGTCACCGCCCGGGCCGCCTCGTTGAGGGCCCGGGTCAGGTCGGCCTCGTCCACCTGGCCCCACTCGGCGCCGCGCAGGTACGGGCCGTAGGTCCGGTCGAGGGCCGTGACCTCCGCCTTCACGGGGAAGCCGCAGGTGGCGTCGAGGAAGTCGCGGCAGCCGCCGTAATCGGTGGCGACCACGACCTTGCCCATCTCCATCGCCTCGGCGATCGTCAGGCCGAACCCTTCCGAGGAGTGCGACGAGGCGTAGACCGCGCAGAGATCGAACAGCGCGCCGAGCTCGTTCTGGGAGAGCGGCTGGTCGATCACCACCACGTCGCCGGACGTGCCGACGAGGTCGAGGAGCTTCTTGCCCTCCTCGGGCAGGTCGAAGACGTGCTTGGTCTTGAGCACGAGCTGCCAGCCGGCCTGCCCGAGACCGGCCGCCCGGAAGGCCCGGATCAGCGCGTGCGGGTTCTTGCGGGCGAGGTAGCTCGAGCCGTCGAAGGCGTAGAGGATCACCCGCCTGGACGGGTCGATCGCGAAGGCCTTGCGCAGGTTCGCCTTGGCGGCGGCGCTCACCGGCTCGCCGGCCTCGTTCTCGACCACGTAGGGCACGACGTCGACCGGGATGTCGGTGATCTGCCGGAAGATCGCCGCGCAGAACTCCGTGGGCGCCCAGATCGCGTCGAGGCCGTCGACGGTCGGCAGCCAGCCGCCGGGTACGTGGGAGGTCTCCCAGACGAACAGCCCGATCTTCAGCCGCGCCTTGGCGGCGATCGCCCGCCGCCGGTCGCTCATCAGCGAGTGCCAGCTGTCGCCGTTGAAGTGCACCAGCGCGACGTCGGCGGGGCCCGAGAAGGTCCGGGCCTGCCACGCGGGCGCCACCCGGGCATGGACGTGGAACGGCCGCTCCATCGGGTGGACGTTCAGTGCGAAGGGGGTCCGATGCAGGGCGCGGGCGTAGCTCCGGGCCGCGACGCCGAGGCCGTTGGCGTAGTTCATCGGCGAGACGTAGGCGACGCGCAGCGGCCGCTCCGGCGCCCGGGGCCGGCGCAGGTCCGCCCAGATCCTGGCACCCGGATACGTGTAGGTCACGTCGAGCCGGTCGAGGTCGAAGCCGCGCTCGGCGATCGCCTCCCGCACCGCCGCCCCGCCGATCGCGGCGTGCTCGCCCAGCAGCGAGCGCTTCACGAACGGGAAGCCCTGGCTGAGCATGTTCTCCCAGTCGAACAGGGTGCGGTTGTTGCGCGGGTCGTTGACCAGCGACATGTGCTTGTTCTGGGCCGAGAACAGGCTGCGCATCCCGAGCCCGGCCGCCCGCATCCGCTGCGAGAAGGTCAGCTCGTACTCGGTGATGACCGCGTTCTTGTCCGGCCAGTTCGCCACCGACAGGAGGAAGTGGCTGAACGCGTAGGAGGACAGGCAGCGCCGCTTCAGGGCGAGGAAGAAGCTCTGGAGGTGGTGGCTGTAGTAGAAGTTGTCGGCGAGCCCGATCACAGCCTCCGGGAAGGCGTCGATCTTCGCGAGCAGGCCGGCGAAGTCGTCGCGGTCGAGGGGCCCGACGAGGCTGTCGTTGGCGAGGTAGAGCGTCTCGGAATCGAGGAGGTCGGTGTCCTCCAGGAGGACATGCGCCCAGGCGGCGAAGTCGAAGCCGCTGTTCTCGCGCAGGTAGACCGAGGCGCAGAGATCCAGGATCGCCTGCGGCACGGCGTTCTTGTGCTGGTCGGCGGCGATGATCAGGACGAGGTCGGTCCCGTTCTCCGCGAAGGCCCGCAAATACGGCTCGACGTGGCCGCGGATCCGCCCCTCGGGGCAGTGGGTGATGAACAGGGCCGTGCGGCCGTACCGGCGGGGTTCGCGCTTCAGGCAGGACAGGCGCGCGTCGGAGGCTTCCGGCACCGCGGCCCCGGGGACGCGGCGGGTCAGGCGGCCCGCTTCCAGGCCGGTGGTGACGTAGTCGATCAGCGGGTTGAGGCCGAGCGCGGCGACCTTCGGGTAGCGGGCTCGGTACCAGGGCGCGTCGAAGCGCGGCGACGGGCTCGTCGTGCGGCCGCCGTCGGCGAGGAAATGCGCCAGCGGATTCTGCCCGGCCGCGTCGTCGCGCAAGTAGGTCTCGGTGTACCAGCGCGTGTCGAACCAGGGCCCCGGGTCGAGGCCCTCGGCGGCGCCGTGCTCGAGGTAATGGACCAGCGGGTTGAGGCTGTCGGCCCGCACCGCGGCGGACTGGGCCGCGTACCAGTCGGGATCGAAGAGCGGGTGGGGCGCGTAGCGGCGGTAGCCGCCGGCCATCACGTAGTGCTCCAGGGGCTCGAGCCCGCTGGTCTCGGCCTCGGGGCAGCGCTCCCGGTAGAAGGCGGCGTCGAACAGGCCCGACCGGCGGATCAGGTCGACGTGACGCGACAGGCCGGCGAACTCCTCGGGGTTGCGCAGGTAGCCCTGCTTCCGGCCGGTCTCGAAGAAGTGGCTGAGGGCGTTGCCGCCGGCCGCGCGGGCGTCCGGGTAGCGGGACAGGTACCAAGCGGTGTCGAACAGCGGCGACGGGTCGGTGTCGCCCCGCGCCAGGAAGTCGGCGAAGGCCCGGGCGCGGTGCTCGGCGCCGCCGAGGTAGCGCGTGGCGTACCAGTCCGGGTCGAACAGCGGGTTGGGGCGGATGCCGGCCGCGGCGCCGCGGTCAAGGTAGTGGAGCAGCGGGTTGGTGCCCTCGGCCCGGAGGCCCGGGACGGAATCGAGGTAGAGATCGCCGTGGAACAGCGGGTGCGGCCAGCGCCCCTCGCGCCCGCCATGGACCGCGTAGTGCACCGCCGGATCGATCCCCTCGCCGACCACGTCGGGGTAGCGCCTCGCGTACCAGGCCGGATCGAACAGGCCGGATTCCCTGACGGCGCGGACGAGGTCCGCCTGGCGGAGCTCACCGCGGCGGCGGCCCCTGAGGCGCCGGGTCAGCGGGCGCGCGAGGGACTGCGCCGCGCCGGCGAGGCCGGCCTTCTCCGACGATCCGACGGCGAACACATCACGAAGGCGCATGGTCAGGTCCGGATACGCGGGAAGCCCGCAAAGCTGCCCACGCCGCGATCCGCGAGAGACATCAGAGGGTTCGGCCGGTCCGGCGGTCGCGGGTGAGGATCGCCCCGGCTTGGGCGCCTTCCTAAAGGTCCGGGTCGCCGACGCCAAGAGCGGGGCGGGATCGGCGTCCGACCCATCGCGGGCGGCTCGGGGCTCGGCGCGGACGCCGGACGTCGCGAACGCGGCCCCGAACGGGCGTGCGGCGATCCCGACCTTGCCAGCCCGGCACCTGAAGCCCCACACTCGCGGGATTGGCCGGCGGGTCCCGCGGGGCCCGGGCAGGAGATGGATATCGGCATGACGCAGGGGATCAGCCCGGCCACCGCCCTGGACGACGGCATCGTGGCGACGGCGGAGAGCTGCCTCGCCGACGTCGGCGCGGCGCGGGAGGCGATCCACGGGGTGATCTTCGGCCAGGAGAAGGTCGTCGATCTCGCACTCGTGACCATCCTGGCCGGCGGCCACGGCCTGCTGGTCGGCCTGCCGGGCCTCGCCAAGACCAAGCTGGTCGAGACGCTCGGCACGGTGCTCGGCCTCGACGCGCGGCGCGTGCAGTTCACGCCGGACCTGATGCCCTCCGACATCCTCGGCACCGAGATCCTGGAGGAGGACGCCGAGCGCCGCCGGGCCTTCCGGTTCGTGCAGGGGCCGGTCTTCACGCAGCTCCTGATGGCCGACGAGATCAACCGGGCGAGCCCGCGCACGCAGTCGGCGCTGCTGCAGGCCATGCAGGAGGGCCACGTCTCGGTGGCGGGCGCCCGCCACGACCTGCCGCGCCCGTTCCACGTGCTCGCCACCCAGAACCCCATCGAGCAGGAGGGCACCTACCCGCTGCCCGAGGCGCAGCTCGACCGCTTCCTCCTGGAGATCGACGTCGGCTACCCCGACCGCGCCGCCGAGCGGCGGATCCTGATCGAGACCACCGGCGTCGACGAGACGCGGCCGCGGGCGGTCATGTCGACCGAGCAGCTGCTCACCGCCCAGCGCCTCGTGCGCCGGCTGCCCGTCGGCGAGGCCGTGGTCGAGGCGATCCTCGACCTCGTCCGCGCCGCCCGGCCGGACAGCGGCGACGCGATCGTGAAGGACAAGCTCCTCTGGGGTCCCGGCCCCCGCGCCAGCCAGGCACTGACGCTGGCCGCCCGCGCCCGGGCGCTGATCGAGGGCCGGGTCGCCCCCTCGGTCGCCGACGTGAAGGCGCTCGCCGAGCCGGTGCTCAAGCACCGGATGGCGCTGAGCTACACCGCCCGCGCCGACGGCGAGACCATCGAGGGCCTGATCGCCAAGCTCGCGGAGAAGCTCTGACTTTGGTCGCGACGAACGCCCTCGACGCGGGCAGGCGCACCCCCGGCCGGCGCGAGAGCGAGGGCGCGACCGCCCTCTCCGACAAGATGCCCCGCCTCGTCCTGGAGGCGCGCCGCGTGTCGAGCCTGCTGGCCCACGGCCTCCACGGCCGCCGCCGCGCGGGGCCCGGCGAGAGCTTCTGGCAGTTCCGCCCTTTCGTGACCGGCGAGGCCGCGGCCCGCGTCGACTGGCGCCGCTCGGCCCGGGACGACCGGCTCTACGTCCGCGAGCGCGAATGGGAGGCCGCCCACAACATCTGGCTGTGGATCGACCGCTCGGCCTCGATGGGCTTTGCTTCGGATTTGGCTTCAGCGCCGAAGATCGAGCGCGCGCTGATCCTGGGCCTCGCCCTGGCCGACGCCTTCGTGGAGGGCGGCGAGCGGGTGGGCCTGCTCGGCCTGACCCGCGCGAGCGCCTCCCGCGGGATCGTCGAGCGCCTGGCCCAGGCGCTCGTGGCCGACACGGCCGGCCTCACCCAGGACCTGCCGCCGCAGGCGCACCCCGCCCGCTTCGACGAGGTGGTGCTGATCGGCGACTTCCTCACCGAGCCCGACCGGATCGCCGCGTCGGTGCAGAGCCTCGCCGGCCGCGGCAGCCGCGGCCATCTCCTCATGGTGGTGGACCCGATCGAGGAGACCTTTCCCTTCACCGGTCAGGCCGTCCTGCACGATCTCGAGGGCGGCCTCAGCCTCGACATCGGCGATGCCGACGCCTGGGGCGCGCGCTACCGCGCCCGGATCGCCGAGCACCGGGCGGCGCTCGCCGCCATCGCCCGCGGCCAGGGCTGGACGCTGACGATCCACCGCACGGACCGGCCGGCGAGCGAGGCGGCCCTGCGGCTCGCCACGCTGATCGCCGCCCGCGGCACGGAGTGAGGCCGCCATGCTGGGTCTGACCTTCGCCGCCCCGCTGGCGCTCGCCGCCCTGATCGGCCTGCCGGCCCTGTGGTTCCTGCTGCGGGTGACCCCGCCGCGCCCGCGGCGGATCAACTTCCCGCCGCTGAAGCTCGTCGCCGACCTGATCCCGCAGCGGCAGACCCCGGCCCGGACGCCGCCTTGGCTGCTGATCCTGCGGCTGCTGATCGCCGCCGCCCTGATCCTCGCGGTGGCGGGCCCGGTCTGGAATGCCGGGGGCGTCGGGGCCGGGGGCGGCCGCAGCGCGCTCCTCGTGCTCCTCGACAACGGCTTCGCCGCCGCCCACGACTGGCGGGACCGCCTGCGCGTCGCCACCGACGCCGTGGAGGGCGCCGCCCGGGACGGACGGCCCGTCGCGGTGATCGGCCTCGCCGACGCCCCCGCGGCCTTCGAGGCGAAGACCCCGGCCGCCGCCCTGGAGCGCCTGCGCGCCCTCGCGCCGCGGCCGATCCTCCCCGCCCGCGACGCGCATCTCGCGACGATCGAGACCTTCCTCGACAAGAACCGGGGCGCCGGCCTCGTCTGGATCAGCGACGGCGTCGCCGGCGCGGGCGACACGCGCTTCGCCAAGGGGCTGGCCGACCTCGCGGGCGACAGGGGCGCGGCCCTCACGGTGCTGCGGGCCGACAGGCCGCCGGCCCTCGCCCTGACCGCCACCGAGAACGCCGGCAAGCTCGTGACGCACGCCCTGCGGGCGGCGCCGAACGGGCGCGACGCGGGCGTGATCCGGGCGCTCGACCAGAAGGGCCTGCCGCTCGCCGAGCGCGACTTCGCCTTCGCGGCCGACGCCACCGAGGCGGACGCGACCTTCGAGATGCCGGTGGAGCTGCGCAACAGCATCAGCCGGCTGGAGATCGCGGGCGAGCGCTCGGCCGGCGCCGTGGTGCTGCAGGACGAGCGCGGCAAGCGCCGCCGGGTCGGGCTCGTCTTCGGCGGCACCCTCGACCAGGCGCAGCCGCTCCTGGCGCCGACCTACTACCTGTCGCGGGCGCTCCAGCCCTTCGCGGACGTGCAGGAGCCGCGGGGCGCCAAGGGCACGGCGGACTCGATCAACCAGCTCCTCGACAACCAGGTCTCGGTCCTCGTGCTGGCCGATGTCGGCGCCCTCGACGAGAAGACCACCGCGCGGATCGAGAGCTTCGTGAAGGACGGCGGGATGCTGCTGCGCTTCGCCGGCCCGCGGCTCGCCGCCGGCAACGATCCGCTGGTGCCGGTGCGGCTGCGGCGGGGCGGCCGGACCCTCGGCGGCACGCTCTCCTGGGACAGCCCCAAGACCCTGGCGCCCTTCCCGCCCGAGAGCCCCTTCGCGGGCCTGACGCCGCCGGCCGATATCGGCGTGCGCCGCCAGATCCTGGCGGAGCCCGACGGCGACCTGCCGAACCGCACCTGGGCCTCGCTCCAGGACGGCACGCCGATCGTCACCGCGCAGAAGCGCGGCCAGGGCACGATCGTGCTGTTCCACGTCACCGCCGACACGACGTGGTCGAACCTGCCGCTCTCCGGCCTGTTCATCGACATGCTCCGGCGTGTCGTGGCGCTGGCCGGCGCCGCGGCGCCCGTCCAGGGCGACGCCGCGCGGGCCGCCGCGCCGGTGCTCGCGCCGCGGGTGACGCTGGACGGGTTCGGGGCGCTCGGCTCGCCGCCGGCCTCGGCCACCGCGGTGGCGGCCGACTACGCCGACCGGGCGAACCTCGAACATCCGCCGGGCTTCTACGGCCCGCCGGACGGAGGCATCAGCGTGAACGCCCTGAAACCGGATGACCGGCTGAAGCCCCTCGACACCGCCGCGCTCGAGGGCGCCCGGTTCGGGTCGCTCGCCGGCGCCGAGACCCTGGACCTGCGGCCGAGCCTGTTCACCCTGGCGCTGCTGCTGCTGGCCCTCGACACCCTGGCGGGCCTGTGGCTCGGCGGCTTCCTGCGCCGCGGCGGTCTGGCGGCCCGCCTGCGCGGCCGCCCGGCCGTGCTGGCCCTCGCCGGCCTCGTCCTGCTCGCCGCCCTGCCGGCGCGCCCGGTCCGCGCGGAGGAGCCGCCGGCCAACCGGCCGAACGGCATCGAATCGGCGCTGGTCACGCGCCTCGCCTACGTGATCACGGGCGACGCCGCCGTCGACGAGGCGAGCCGCACCGGCCTCACCGGCCTGACCCAGATGCTGGCCGCGCGCACCGCCCTGGAGCCGGGCGAGCCGGCCGGGATCGATCCGGCGAAGGACGAGCTGGCCTTCTACCCGCTGATCTACTGGCCGATCGCCCCGAACCGGCCGCAGCCCTCGGACGTCGCGATCCGCAAGATCGACGCGTTCATGCGCAACGGCGGCACGGTCCTGTTCGACACGCGCGACGCGCTGACCGCCCGGCCGGGCGGGCCGCCCACCCCGGAAGGGGCCTATCTCCGGAAGATGCTGGCGACGCTCGAGGTGCCGGAACTGGAGCCGGTGCCCCTCGACCACGTGCTGACCAAGGCCTTCTACCTCGTGGACAGCTTCCCGGGCCGCTACGCCACCGGCCAGACCTGGGTGGAGGCGCTGCCGCCCGCCGCCGAGGGCGCCGAGCGCCGCCCGGCCCGCGCCGGCGACGGCGTGAGCCCGATCATCATCACGGGCAACGACCTCGCCGCCGCCTGGGCGGTGGGGCGCCGGGGCGAGCCGCTCTACCCGGTCGTGGGCGGCGACCAGCGCCAGCGCGAGATGGCGTTCCGGGGCGGCGTGAACATCGTGATGTACACGCTGACCGGCAACTACAAGGCAGACCAGGTCCACGTGCCCGCGCTGCTGGAGCGGCTGGGGCAGTGATGGTGTTGGACAGACAACGCAGCGCCACTCCGCCCGCGGTCATGACGCGCGGCCCTTTCCCGGACGGCTGGAGCGCCGTGGAAGGTGATCCGGGCCCCAGCGCGAGGAGCGCCGCGCAGCGGCACGGTATGAGCCATCCGGACGCTTCGCGACGTCTCGTGCCGGATCCCGGGTCACATTCCGCTGACGCTCCATGCGCCCGGGAAAAGGACAGCGCTTCGACAAACCAGATGCTCGAGGCCGGACCGTCATGCTGAGCCTCAGCTTCACCCCCCTCCTGCCCTGGCCGGCCATCGCCGTCCTCGGCGGGATCGTCGCCGTCCTGGCGGTGTTCGCCGTCCTGGCCCGGGGCCGGACCGCGCTGCTGCGCGTCCTCGTCCTCGCCCTGGTCCTGGCGGCGCTCACCAACCCGGCGCTGGTGCGGGAGGACCGGGAGCCCGTGAAGGACGTGGCCGCCATCGTGGTCGACCGGTCCGGGTCCCAGCAGCTCGGCGACCGGCCGCAGATGACCGACGCGGTCCGCGCCGAGCTGCAGCGCCGGTTCGGCGCGCTCACCGATATCGAGCCCCGCTTCATCGACGTGCCGGATTCCAAGGACGGCGACGACGGCACCAAGCTGTTCACCGCCCTGAGCCAGGCGCTGGCCGACGTGCCGCCGGAGCGCCTCGCCGGGATCGTGATGCTCACCGACGGCGTGGTGCACGATATTCCCGCGTCCCTGGCCCAGCTCGGGATCAAGGCCCCGCTCCACGTCCTCGTCACCGGACACCCGGACGAGCGCGACCGGCAGATCAAGCTCCTGGAGGCGCCGCGCTTCGGCATCGTCGGCAAGGATCTGACGATCCGCGCCGAGGTCATGGAGCGCGGCGGGACCGGCCACGCTGTGGTCACGGTGCGACGCGACGGCGAGGAGATCGGCCGGCGGGACGTCGCCACCGACAAGCCGTTCGCCCTGAACCTGCGCATCGAGCACGGCGGCCCGAACGTGGTGGAGATCGAGGTCGAGCCGCTGCCGGGCGAGCTCACCACGGTCAACAACCGGGCGGTCCTGCCGATCGAGGGCATCCGCGAGAAGCTCCGGGTGCTGCTCGTCTCCGGGGAGCCGCACCAGGGCGAGCGCACGTGGCGCAACCTCCTGAAGTCGGACGCCAACGTCGACCTCGTCCACTTCACGATCCTGCGCCCGCCGGAGAAGCAGGACGGCACGCCGATCTCGGAACTCTCCCTGATCGCCTTCCCGACGCGCGAGCTGTTCGTCCAGAAGATCAAGGACTTCGACCTGATCATCTTCGACCGCTACGCCAACCAGAGCGTGCTGCCGCAGGCCTATTTCGACAACATCGTCCGCTACGTCCGCGAGGGCGGCGCCCTGCTGATCGCCGCCGGCCCCGAATTCGCCGGACCGGCGAGCCTCGCCCGCACGCGGCTCGCCGGCATCCTGCCGGGCGACCCCGACGGCCGGGTCGTCGAGAAGCCCTACAAGGCGACGCCGACGCAAGTCGGCCAGCGCCACCCGGTGACCCGCGACCTGCCGGGCTCGGACGCGAACCCGCCCGCCTGGGGCGACTGGCTGCGCATCGTCGAGGCCCGGACCCGGGCCGGCATCCAGCCGATCCTGTCGGGGGCCGACAACCTGCCGCTGCTCGCACTGTCGCGCGAGGACAAGGGCCGCGTCGCCCTGCTCCTGTCCGACCACGCCTGGCTCTGGGCACGGGGCTATCAGGAGGGCGGCCCCTATCTCGACCTGCTGCGCCGCCTCGGCCACTGGCTGATGAAGGAGCCGGCCCTTGAGGAGGAGGCCCTGCGCGCCCAGACCACCGGGCGCGGCCGCGAGGTGCGGGTCGAGCGCCAGACGATGGCGGACCAGGCCGAGCCGGTCACCGTCACGGGGCCCACCGGCAAGGTGACGACGCTGACGCTCAAGCCGAAGGAGCCCGGCCTGTTCACCGCGACCTTCGACGCGGAGACCCTGGGCCTGCACACCCTGCGGTCGGGCAACCTCGTGGCCTTCGTCAGCGTCGGGCCGGCCAACCCGCGCGAGCTCGCCGACGTGTTCAGCGACACCGAGCGCCTGAAGGCCGTGGCCGACGGATCGGGCGGCTCGGTCCGCCGGGTCGCCGAGACCGGCGGCCTCCAGGTGCCGCGCCTCGCGCTGGTGCGCGGCGGCCGCCTCGCCGGAAGCGACTGGATCGGCTTCCGGCCGAGCGACAGCGCCAATATCCGCGGCGTCGAGGTCTACCCGCTGGCGCTCGGCCTCGCGGCGCTGGCCGCGCTGGCGGCCGCCCTGCTCGCCATGTGGCTGGTCGAGGGCCGCCGGGGGCGGGCGGCGTGACGCGGACCCCCGGCGGGCCGGGCGCGGCGCGCGCGGCCCTGTGCGGCGGCGCATGGTCGACGGGTGGCCGCCCGCGTCCTATGACCCCGGTACTCTCGAGATGCCCGCGCCGCGCGCGGGCCCGACGCAACGGAGACAGCCTGCCCGTGACAGCGCAGACCGTGACTGGACGCCTCCTCGCCGCGACGCTTCTCGTCGCCTGCCTCCAGCTCGCCCCGGCCCGTGCGCAGGAACCGGCCGCGATGCCGTCGACGCCGGCCACCACACCGGCCACCCTGCCGGCCGCCAACGGCCAGTGGACCCACGCGATCACGCTGATGGGCCAGCCGAAATACGGCCCCGACTTCAAGCATTTCGACTACGCCGATCCGGCCGCGCCCAAGGGCGGCATGGTCCGGTTCGGGGCCCAGGGCGGGTTCGACAACTTCAACATCGTCGTCGCCGGCCTGAAGGGCGACCTCGAGAACGGCATCCAGCAGATCTACGATCCGCTGATGACCGAGTCGTCGGACGAGCCGTTCACCTCCTACGGCCTGCTCGCCGAGGCGGTGCGGATCGCCCCCGATCTCGGCTCGGTCTCGTACCGGCTGCGCGAGAACGCCCGCTGGCACGACGGCAAGCCGATCACGCCCGAGGACGTGGTGTGGTCCTTCGACGTGCTTAAGGCCAACAGCCCGTTCTACGCCGCCTACTACCAGACGGTGGCCAAGGCCGAGGTGACCGGGCCGCACGAGGTGACCTTCACCTTCACGGAGACCGGCAACCGCGAGCTGCCGCAGGTGATCGGGCAGCTGCGCGTCCTGCCCAAGCACTGGTGGACCGCCAAGGATTCCAACGGCAAGCCGCGCAGCGTCACCGAGACGACCCTGGAGCCGCCGCTGGGCTCGGGCCCCTACCGCCTCGCGAAGTTCGAGGCGGGCCGCACCACCACCTACACCCGCGTGCCCGATTACTGGGGCAAGGACCTGCCGGTGAATGCCGGGCGCTACAACTTCGACACCGAGCGCTACGAGTACTTCCGCGATGGCACGGTGCTGGTCGAGGCGCTGAAGGGCGATCTCTACGATTTCCGGATCGAGAACATCGCCCGGAACTGGGCGACCGCCTACGAGGATTTCCCCGCCGTGAAGGAGGGCCGCCTGATCAAGGAAGCGTTCCCCGAGCGCGGCATGGGCATCATGCAGGCCTTCGCGTTCAACACGCGCCGGGACAAGTTCAGGGACCCGCGCGTCCGCCGGGCCTTCAACCTCGCGATGAACTACGAGGAGATGAACAAGGCGCTGTTCTACGGCCTGTACAAGCGCATCAACTCCTACTTCTTCGGCTCGGAGCTGGCCTCCTCGGGCCTGCCGGAGGGCGAGGAGAAGGCGATCCTCGAGAGCGTCAAGGACAAGGTCCCGGCCTCGGTCTTCACCACCCCCTACGCCAACCCGGTCAACGACGGCCCCGAGGCGGTGCGCAGGAACCTCCGCGAGGCCGTCGGCCTGCTGCGCGAGGCCGGCTACGAGCTGCGCGGCGGCAAGATGGTCAGCAAGGCCACCGGCGAGCCGCTGACCGTCGAGTTCCTGGAGTTCCAGAACACCTTCGAGCGGGTCATCCTGCCGTTCTCGGCGCAGCTGAAGCTGATCGGCATCGATGCCACCCTGCGGGTCATCGACCAGGCGCAGTACCAGAACCGCATCCGCAACTTCGACTTCGACGTCACCACGGCGTCGTGGGGCGAGTCGCTCTCGCCGGGCAACGAGCAGCGCGAGTTCTGGGGCTCGGCCGCGGCCGACAAGCCCGGCTCGCGCAACCTGATCGGGATCAAGGATCCCGGCATCGACGCCCTGATCGAGAAGGTGATCTTCGCCAAGGACCGGCACACCGTGATCGCGGCGACCCGGGCCCTGGACCGGGTGCTCCTCGCCCACGACTACGTCGTCCCGCAATGGTCCTCCGACCAGCAGCGGACGCTGCGCTGGAACCGGTTCGGCCACCCGGCGATCCTGCCGCTCTACGCCAGCTCGGGCTTCCCGACGACGTGGTGGTACGACGAGAAGCTCGCCGCCAAGACCGGGGCGCCCCATTGACGGGCGGTCCCGGGATGCCGACCCGCCGCGGCCTGGTCCTCGGGGCCGGCGCGCTCGCGGCGCTGCCGCCGTGGCGCCCCGCCCGGGCGGCCGACGCGCAGGAGCGCCACGGCCTGTCCAGCTTCGGCGAACTGAAATACGGCCCCGACTTCGCGCATTTCGACTACGTGAACCCGATGGCGCCCCGCGGCGGGCGCTTCTCGGCGCAGCTCGCCGCGACGACCGGCAACCAGTCGCTCAACACCTTCAACACGCTCAACGTCTACGTGCTGCGCGGCGACGGGGCCGCCGGCATGCCCCTGACCTTCGACAGCCTGATGGTCCGGGCCCTCGACGAGCCGGACGCCCTCTACGGGCTGGTGGCGCGCGCCGTCACGGTCAGCCCGGACGGCCTGACCTACACCTTCGCGTTGCGCCCGCAGGCGCGGTTCCACGACGGCTCGCCGCTGACCGCGCGGGACGCGGCCTTCAGCCTCAAGCTCCTGCGCGACAAGGGCCACCCCGAGATCGCCGAGGTGATCCGTCCCATGACCGACGCCCGGGCCGAGGGCGACGGGCGGCTCGTGGTGACCTTCGAGCCGGGCCGCGCCCGGGACCTGCCGCTGTTCGTCGCGCAGCTCCCGATCTTCTCCGCGGCCTACTACGCCGGCCGGGACTTCGAGGCCTCGACCCTGGAGGCGCCCCTCGGTTCCGGCCCCTACCGGGTCGGCACCGTCGATCCGGGCCGGTCCATCGGCCTCGAGCGCGTGCCGGATCACTGGGCCGCCGAGCTGCCGGTGAACGTCGGCCAGAACAACTTCGACGCGATTCGCTTCGAGTATTTCCGCGACCGCACCGTGGCCTTCGAGGCGTTCAAGAGCGGTGCCTTCACGTTCCGCGAGGAGTTCACCGCCCGGGTCTGGGCCACCGGCTACGACTTCCCGGCGATGACCGAGGGCCGCGTCGTCCGCGAGACCGTGCCCGACGCGCGGCCGAGCGGCACGCAGGGCTGGTGGATCAACACCCGCCGCGCGGCGTTCCGCGACCCGCGGGTGCGCGAGGCGATCGGCCTGTGCTTCGATTTCGAGTGGTCGAACCGCAACCTGATGTACGGCGCCTACCGGCGCACGGCCTCGTTCTTCGAGAATTCCGACCTCAAGGCCACGGGCAAGCCCTCGGCCGATGAGATCGCCCTGCTGGAGCCGTTCAAGGACCTGCCGCCCGAGGTGTTCGGCGAGGCCTGGGTGCCGCCGGTCTCCGACGGGTCCGGCCAGGACCGGGCGCTGCTGAAGCGGGCCGACGCGCTCCTGCGGGAGGCCGGCTGCACCCGCCAGGGGGGCAGCCTCCTGCTGCCCGGCGGCCAGCCCCTGACCTTCGAGTTCCTCGACGAGGATCCGGTCTTCCAGGCGGTCACGCAGCCCTTCATCCGCAACCTCGGACTGCTCGGCATCAGGGCGAGCCTGCGCACGGTCGACCCGTCCCAGTACCAGGCGCGGCTGAAGGATTTCGACTTCGACGTCACGCCCCGCCGCTACAGCAGCGGGCTCACCCCCGGCGCGGAGCTGCGCGAGACCTACGGCTCCCGCTCCGCCGGGACCGCGGGCTCGAACAACCTCTCGGGAATCGCGAGCCCGGCGATCGACGCGCTGCTCACCGCCGTCGCCGACGCGACGTCGCGGGCGGACCTGACCACCGCCTGCCGGGCGCTGGACCGGGTCCTGCGGGCCGGGCGCTACTGGGTGCCGATGTGGTACGCCTCGACCCACCGCCTCGCCCTCTGGGACGTGTACGGCCGCCCGACGACCCCGCCGAGATACGACCTCGGCGCCCCCGGGACGTGGTGGTTCGACGCCGACAAAGCCAAGCGGATCGGGCGGGACTGACGCCATGCTCGCCTACATCCTGCGCCGAATCGGCCTGATGATCCCGACGCTGTTCGGGATCATGCTGATCACCTTCACCATCGTGCAGTTCGCCCCGGGCGGCCCGGTGGAGCGGGTGCTGTCGCAGCTCCAGGGCCAGCGCGACGGGGCCATGTCCCGCGTCACCGGCGGCGCGGGCGACCTCGGGGGCGCCAGCCGGCCGTCGGGCGGCGGCGGCGACGCCAGCTCCCGCTACCGCGGCGCGCAGGGGTTGAGCCCGGAATTCATCGCCAAGCTCGAGAAGCAGTTCGGCTTCGACAGGCCGGCGCCCGAGCGCTTCGCCAAGATGCTCTGGGACTACGTCCGGTTCGATTTCGGCCGCAGCTACTTCCGCGACGTCACGGTCATCCAGCTGATCAAGGAGCGCCTGCCGGTCTCGATCTCGCTGGGCCTGTGGATGACGCTGCTGTCCTACGCGATCTCGATCCCGCTGGGCATCCGCAAGGCCGTGGCGGACGGCACGCGCTTCGACCGCGCGACCTCCTTCGTGGTGATCATCGGCTACGCGATCCCGGGCTTCATGTTCGGGCTGATGCTCATCATCCTGTTCGCCGGCGGCTCGTTCTACCAGTGGTTCCCGCTGCGCGGCCTGACCAGCGAGGGCTGGGAGGGCTTCTCGCCCTGGCACAAAGTGACCGACTACGCGTGGCACATGGTGCTGCCGCTGACCGCCCTGGTGATCGGCGCCTTCGCCACCTCGACCCTGCTGACCAAGAACTCGTTCCTCGACGAGATCCGCAAGCAGTACGTGCTGACCGCGCGGATGAAGGGGCTGTCCGAGCGGCGCGTGCTCTACGGGCACGTGTTCCGCAACGCCATGCTGATCGTGATCGCGGGCTTTCCGGGTGCCTTCATCTCGGCCTTCTTCACCGGCTCGCTGCTCATCGAGACGATCTTCTCCCTCGACGGCCTGGGCGAGCTGTCGTTCCGGGCGATCGTCGGGCGCGACTATCCGGTGGTATTCGCCACGCTCTACATCTTCTCGCTGCTCGGGCTCGCGGTGAACCTGCTGTCCGACCTGATCTACGTCTGGATCGACCCGCGGATCGATTTCTCGGCGCGGGCGACGTGAAGATTTTCCAGGGCGCCCACACCATACGAAAGGATACGGATCGCGGAAAGTTCTTCCTCATCCCGCGGGACAGAAAAGATTCACCCCGATCCAGCCCCCTTCAACCCGCATGTGCCGGCTGACACAGATCGCCTTTGCTGGCAATGTCATGGCAGAATCGATCCTGATCCGCGACTTTAGGCAGATGGGTCGTGGCATTGTCTTCTGGCGCAGGCTCGTCGTCGATGTTGGACCAGGACGAAAGCTTGAAATCCGGGCCGCACCCCGCTCCCATTGCCGTCATCGGGGCAGGCTTCAGCGGCACGATGGCGGCGATACAGCTGCTCGCCCGCTTGCCGCCGCACCAGTCGGTTCTGTTGTGTGAACGGGCGGAGCGCTTCGGGAGCGGTCGCGCCTACGCCACCGGGAACCCCGACCACCTGCTCAACGTGCGCGCCGCCAACATGAGCGCTTATCCCGACCGGCCCTCCCATTTCGAAGACTGGCTTTCGAAGATCGCCGCGGGTGAGGCGGGCACCGGTGCCGGCAACCCCGCGATCGGGCACGGACATGTGGGCATCTGGCGGACCCCGGCCGGGACCTTCGCGGCACGCGGGCTATACGGAGATTATCTGGCGGCGCTTCTGACCGAAGCGACGACCGGCGGTTCGACGCCGCGGCTGCACCTGATCAACGACATGATCATCGACCTCGTGCCGGACGAGGACCGTCTGGTCATGGTTGCCGAGGGCGGCCGACGCGTCGACGTCGCGGGTGCGGTGCTGGCGATGGGCAACCTCACCCTGCCCCAGGAACCGGAAAGCCGCTTCCGGGGCGATCCGTGGAATCCGGAGCATGACGCGCGGCTGCATCCGGATCATCCGGTTCTCATCATCGGGACCGGTCTCAGCATGGTCGATGCGGTGATCAGTCTTCGGCGCCATGGCTTTCGCGGGCAGATCATCGCGCTCTCGCGGCGGGGGCGGATCCCGGCCGTGCACGTACGCGCCGACCCCTGGCCGCGTCCGGACTTCACGGCCGCCGAGACACGTTCGATCACCCGGCTTCTGGGCCGGATCCGCCGGGAGGTCGCCTCCGCGGCGGAGGCTCGCATCGCCTGGCACGGGGTGATCGACGCTCTGCGACCGGTTACGGACGCCCTCTGGCTCGGCTTGCCGCCAGCCGACCAGGCGCGCTTCCTGCGCCATCTCCGCCCGTTCTGGGACACGCATCGGCACCGCTCCGCACCGCCCACGGGCGCGGCCATCGCCGACGAGATCGAAGCCGGCTCGCTTCAGGTGCTCGCCGGAAAGCTGGTGGCGATCGAGGATCAGACCGGTGAAGCGCGCGTCACGTACCGGCCGCGGGGGGCATCCGAACCCAGAACCCTCGGCGTGCAGCGCATCTTCGATGTTCGCGGCGTCGGACGGGTCGCGGATACGACCGACCCGCTTCTGCGCAATCTGATCGGTCGCGGCCTTGTCCGAGCCGGTCCGTTCGGCCTCGGTCTTGCCGTGCGCCCCGATCTGACGGTCCTGGGTGCATCCGATACAGCGGCGCGCCTCTGGACTCTGGGCCCGTTGCTCCGCGGCGCATACTGGGAATGCACGGCCGTGCCGGACATCCGCAACCAAGCCGTCGACCTGGCTCGGTCCGTCGCGGCGGCGCAGGAACCGTCCGCATCGCTTGAGCCCTCTGCACAGGCTTGAGAGTCGGTCCCGATCAGGTTGCCGAGCGGGGAGGGTGAGCGTCGAGCACCCGCGCCACCGTCAGTCGTAGTGTCTGGACACTTCGATACCCCACCGCCGCCGCCACAACCCGGGGCGGGCGTCCTTCGGCCGCAAGCGCGAGTGCGCGGATCACCCGGGCCCGGGCCCGCCAATCACCGAAACTCAGGCCCGTCTCGGCGCGGAACCCCCGGGTCAGCGTGCGCCGGCTCGCCCCGGCCCGGTCGGCCCAGGCGTCGAGATCGGCCTCCGAGGCCGGATTCTCGATCAGCTCCAGGCAGACCCGGCGCAGGCGTGCGTCGCGCGGGAGTGGCAGGGCGAGCGGCGTGGCGGGGGCCCGGCCGATCTCGTCGAGCACCAGGGCGGCGAGATGGCCGCCGCGGCCATCCTCTGCGTAGAGCACAGGCTCCTCGGCCAGCGCCGTGAGCGCGGAGGCGAGGAGCCGCGACACCGCGATCACCCGGCAACTCGCCGGGAAGGACCGGACCGCGGCGGGATCGAGATAGGCGGAGCACATCGCGACCGCCCCGTGTGTCGCGACCGCGTGCGGCAGAAGCGGGGGGATCCAGAGGGCGTGCCCCTCGGGGACCACCCAGGTGCCGTCCTCCGCGAACGCCATCATCAGGCCGGACGTGGCGTAGAGCAGCTGCGCGCGGGGATGGAAGTGCCGGGCGAGATGCATCCCGGCCGCGTAGGTCTTGGGCATCACCGCGACCGGGCGGGGCACGTCCTGGTAGTCGGCCGCCTCGGTCGACCGCCCCGCGGCGCCGTGCGCCTCCGTCAACATTGGCCCGTTCGCGTACATATCCGGCCCAACACCGCCATCGGGTCAGGCTATCAGGGGGTCGTCCCGGAGGAAACGCCGCGATGGATTCGGATACGCTGTCCCGCCGCACCCTGCGCTTCGTCAACGTCGCGCACGCCCTCGACCATTTCGTGCTGCTGATCTACCCGACCGCGGTCATCGCCATCGCGGCCCAGACCGGGCTCGGCTACGGCGAGCTGATCGGGCTCGCCACCGGCGCCTTCGTGGCCTTCGGCCTGTGCTCGCTGCCGATGGGCTCGCTCGCCGACCGGTTCGGGCGGCGCAACATGCTGGCGGTGTTCTTCTTCGGCTACGGCCTGTCCTGCCTGGGCGTGGCGACCGCCTCGACACCGCTCGCCTTCGCCCTCTGGCTCTGCGTCCTCGGGCTCGCCTCGGCGATCTACCACCCGGTCGGCTCGGCCATGCTGGTGACCCATGCCCGCCGGCTCGGGCACGATCTCGGCATCAACGGCGTCTGGGGCAATCTCGGCGCGGCCTCGGCCTCCGGCCTGACCGCGCTGCTCGCCGCCACGATCGGCTGGCGCGCGGCCTTCGTCGTCCCCGGCCTCGTCTGCCTCGCCTGCGGGGCCGCCTTCGTGGCCCTGGTCCCGGGCGACGGCGACGCCGCGGGCCGGAAGGCCGGCGGCGCCGCGGTGATCCCGGTGACCCGGCCCTGGGCGCTCATGGCGATGTTCGCCCTGTCGATCTTCGCGGGGGGCCTGACCTTCAACCTGACGACGATCAGCCTGCCCAAGGTGATCGACGAGGGGGTCGGGCAGGCGCTGCCGCTGGCCCTGACCGGCTCCATCGCCACCGGGGTCTTCCTGTTCGGCGCCCTGATGCAACTCGCCATGGGCCGCCTGATCGACCGCTACAGCCTGCCGTCCCTGTTCGTGGCGCTCTCGGTGCTGCAGCCTCTGGGCCTCGGGCTCGCGGCCGTCTCCACCGGCCTGCCGCTTCTCGCCGGGCTCGTCCTCGCCATGACGGCGATCTACGGGCAGGTGGTGATCAACGACGCGATGATCGCCCGCTACGTGCCGCCCGCCTACCGGGCCCGCGCCTACAGCGTGCGCTACTTCGTGGGCTTCACGGCGAGCGGCTTCGTGGTGCCGGCGATCGCCCTGCTGCACGATCGCGGCGGTTTCGCGCTGGTCCTCGGCGTCGCCTCCGCCTGCGGCGCGGTGATCTGGCTCGCGGCCCTCGGCTTCCTGAGGCTGACGCAGGGCGGCGCGCGGCCCGCGCTGGCCGCCGCCGAGTAGCGCGACGGTTTGCGGGTCTGGCCCGGCGCTGCTACGCGGCGCCCGTCCGACCCGCGAGTACCCCGTGACCGATCTGTCCCTCGTCATCCGGCCGGAGCGGCCGGAGGATGCCCCCGCCATCGAGCGCCTCCATGCCCGGGCCTTCGGCCCCGGCCGCTTCGCCCGCACCGCCTACCGGCTCCGGGAGGGCGCGGCCGAGCGGATCGATCTCGGCATCACCGCCTCGGTCGGCAGCTTCCTCGTCGGCTCGGTCCGGATGGGTCCGGTGCGCACCGGGGCGACGCCCTTCGTGATGCTCGGCCCCCTGGCGGTCGATCCGAGCTTCGAGGGCCGCGGCATCGGCGGCACCCTGACCCGCGCGGCGATCGAGGGGGCCCGGCGGGCGGGCGAGGGTCTGGTGATCCTCGTCGGCGACGCGCCCTACTACGCCCGCTTCGGCTTCGCGCCGGTTCCGCCCGGGCGCCTGACCCTGCCGGGGCCGGTCGACCCGGCGCGCCTGCTGTGGCTGGAACTGGCCGAGGAGTTCCGTGCGGGCGTGTCGGGCCTGATCGAGGCGGTCAGGACCTGAAGCGGGGTCCCGAAGGGCATGCCTCGGCTCCCCGACGGTGATTTCGATCCGCACCGGGCTGGTCTTCCGCATGCGCGTGGATGGCTCAGCTCAACCCGCACGCAGCCGCCGTCATTGCGCGCGAAGCGAAGCAATCCCGTAGCGCCACACTCACGGAGGGCGCCCTGACCCTGGGTCGCTTCGCTGTCGCTCGCGATGACGGAGGGGCCGACGGGTCCGCCGAGCGGCGAACACCTCCAGGGCCGGTGCCCGACCGTTCGGACCCCCGTTCAGGCCCGCCGGAGCGCCAGCGCGGCGATCAGCCCGGCGGCGAGCAGCGCCAGCGCCACCGGCGTCGCGGAGGTCGCGGGCCACGCCGAGGCCGCGGCGGTGAACAGTGCCCCGAACGTCATCTGGGTGAAGCCGTAGAGGCTGGAGGCCGACCCGGCCGCGTGCGGGTCGACGTTCATCAGCCCCGCCACCGCGTTGGGGCTGAGCAGGCCGACGCCTACCGCGTAGGCGAAGAGCGGCACGATCAGGCTGACCACGCCGAGCATGCCGGTGCGGTCCACGATCAGCAGGGACAGCGCCGCCACGATGCAGAGCAGGTTGCCGCTCCGCGCCGCCTTGCGGATCGGCACCCGGGCGGCGAGCCGGCTCGCCAGGACGGCGCCGCCGACCATGCCGAAGACGACGATCAGGCAGTCGAAGCCCACCTCCTGCGACGAGCGCCCGAGCCGGTCCACGAGGAGGAACGGCGCCACGGCCAGGAAGGCGTAGAGGCTGGTGCCGCCGCAGGCCCCCGCCACCAGGTAGGCGCGGAACACCGGCACCCGCACCAGGCGCAGGTAGCCGGCCAGCACCGCGACGAGGCCCGGCAGCGCCACCTTGTGGCGGTTGGTCTCGGGCAGGGTGAACACCACGAGCGCGCCCAGCACCGCGACGAGGCCGGCCAGCACCACGAACACCGCGCGCCAGCCGAAGGCCTCGTTCACCACGCCGCCGATCGCCGGGGCCAGCGCGGGCGTGAGCGTCATCGCGGTGGTGAGGATCGCGAGCTTCCGGGCGGCGTCCTCCCGGGTCGAGACGTCGCGGACCATCGCGCGGCCGATCACCAGCGAGCCGCAGGCGCCGAGCGACTGCAGGACACGGGCGACGAGAAGGACGCCGATATTCGGCGCGGGGATCGCGAGCAGCAGCCCGGCGAGGTAGAGGCCGAGCCCGCCGATCAGGATCGGGCGCCGCCCGTACCGGTCCGAGAGCGGACCGTAGAGGAGCTGACCGCCCGCGAGCCCGATCAGGTAGACGGTGATCGTCAGCTGGGCGCCGGCGGCGTTGGTGCCGAGGTCGACGGCCGCCGCCGCCAGTGCCGGCACGAAGATGTGCAGCGCTACCGTACCGGTCATGGTCACGGCGACGAGGAGCGGCAGGGGGGCCCGGCGCTCCGGCACGGCGGGACTTCGATCAGCCAAGGGGTCCTACGCGGTTCTCGTTCCGGCAGGATGCCGGGGCGCGGCCGCCTTAGAGCAAGGGCTACGCCCGGAGCCATGCCGGCGGAACGCGCCAGACACGCGAGGGGCGGGACCGTCCCCCCACCCGGCGGGGCCGCCTACTCCTTCGGCAGCGGCTGCGGGGTCGGCAGCGGCGCGTTCAGATCCTTGGTCGGGCCGCCGACCTCCAGGTCCTTCGCCCGCTCGACCGCCTCGGGATTGGCCTTCGCGGCCGGCTCCTTGGCGGCCGGCGCCGTCGGCGCGGTCGGCTCGGCGGGGATCAGGCTCGAGGGCTGGCCCTGCTGGTCGCCGTCGTGGGCGCTGGCCGGCGGGGCCGGCGCGTTTCGGTCGCTCGACTCGCCGGTCGTGCGCGGGCTGCCGGGCGACTTCGCGTCGACCGGCTTGGCGGTGCCGGTATCGGCGGGCTTGGCCGGGCTGTCCTTGCCCTCGGACGCCTTGCCGGCGGCGGGCTTGTCGGCGGACGGCTTGTCGGCGGCGGGCTTGTCCTCGGGCTTGGCAGCGGCGGGCGCGGCCGCAGGGGCGGCGTCGCTCTTCTCGACGGCCGGCAGCGGCTTCGGCGCTTCGGCGAGCGTCCGCAGGTAGGCGATGACGTTGGCCCGCTCCTGCGGCGCGGCGATGCCGGCGAAGGCCATCTTGGTGCCCTTCACGTAGGCCTTCGGGCTGGTCAGGAACTCGTCGAGGTCGGCGTAGGTCCAGGAGCCGCCCTTCTCCTTCATGGCCGCCGAGTAGTCGAAGCCCGCATGCGCGCCCTTCGGCCGCTCGACGATGCCGTACAGGTCGGGGCCGACCTTGTTCGGGCCGCCCTTCTCGAAGCTGTGGCAGGCGTGGCAGGCCTTGGTGCCGGCCTCACCCTTCTCGACATTGGCGCTGGCGAGGCGGACGGCGATCGGCTCGACCTTGGCCTCGGGCGCCGCGGCGGCGGCCTCGGGCTGCGGCTCGGGCAGGTCGTAGCCGGCTTTGCCCGCCGGCTTCGGGTGGTAGATCAATTCGGCGACGAAACCCGATCCGGCCGCGAACAGAAGGGCGCCGAGGACCGCACCCAGGACCTTGTTCACCTCGAACGAGTTCATGCTCTTCTCGCAACTCGGCCGTGCCGATCGCGCGCCCGACACGGGCGAGCGGGCTCGGACACCGGACATTGGAAGATTTCGAGGTTGCCTTAGCGGTTCAGGGCGGTTCCTGACAATGCCGCAGGGGCGCTCCGCGTCGCTCCAGCGCAGGATTGTTCCACCGAATTGCCCAGCTTGTCACCGGGTGGCACCTTTTCTCCACCGCCGCCCGGCCCGTTTCCGGGGGACGACAACCGGGGGCCGGCCTGTTAAGCAGCCGGCCGCCTCCCGCCGCGGCCCCCGATCCGCGCATCCGGATCCGAATCTCGATGTCCGATCCCCTGGTCCTGATCCCGGCGCGCCTCGCCGCGACCCGCCTGCCGAACAAGCCGCTGGCCGACATCGCCGGCGAGGCCATGATCGTCCATGTCTGGCGACGGGCCGTGGAGGCGGGCATCGGCCCCGTGGTGGTCGCCACCGACACGGCGGAGATCGCCCGCACGGTCGAGGCCGCGGGCGGCCTCGCGGTGATGACCCGGGCCGACCACCCGTCGGGTTCCGACCGGCTCGCCGAGGCGCTCGAGATCGTCGATCCGGAGGGCCGCCACGACGTGATCGTCAACGTGCAGGGCGACCTGCCGACCATCGATCCGGCGATCATCGGCGCCTCCATCGTGCCGCTCGCCGACCGCACCGTCGACATCGTCACCCTCTGCGCGCCGATCACCGATCCGCACGAGGCCGACAACCCCAACGTGGTCAAGCTCGTCGGCCACGCGGTCGGCCCCGGGCGGCTGCGCGCCCTCTACTTCACCCGCGCCCGCGCGCCCTGGGGCGACGGGCCCCTCTGGCACCATATCGGCCTCTACGCCTACCGGCGCACGGCGCTCCGCCGATTCGTCGCCCTGCCGCCCGGCGAGCTGGAGGTGCGGGAGAAGCTGGAGCAGCTGCGGGCCCTCGAGGCCGGCATGCGCATCGATGCCGCCATCGTCGACGACCTGCCGCTCGGCGTCGACACCCCCGCCGACCTGGAGCGGGCCCGCGCCCTGCTGCGGGGCCGGCGCCTGAACTGACCCGACGAACGAATCCGCGCCGCCATGACCGACCGCACGATCGCCTACCAGGGTGAGCCCGGGGCCAACTCGCACATCATCTGCGCGGAGGCCTATCCGGACTGGACGCCCCTCCCCTGCCCGACCTTCGAGGACGCCTTCGCGGCGGTCACGGAGGGGCGCGCCCAGCGGGCGATGATCCCGATCGAGAACTCGATCGCGGGCCGCGTCGCCGACATCCACCACCTGATCCCGATCTCGCCGCTGCACATCGTGGCCGAGCACTTCCTGCCGATCCACTTCCAGCTGATGGTGCTGCCGGGCACGAAGCTCGAGGCGCTGAGGAGCGTCCACAGCCACGTCCACGCGCTGGGCCAGTGCCGCCGGATCATCCGCCGGCTGGGCCTGAAGGCAGCGGTCGCCGGCGACACCGCCGGGGCGGCCCGGGAGATCGCCGAGATCGGCGACCCGAGCCGGGCGGCCCTGGCGCCCGCGCTCGCCGCCGAGGTCTACGGCCTCGACATCCTGGAGCGCGACGTCGAGGACGAGGCGCACAACACCACCCGGTTCGTGGTGTTCTCCCCCGAGCCCGAGCCGGTCGGCGAGGGCACCGGGCCCTGCGTGACGAGCTTCGTGTTCCGCGTCCGCAACATCCCGGCCGCCCTCTACAAGGCGCTCGGCGGCTTCGCGACCAACGGCGTCAACATGTCGAAGCTCGAGAGCTACATGGTCGACGGCGAGTTCACCGCGACGCAGTTCTACGCCGAGGTCGACGGCCACCCGGAGGATCCGGGGCTCAGGCGCGCGCTGGACGAGCTCGGCTTCTTCTCACGCGAGCTGCGGGTGATCGGCACCTACCCGGCCCATCCGTTCCGCGAGGCGGCGCGGCCCGCGGCGGAGTGAGGCACGCGACGTTCGTATTGCTGTAGCGACGCGCTGTAGCTACATCCAGCCATGGGCTTTCAGTGGGATCCCGACAAGGATGCGGCGAATCGGACCAAGCATCTCGTTGGGTTCCGGCAGGCTGCCGAGATCTTCCGGGGGTTCCGCCTGACGCGGGAGGACACGCGTCGCGAATATGGAGAGCACCGCTTCATCAGCCTCGGCCTATACGACGGAGTTGTTCTGCGGGTGGTTCACGTGGAACGCGACGGCGACATCCGCATCATCTCGGCATGGAAGGCGAACCGCCATGACAGGGAAGTCTACGCAGAGGCCAGGGCGCGGGCGTATGGCCATCGTCCGGTATGAAAGCCTCGACGCGATGCCCCGCGCCGCACCGCTGAGCGATGCCCTCAAGGCGTTGGACGATGCGGAGATCGATCGGCGCGCCGAAGCCGATCCTGATGCCGGCCTCGTGCCGCCCGGCTTCTGGGACAACGCCGCCTCAGTCCCTGCGGAAACCAAGGAACAGATCACCTTGAGACTCGATGCGGACGTGCTACGACACTTCAGAGATGGCGGCCGCGGTTATCAATCACGGATCAACGCGGTGCTGAAGAGCTATGTGCGGTCGCAGGAGAAGCGGCGCTAGATCGGCGTCTCACTCCCGCCGCAGCACCCGGTCCGCCGCCAGATCCGACCAGAAGCCCGGCCGGAAGTCCCGCTTGAGCGCCTCCGGGTCGTAGATCGTCTCGACCCAGGTGAGGAAGTCGATCCCCTTCGCCTCGCCTTCGATCCGGTACCGGGCGAAGAACGCGTCGAGGATGCCGGTCTTGGCGAAGCGGAGATGGCCGTAGCGGGCGGAGAGCTGCCGGGCGGCCTCGGCCACCGGGCGGCCCTCGTGCAGGATCAGGTACAGGGCCGAGGCGAGGCCGGCCCGGTCGGCGCCGGACTTGCAGTGCATCACGGCCGGGTACTCGATGCCGGCGAAGAACGCCTTGGCGCCGAGGATGGTGGCGCGGTCCGGCGCCTCCCGCGAGCGGAGCACGAACTCGACGAGCGTGAGCCCGTGGCGCTCGCAGGCCTCGCGCTGCAGCGGCCAGGACCCGTGCTCGCGCCCGCCGCGCAGGGAGATGATCGTCCGCACCCCCTCGGCCCGGAAGCGGGCGAGCTGGTGGGGGCCGGGCTGGGCCGAGCGCCAGAGGGCGCCGGAGCCGACCCGGTGCCGGTTGAGATAGGCGAGGCGGAACACGCCGTGGTCCATCAGCAGCATGTTGGCCCAGGCCATCAGCCGGTCGCCGGGGCCGGCGATCGGCCGCTCGAACCGGGCGATCCGGGCCATGCGGCGCGCGTAGCGCGTCTCGGGCTTGAGGAAGCGGTTGAACACGGGGTGCTGCCGGGAGGGGACCAGCCCGGGCTCTACCAGCCACCCGCCGACCCGGCAATTCGCCGGCCGCCCGACGACCGGCGGGCGGGCGACGCGCCCGACGACGCGATCCGGCGCCATTCTTGCCTTCACTCTGCCTGGATCGGCATCGAACCTGCGCGGGCCGCGCGGGTTATCCGCCGGTCGGACGATGGGAGGCCCGAGGCCCATGAGCACGCGCACCACGAGCATCCGCCGGGCCCGCGAGGCCGATCTCGGCGGCTTGTCCAAGGTGTTCGATGCGTCGTGGCGCGAGGCCTATCGCGGCATCATCCCGGGCGTCGCCCTGGAGCGGCTGATCTCCACCCGGGACCGGGCGTGGTGGCGGGGCGCCCTGCGCCGCGGGCGCCCGATCGCGGTGGTCGAGACGGGCGATCTCGTCGTCGGCTACGCGGCCTACGGACGGACGCGCAGCCGGACGCTCGGCACCGAGGCCGAGATCGACGAACTCTACCTGCTCCCGGAATACCAGGGTGTCGGCCTGGGCCGCCGCCTGTTCCGGGCGGTGCGCAACGACCTCGCGGATCACGGCCTCACGCGGCTCGGCGTCTGGAGCCTCGAGGACAACGCCCGCGCCAGCGCCTTCTACGAGGGGCTCGGCGGCGTCGCCGGCCCGCGGGTGCTGGACCGCGTGGCGGGCCTCCCGCTCCCGAAGGTCGGGTTTCTCTTCGGCTAACGTTTTCCAGCGCTCGTTGCCGGGCCGTACCATCGACTGATTTGCTTTGCCAGGCCGCGCCTCTAAGAGATCCGGGAAGCGGACGAGACCGCGTTCCGGAAGCGACAGGCCATGAAGATCGACGCCATCCCGCTCGGCAAGAAGCCGCCGCACGACGTCAACGTGATCGTCGAGGTGCCGCTCGGCGGCGAGCCGATCAAGTACGAGATGGACAAGGAATCCGGCGCGCTGGTCGTCGACCGGTTCCTGTACACGCCGATGTTCTACCCGGGCAATTACGGCTTCATCCCCCACACCCTGTCGGGCGACGGCGATCCCTGCGACGTGCTGGTGGCCAACACGCGCGCGGTGCTGCCGGGCGCGATCATCAGCGCGCGCCCCGTGGGCGTCATGGTGATGCAGGACGAGGGCGGCGAGGACGAGAAGATCATCGCCGTGCCCTCGCGCCACCTGACCAAGCGCTACGACCGGGTCGAGAACTACACCGACCTGCCCGACATCACGATCCAGCAGATCCAGCACTTCTTCGAGCACTACAAGGATCTGGAGCCCGGCAAGTGGGTCAAGTTCGTCCGCTGGGGCGACAAGGAGGAGGCCCACCGCCTGATCGAGGAAGCGATCGAGCGCGGCAAGGCCAAGAAGTGAGTCGACCCGGCCGCTCCCGCTCGGGAGCGGCCCGGGCGCGTCAGCCGTCGATGCGGCGCAGCCCGGCCCGGTAGCGCCGGGCATTCTCCACGTAGCGCAGGGCGGCCTGCCGCAGACCCTCGATCGCGGCCTCGTCGAGGGTGCGCACGGCCTTCGCCGGCGCCCCGACGATCAGGCTGTTGTCCGGGAACTCCTTGCCCTCGGTGACCAGCGCGTTGGCGCCGACGAGGCAGCCGCGGCCGATCCGGGCCCCGTTCAGAACCGTCGCCCCCATCCCGACGAGGCTGCCGTCCCCGATGGTGCAGCCGTGCACGATCGCGCCGTGCCCGATCGTGACGTCGGTCCCGATGACGAGGGGGAAGCCGGGATCGACGTGCATGATCACGCCCTCCTGGACGTTGGTGCGGTCGCCGATGCGGATCGGCTCGTTGTCGCCGCGCAGGGCCGCGCCGAACCAGATCCCGACATCGAGGCCGAGCTGCACGCGGCCGACCACCTGCGCGTCGGGCGCGATCCAGACCCGGTCGGGGTCGGCGAGGTGGGGGACGTGTTCGTCGAGGGCGTAGAGCGGCATGGCGGCCTTTCGGAGGGAGCGGTCGTCCCGGCCGCGCGGCGCGGCCGGGATCGCGGCGGACGACGCGCGTCGCCTGTCGCGGGAATGGTACGACGTCTCCAGGCTGCCAATGCTAGGCTGGCTCCGCAAGCGGTACCGACCCGGATCGGAGACAGAGATGGCACGGCTCCCGGCCCTGATCGGCCTGACGGCGCTCCTCATGACCCAGGCGGCCGGGGCCGCGGACCTGCGGGGGCCCGCGCCCCTCGGCCGGTTCCGGGCGACCTGCGAGGATCTCGGGACCTTCTGCTTCGCCGATGCCTGCGGCGGCGATCAGATCGCGGCGGCCGAGCGGTGCCGGGCGCGCTGCCCGAGCGCGTCGATCGTCGAGGTCGTCCCGGCCGCCTGCCCGCTCTACGAGGGTCGACCGGTGACGATTCTCCGCCGCCGGGGCTGAGATTCGGCCGCGGGTGAGGATCGGGAGAAATATCGGACCTCCGCGGCAACGAAACGCGGAGCGCGGCATTGACAGTCCGATCAGGTGAACAACGGGGACGCGGACAGATGCTCGCGAACGCGCGCGATGCCCGCCGGCGCACGAAGCTGACCAGCGATCTGCGTCCACCCGAGGTGGGCCCGAATGCCGATCCCGTCCTGTACGGCGTGGCCGCGGGCCTGGCGGCCCTGTTCCCGCCCGTCGCGTTGCGATCGGAGGCTGTGCCCGAACCGAGCCGCGTCGCGGAGCTTCGTCGGGGACCGGATACGACCGGCTGCCGATGACGCTCGGCCAGCCCGGCGCGGACTCCGCCTCAGGCGAAGAGCCGGATCATGAGGAGGACGGTCGCCAGGAGCGGGACCGCCGTGGCGAGCCACAGGGCACCGGGATGGAAGCCCTCGGGACCCGAGAAGCGCGAGGTCCGCGTCACCGCGGGACGCAGGGGGTCCCCGCGTCCGATCCCGATCCCGATCCCGACTGGCATCCGTGGCCTCCTCGATACGCGAGGAGTGAGCCTCGACGCCCCTCAAGGGCGTCTGAACCGGCCGATGCCTTCGTCCGGCGTGGTGAACCGGTCCTTAAAGGGCCCGGTCGAACTTCAGCTCGCCGTTCGGGCTCTTGAGCACGAGCTGCGAGCCGACCATGTCCCACACCGCCGAGGTGCGCAGGGCGATGAAGAAGGCCTGCTCGGTGGCGGCGAGGCCCTTGTCGCAGCTCTTCTTGGTCAGAGCGAGCGGGCCCACGGCGATGTGCTGCTCCTTGAGCGGGAAGGCGGTGGCCGCGAAGGTGTTGCAGCCGCCGTAGCCGCGGGCGCGGTACTGCTTGTCGATGATGAAGCTCGGCCGGTCGCCGCCCGTGAACGGCTTGCCGTTCAGGCTCACGGCGGTCCAGGTCGAATCCAGCGGGAACATCTTCTCGCTGGCCTTGGCCCCCGGCACGTACTGGGGCTTCTTCTCCTCCTCGCCGCCCGGCCGGCGGTTGCCCCGGCCGAAGCCGGTCGGCGAGCCGCCCATCTGCGCCTGCGCCTGCGTCGCCGCCGACAGGTCCATGGCCAGCACGGCGCAGGCCAAGCTCGCGATCAGCACCCCTCTCATCGTCCAGTCCCCATGTCGCGCGCGCCGCGCGCAGGTCATCCTCCGGAAACGCCGCGCCGGCCGCGCGGCCCGGTCCCTCGCGAGACCGCTCCGAATCTTGCGCCTTGGCGGATGCGACAGGATTTCAGCACAATTATGGTCGCGCTCGGCCGAAGACCGACCGGAAACGATCCGGGGTGGCGATCGTTGTTGATCATCGCGGAGCAGGAGGATGACCTTGGCAGGATCGGACGAGGGCGCGCAGAGCGGGACCCGGGCGCTCGCCATGACCCCGGCGCAGTCGCGGGCCGCCCGCGGGCTGCTCGGCTGGTCGGAGGCCGATCTCGCCGGCAAGATCGGCCTGGACGAGCGATTCGTGCGCGATTTCGAGGGCGGCTACAGCGATGCGCCGAGCGGACAGATCGAGGCCCTGCGCAGCGCCCTCAGCGCGGCCGGGGCGGTGTTCAGCGACGCGCCGACGCCCGGCGTCCGGCTCGCGGCGGACCGGGGCGTCGACGAGGGCACCCGCGCCGACGCCCTGACCACGGAGAACGATCGCTGACACCCGCCGGCCACTGCGAACGCGCCGCTCATGGCGCGTTCATGCGCCGCGCCTGAGAACCGGGGACGTCCGAACCCGCGCACCGTCCCTGGAGCGTCCCGTGATCGATCCCGTCTGCAGCCCGTCGCGGTGCGACCGGCGCTCCCCCATGGCCGTCTTCCGGTTGGCCGCCGACCGGACGGGAGGCCGCTGATGCGCGCCGACGCCTTCCTGGCCGCCGCCGACGCGCTGCCCGTGGCGAGCCTCGATGCCCTCCTGGGAAGCCGGGGTCTCGTGGTCGTCGCGCCGCATCCCGACGACGAGAGCCTCGGATGCGGCGGGCTGATCGCCGCTGCCCGGGCGTCGGGGCGGCCCGTGCACCTCGTCGTGGTCAGCGACGGCTGCGGGTCGCACACGCATTCCCGCCTCTACCCGCCGGAGAAGCTGCGCGCCCTGCGCGAGGCGGAGACCCGGCGGGCCGTGGCGGTCCTCGGCCTCGGGCCCGACGCCGTCACCTTCCTGCGCCTGCCGGACGCGCACGTCCCGAGCGACGGCCCCGAGGCCGAGGCGGCCGCGTCCGCCGTGGCCGGCGCGGCCGCGGCGATCGGGGCGGGCGCGGTCTTCGTCACGTGGCGCCACGATCCCCATTGCGACCACAGGGCGGCCGCCGCGATCGTCGCCCTCGCCCGGCCGCGGATGCCGGGCGTGCGGGTCTACGAGTACCCCGTCTGGGGCTGGACCCTGCCACCCGAGACCGAGGTCGGGCCGAGCCCGGCCGGCCTGCGCCTCGACGTCTCCGCCTATCGCGAGACCAAGGTGCGCGCCGTCGCCGCCCACGAATCGCAGACCACCGACCTGATCGCGGACGATCCCGCGGGCTTCCGGCTCGAGCCCGCCATGATCGACCGGCTCTGCGGCCCCTACGAACGCTTCGTCGCGGTCCCCGCATGACCCGGCGGACCCAGACCCTCCCGGAGGATTACTTCCTCGGCATCTACGCCAGCGACCCGGATCCCTGGCGCTTCACCACGTCATCCTACGAGCGCGACAAGTACGCGGCGACGCTGGCGGCCCTGCCGCGGGCGCGCTACCGGGCCGCCTTCGAGCCGGCCTGCTCCATCGGGGTCTTCACCCGCGCCCTGTCCGAGCGCTGCGAGCGGCTGCTCGCCACCGACTTGGTCCCGGCCGCCGCGGAGGCCGCCCGGGAACGCTGCGCGGATCGCCCCCACGTCGAGGTCCGGCAGGGCGCGATGCCGGCGGACTGGCCGGAGGAGCGGTTCGACCTGATCGTCCTCTCCGAGTTCCTGTACTTCCTGGCTCCGGACGATTTCGCCGCGCTCGTGCGCCGGGCCGGCGCGACGATCGTGCCCGGTGGCGACATCGTGCTGGTGCACTGGCTGGGCGAGACCGACTACCCGCTCTCGGGCGACGGCGCCGCCGAGGGCTTCATCCGGCTGTCCGCGCCCTTCGCCCAGGTCCTGAATCAGGCGCGGACGGACAAGTACCGGCTCGATGTCCTGCGCGCCGGAACCGCCCCGTGAGCGTCGCGGTCATCACCCTCAACAAGGGCCGGCGCGCGCACCTGACACGCCTGCTCGAGGGTCTCGGCCGCGGCGACCCGCCCGATCGCTGCGTGGTCGTCGAGATCGGCGACGACGCGGCGCCCTACCCGGCCCTTCCCTTCCCGGTGGAGCGCGTGCCGTTCCCGCATGCCGGCCTGCCGCTGGCCGCGGCGCGCAATGCCGGACGCCGGGCCGCCCGCGCCGACACGCTGATGTTCCTCGACGTGGACTGCATCCCCTCGGCGGGGCTCGTCGCGGGCCTGTCCCGGGCGGTGGCCGAGCGGGACGGCCTCATCTGCTGCGAGATCGGCTACCTGCCGGCCGGGGCGGTCGCGGACGGGTGGCGCGAGACGGACCTGGCGCGTCTCGGCGCGCCGCACCCGGTGCGGGCCTTCCCGCCCGCCGGCACGGTGGCGCCGGCGCCGCAGCCCGGCCTGTTCTGGTCCCTCGCCTTCGCGGTGCGGGCCTCGACCTACGACCGCCTCGGCGGCTTCGACGAGACCTTCTCGGGCTACGGCGCGGAAGATACCGACCTCGCCTTCCGGGCGGAGCGGGCCGGCGTGCCGATCCTGTTCCTCGGCGGCCCCCGGGCCTACCACCAGCATCATCCGGGCTACGACCCGCCGCTGCAGCACTTCCGCGACATCGTCGCCAACGCGGCCCGCTTTCACGACCGGCACGGGATCTGGCCGATGGACGGATGGCTCGACGGGTTCGCGCGGCTCGGGCTGATCGCGGCGGATCGGTCGAGCGGCATCGTGGTTCACCGGGACCCGACGCCGGGCGAGATGGAAGCGGCGCGGCTGCCGGACGATCGTCCGTTCTGACGGGACTCGGCCCGCGCGGCGCCGCCGTCCGCGCGCGCGCAGCCAAGGAATCCAGCAGCGACACGCATGTCGCCGTTGCCGCGATCCTGGATCGCTTCGCTGCGCTCGCAACGACGAGACGTTCATCGCGGTGCGGAGGGCGGATCCCGGCCCTGTGCCGGGATCCGCCCGCGGGCTGCCTCAGCTCTTCATGGCGTTCGCCTTCTCGATCAGCGCCTCCGCCATGCGGATCGAGGCGATGTCGATGAGGCGTCCGTCCAGGGAGACGGCGCCGCGGCCGGCCTTGGCGGCCTCTTCCATGGCCTCAAGGATGCGGCGGGCCTTGGTGACCTCGGCCTCCGACGGGGTGAACACCTCGTTGGCGAGCTCGATCTGGCTCGGGTGGATCGCCCACTTGCCCTCGAAGCCGAGGGCGGCGCAGCGGCGGGCCGCCGAGCGGTAGCCGTCCGGATCCGAGAAGTCGCCGAACGGTCCGTCGATCGGGCGCAGGCCGTAGGCGCGGCAGGCGACCAGCATGCGGTTCTGGGCGAACAGCCACGGATCCTGCCAGTGGGTCTGGCGGTTGCCGGCCTCGTCCTTGTCGGTCAGCACTGAGAAGTCGGGGTTCACGCCGCCGATGACGGTGGAGCGGGCGCGGGTCGAGGCGGCGTAGTCGGCGACGCCGAACGACATCGCCTCCAGGCGCTTCGAAGACTGGGCGATCGCCTCGACGTTGGCCATGCCGAGGGCCGTCTCGATCAGCACCTCGAAGCCGATCTGCTTCTCGCGCTTCTTGGCCTGCTCGATCTGGGTGACCAGCACGTCGATGGCGTAGACGTCGGCCGGCACGCCGACCTTGGGGATCAGCACCATGTCGAGCCGCGGGCAGGCTTCGACGATGTCGACCACGTCGCGGTACATGTAGTGGGTATCGAGACCGTTGATGCGGATCATCATGGTCTTGTTGCCCCAATCCAGGTCGTTCAGCGCCTGGATGATGTTGGTGCGGGCCTTCTCCTTGTCGTCCGGGGCGACCGCGTCCTCGAGATCGAGGAAGATCACGTCCGCCGCCGAGGAGGCCGACTTCTCCATGAAGGTCGGGTTGGAGCCGGGCACGGCGAGTTCGGACCGGTGCAGGCGCGGCTTGGCCTGCTGGATCAGGGTGAAGCTCATCTCGGGTTCTCTCTCCTGGTGACGGTTCTGGTGCCGTTGCGGGATGCGCTCCCGTTCACCGGCGGCAAATGGCGCGCCCCTCGGCCCCTGACAGGGCGGGGAGGCGCGTTTCGGTTCGCTCCATCGCGGTTCGTCTCAGGCTCGGGTTTCCTCTCCCGTGCAGGAGAGAGAGCCTGTTGCGCCCCTTCCTAACCGGTCGCCCCGAAGCCGACCGCGATGCAGTTGATGGACAGGAGCAGGGCCGACTTCACCGCCTCGCGCCGGTCCTCGTCCGTCTCGGAGCGGTAGCGGGCGAGCAGCTCCACCTGCTCGCGGCTCACCTGGTTGATGGTCGGCAGCCGGCCCTTCAGCCGATCCCGGAACAGCGGGAAGCGCTCGGCGAGTTCCCCACCGCCGCTCACCCGCAGCACCATCTCGCGGGTCAGCGCGTACTCGGCCTCGATCATCGCGAAGATGCGATCGCGGATGCCGGCATCCGGGACGAGGCCCGCGTAGGCGCGGGCGATGTCGAGATCGACCATCATCAGCGTCTTCTCGACCTCGTCGAGGACGAGGCGGAGGATGCGGGACTCGGTGAACAGCCGCTTGAGCGTCGCCTCTCCGTCGCGGCCGCGCACGTCGATGAAGCTCGCCAGCCCCGAGCCGACGCCGTACCAGCCGGTGATGACGTGCCGGTTCTGCGACCACGCGAACACCCAGGGGATCGCCCGGAGGTCCGAGAGCGAGCGGGCGCCGAAGCGGCGGGCCGGGCGCGAGCCGATGTTGAGGAGCGCGATCTCGTCCAGCGGGCTCGCCGCCTGGAAGTAATCGACCAGCCCGTCGGTCTGGAGCAGCTGGACGTAGGCCGCCCGCGAGGCGCCGGCGAGCGCCTCCAGGGCGTCGTCGTGGCCCGGCCCCGCCCGCTCGCCGTCGCCGGCCAGCGCGTGCTCGAACACCGAGGCCGCCAGCAGCTCCATCTGGTAGGCGGCCGTGCCGCGGTTGGCGTACTTGAACGAGACCACCTCGCCCTGCTCGGTGGTGCGGAACCGGCCGCGGATGGAGCCCGGCGGCTGGGCCATGATGCCCTTCTGGGTCGGCACGCCGCCGCGGCTCACGGAGCCGCCACGCCCGTGGAAGAAGGCGATCCCGACGCCGAGCTCCTCGCCGAGGCGGGTCAGCTTGCTCTGCGCCTTGTAGAGCTCCCAGTTGGCGGCGACGAAGCCGCCGTCCTTGTTGGAGTCGGAGTAGCCGATCATCACCTCCTGCACCCCGCCCTGCCAGCGGGTCGAGCGGCGCACCACCGGCGTGCCGAGCAGCGCCCGCATGATCGCCGGGGCGGCGCGCAGGTCGTCGATGGTCTCGAACAGGGGCACGATCGGCAGCGGGCAGATCTCGGTGCCGGCCGCGTCGAGGAACACTCCCGCCTCCTTGGCCAGCAGATAGGCGCCGAGCACGTCCTCGACCGAGCGCGTCATCGACAGCACGAAGGCGCCGAACGCCTCGCGGTCGAGGGCCTCGCGCATCTCGGCGACGAGGGCGAAGGTGGCGAGCGTCTCGCGGGCCGCGTCGGGCAGGTCCTCGAAGGACCGCTCCGGGTCGCGCGGTCGGGCGAGCTCCGCGTCGAGCCACTGGCGCCACGCGGTCGAGCCGAGGGCCGGCGGCTCACCCTCGCCGTTGCGCTGGCGCCAGAGGGCGTGGAGCGTGTCGGTGGTCCGGGTGGTGTTCTCGCGCAGGTCGAGGCGGACCGTCGAGAAGCGGAAGATCTCGACCATGCGCCGGACCGGACGGACGAGATCGCGCGCCAGCGCCCCGCACTTGGCCTCGGTCAGGCCGCGCTCCAGGGTGCGCAGGTCCTCGATCAGACCGTCCGCACTCGCGTAGTCGGGGCCGGACGGGTGCTCGCCCTCGTTGCGGGCGATGGTCGCCTCGATCTTGCGCAGGACGCAGGAGAGGTACTGGCGATACGGCTCCCCCGGATTGCGCCGGGTGATGGCGCGGGACTGCCCGCTCTCGGCGAGGTGGCGGTCGAGTTCCGCGCGGAAGCTCTCGGGCAGCGGCAGCGAGCGCTCGGTGAGCGACAGGGTGCGGCCCAGCTCGCGCACGCCGTCCCGGTAGCGCGTGAGCGAGGCGAGCGCGTTGCGGTGCAGGGTCTGCCGGGTGACCGCCGCCGTGACGTAGGGGTTGCCGTCCCGGTCGCCGCCGATCCACGAGCCGAACTGGAAGAACGGCGGGACCTTGAAGTCGGTCCCCGGATAGGTCTCGGCCAGCGCCTCGTGGAGGGTCTCCAGGGTCTCGGGCAGCATCTCGAACAGGGTCTCGTCGAAGAAGTGCAGCCCCCAGGCCACCTCCCGTTCGACGGTCGCCTTCTCCAGGTGCAGTTCGCCGGTCATCCAGACCAGCTCGATCTGGTCGCGCAGCTCGTTCATGAGCCCGTTGCGCTCGCGGTCGGTCCAGCGCGGCATCTCCAGCTCACGCAGGACGAGGTAGATCCGGCGGAACTTCTCCAGCACCGTGACCCGCTTGCCCTCGGTGGGGTGGGCGGTCAGCGTCGGGCGGATACGCAGGTCGCTGAGAAGCGCCTGGATCTTTTCAGGGGGCACCCCCTGCTTGCGCGCGTCGGAAAAAACCTTGGCGAAGGAGCCGCCGAGCGCGGCCCGGCCCTCCGTGCGCTCCACGTGCCGGCGGCGGCGCATCGCGGCGTTCTGCTCGGCGATGGAGATCAGCTGGAACCAGATGCCCTGCACCTGGAGCGCGCGCGCGAGCATCTGCGGCGAGAAGCGCGAGATGTCGGCCGTGCCGTGCAGGACCGCCTCGAGGTCGGGGTCGTGCCGGCGGGCGACGTCGAGCAGCGCCTGGAACAGGATGTCCAGCGCCTGCTCCGACGACGTGCCGACGATGACCGGCGGCGCGAAGGCCGTGGCGTCGACGAGACCGGGGGTTGCGTGAAGGGTGCGGGTCATGGGGCCACCTCGTGGCGCAAGGCTGCGCTCCCCTCCCCCTTGCGGGGAGGGGTTGGGGGTGGGGGTGGTTCAGAAGGCACCGGATCGCCCGATCCTGCACCACCCCCACCCTCGGTCCCCCCGCAAGGGGGAGGGAAGGATCTACGCCGCGCGGGCGAGTACGTCGGCCACGGTCTGCCCGAAGCTGCCGGGATCCGGCGCCACGGTCAGGCCATACGAGCGCATGATCTCGGCCTTCTCGGCGGCGCTGTCGCCGGCCGCCGAGATGATCGCCCCGGCATGGCCCATCCGCCGGCCCTTCGGCGCCGTGAGCCCGGCAACGAAACCGATCACCGGCTTCGACATGTTCTCGCGGATCCAGGCCGAGGCCTCGGCCTCCTGCGGGCCGCCGATCTCGCCGATCATCAGCACCGCGTCGGTATCCGGGTCCGTCTCGAACAGGGCGAGGTGGTCGAGGAAGGACGAGCCGTTGATCGGGTCGCCGCCGATGCCCACCGAGGTCGAGATCCCGAGCCCCAGCTCCTTGAGCTGCGAGGCGGCCTCGTAGCCGAGCGTGCCCGAGCGGGAGATCACCCCGACATTGCCCGGGAGGTAGATGTGGCCGGGCATGATGCCGAGCATCGCCTTGCCGGGCGAGATGATGCCGGCGCAGTTCGGGCCGACCACCATGGTCCGCCGCTCCTTGGGGTAGCGGTACAGGTAGCGCTTCACCCGCATCATGTCCTGGGCGGGGATGCCGTCGGTGATCGAGCAGACCAGCCGCAGCCCGGCATCGGCCGCCTCCATGATGGCGTCCGCCGCGAAGGGCGGCGCCACGAAGGTGATCGAGGTGGTGGCGCCGGTCGCCGCCACCGCCTCCTTGACGGTGTTGAACACCGGCAGGCCGAGATGGGTGCGCCCGCCCTTGCCGGGCGTGACGCCGCCGACGACGTTCGTGCCGTAGTCGAGCATCTCCTTGGCGTGGAAGGTGCCCTTGTCGCCCGTGATGCCCTGGACGATGATCGGGGTGGTCTCGTCGATGAGGATGCTCATGGCGCGGTCTCCCCCTTCAGTGCTGCGTCGTGTCGAGATGGCCCTTGGCGGCGGCGCAGGCGTCGACCGCCTTCTTGGCCGCCTCCGCCAGGGTATCGGCGGTGATGAGATCGAGGCCGCTGTCGGCCAGGATCTTCTTGCCCGCCTCCACGTTCGTGCCGGCGAGCCGGACCACCAGCGGCACGTCGATCTTCACCTCGCGGGCCGCCTGGACGACGCCCTCCGCGACCCAGTCGCAGCGGTTGATGCCGGCGAAGATGTTGACGAGGATCGCCTTCACATTGCGGTCCGAGAGGACCAGCCGGAAGGCCGTGGCCACCCGCTCGGGGGACGCACCGCCACCCACATCCAGGAAGTTCGCCGGCTCGCCGCCCGCGTGCTTGATCATGTCCATGGTGGCCATGGCCAGCCCGGCGCCGTTGACGATGCAGCCGATCTCGCCCTCGAGACCGATATAGCTGAGGTTGTGCTCGGCGGCCTGGGCCTCCCGGGGATCGCCCTGGGACGGGTCGTGCATGTCGGCGATGCCGGGCCGGCGGAACAGCGCGTTGTCGTCGAAGCTCATCTTGGCGTCGAGGGCCAGCACCCGGTCGTCCTTGGTGACGACGAGCGGGTTGATCTCCAGCATGGTGCCGTCGCAGTCGCGGAACGCCCGGTAGGCGTTCATGATCGTCTTCACCGCGGCCGAGACCTGCTTGATGTTCAGCCCGAGCTGGAAGGCGATCTCCCGGGCCTGGAACTGCTGCAGGCCGACCGCCGGCTCGACCACCACCTGGATGAGCGAGTCCGGCTCGTTGGCGGCGATCTCCTCGATGTCCATGCCGCCGCGCTGGCTGGCGATGACCCGCACGCGCTCGGCCTTCCGGTCCAGCACGTAGCCGAGGTAGAGTTCGCGCTCGAACGGGTCGGCGGTCTCGACGTAGACCCGCTGCACCGGCTTGCCCTCGGGGCCGGTCTGGTGCGTGACGAGGCGCTTGCCGAGGAGGTCCTTGGCGGCGTCGCGGACCTCGTTGTAGGTCCGGCACAGCTTGATGCCGCCGGCCTTGCCGCGGGCGCCCGCGTGGATCTGCGCCTTGACGGCCCAGAACGAGCCGCCGAGCTCGGTGGCGGCGTAGACCGCCTGGTCCGGGCTGAACGCGATGGCTCCTTTGGGGACGGCCACGCCGAAGCTCGCGAGCAGCTCCTTGGCCTGATACTCGTGGACGTCCATTCGGCGCCTCCTCCGCGGTTCGTTGCCGCCGTTGACGCCCTCTACTTTAGTTGAGTCGAAAGATTACGCCCGTCAAATTTTTTAAGCCCCTGATTGACCGCGACTTTTTCGCGGTCGCAGCACGGACCGTATTCGATATTGCGACGCAGCATACAGAAAAACAACGAGGCCGGGGCATCATGCACCCGGCCTCGACTGTTGAATCGATACAAAGTTCGCTGGAACGCTTCGTTCGATGCGCCCGCTCCGTCATCACGAGCGCCGCGAAGTGACCCAGGGCAGCGCGACCTCTGACATTGCGACGCCGACTGGATTGCTTCGCTCCGCTCGCAGAGACGGCGGCGTCGACGTGATCGAACCGAACGCGCTGTTCAGCGCGGCGCTGCCCCAGCGGGGACGCGCCCGCCCTCCGCGAAGGACGAAGGGCGTCGCGGTTCAGTTCACCTTGTCCTTCACGACCGCGTAGACCTTCTCGGTCAGCGCGCCGGCATCGGACAGCAGGTCCTCCAGCTCCTTCAGCCGCTCGTCGGCGAACGCGCGGTCCTCGAGGCCCTTAGCGTTCACGTAGACGTTCAGCGCCGCGCTGCGCAGGCCGGCATAGGCGGACAGCACCGCCACGCCGGCATCCGACACGACGTTGAGATTGCCCTTGTCGGCCGTGATCGCCGCGAGGTCGATCACGGCGCGGCAGGCCCGGCAGCAGGCGAGCGGCACGTCGCAGGCGGTCCTGAGCGCCGCCTGGATCTTGTCCGCGCGCGCGGCCTTCTCGTCGTCGGTGGCCTTGGGCAGGCCGTAGGCGCCCATCACCGCGTCGAACGCCTGGACGTCCTCGCCGATCATGCCGGTGAGCACGACCCGCAGGCCCTCGGACTTGGCCAGGACCTCCTTCATCTCGGCCTCGACCTCGACGTACTTCTTCTTGCCGATGGTGAGGTTGCAGACCATCGACACCAGGGCCGCGCCCATGGCGCCGGAGATCGCCGCCGCGCCGCCGCCCCCGGGGGTCGGGGCGGCGCTCGCCAGCTCCGTCAGGAAGGTCTGGATGGTCGCGTTCTCTGGCTGCTGCGTGTCCGACATGGGCGCCCCTCCGGTCAGGCCATCGTCTTGGCGAGGGCGTAGATCTCCTCGGCGTCGAGCACCTTGTCGGTGCTCTCGAAGAGCTGCCCGACGCAGGCCCGGTGCAGCTTGAGCTTCAGGCCGCCGATGCCGAGGGCGCCGAAGGCCTGCTTGCCGTTGCGCTCCTTGCCCTTGTCCATCACGTCGATGCCGCCGATGCCGGTCGGGGGCTGCGCGTTGTAGTCGGCGACGAACTCGATCGACGAGTCCTGCGCCCAGGCGGCCTCCGGCAGCAGCTCGACGCCGATGGCGCCGGCCGTGAACACGAGGTTCGTGCCCTTCACCAGGGCGACGCGGGAGGCCTCGTCGGGGGTCGCGGCGGCCTTCACGTTGACCTTAAAGCGCTTGTTGATCTGGTCCGCCGCGGCCTGGGTCTTGTCGAGGGCGCGGCCCGCGATGGTGACCTCGGCGCCCTCGCCGGCGAGCAGGGCGGCCGAGCGCATGCCGACCGGGCCGGTGCCCGCCAGCACGACGGCCTTCTTGCCCTGGAGCGAGCCGGCGGCCTTGGCCACCAGCGCGACGCCGGCGGCGGCCGTGGTGTTCGATCCGTTGGAATCGAGCATGACCGAGACCCGGAACGGACCGAAGAAGCGCTTCTTGACCGCCGTGAACAGTTCCTCACCGGCCGCCATGCTGCCGCCGCCGACGAAGATCGCCGTCGACTTCTTCTCGGAGCCGCCGCGCGTGTAGATCGTGCCGTCCACCAGCGCGCCGACATTGTCGGGGTTCACGCCGCCATAACCGGTGATGTGGTCGGCGCCGCCGTCGTAGCCGACGACCGTGTCGAACACGTTGGGGACGGCATCGGTGTCGAACAGGAACAGCAGCTTCTTGGTCATGTCTTAACCTCGGCCCAGGATGGGCATGATCACGTCAGGGACATCCACCCCGTCATTCCGGGCCGCGGAGCGGAGCCCGGAATCCAGACGCACAGGTGATTCTCGGCCGACACCGTCGGCGGCTCCGGTTTCCGGGCCCGCCTGCGGCGCCCCGGAACGACGGCGTGCGATCTGCGTCGCGTCAGCTCTCGACCACGTTCTGCGGCTTGCCCGCCACGAAGGCCTCGACGTTGTCGACGAGCTGATCGGCGAGGATCTGCATCGCCTCCTTGCTCGCCCATGCGACGTGCGGCGTGACGATCAGGTTCGGCAGGTCGGCGTCGCACAGGATGTTGCCGTCCTTGGGCGGCTCCTGCGCCACCACGTCGAACCCGGCGCCCGCGATGGTGCCGTCCTTGAGCGCCTCGAGCAGGGCCGCCTCGTCCACGAGCCCGCCGCGGGCCGTGTTGATGAGGATCGCGCTCTTCTTCATCTTCTTGAGCTCGGCGGCGCCGATCATCCCCTTGGTGTCGGGGGTCAGCGGCACGTGCAGCGTGATCACGTCGGACTGCGTCAGGATCGTCTCGAAATCGACGAGCCCGTCCTGCGGGAACACGTCGTAGGCGAGGACCTTCATGCCGAGCGCCTCGGCGCGCTTGGCGATCGACTTGCCCAGCGCCCCGTAGCCGACGATGCCGAGCGTCGAGCCGGCGATGTCGTAGATCGGGTAGTCGAAGTAGCAGAACTGCTTGGACTTCGCCCAGTCGCCGCGCCGGACCGAGTTGGCGTAGGGCACGATCGCCCGGCGCAGGGCGAACATCAGCCCGACCACGTGCTCCGGCACGGTGTTGAACGCGTAGTTGCGGATGTTGACGACCGTCACCCCCTGGGCCTTGGCCTGGGCCTTGTCGACCACGTCGGTGCCGGTGGCGGCGACCGCGATCAGCTTCAGGTCGGGGAGCTGCTTCAGCGTCTCGGCCCGCATCGGGACCTTGTTGATCAGCGCGATCTCCGCGCCCTGGAGGCGGGAGACGATCTCCTCCGGCGTCCAGGTCGACTCGTGCTCGACGTATTCGTGCGGGAAGTTGAACGGTCGGACCCTGGCATCGAGGGATTCACGATCCAGGAACACGATCTTCTTGGTCATAGGACCCCTCTCGGACGACGGGCGGCTTCCTCGATAGTCTTGTTCTTACTTGCGCGTCGGGGCGGGCCCGGCAACCCGGTCCCGCCCCGATCGCGTGCGCGGTTCACGCCTTATGCAGCGGATTCTCGCGCAGGTAGCTGGAGGCGGCGGCGACGCCCGAGCCCGGCGTGACCTTGATGCCGCAATCGAGCATGGCCATCTCGGCGCCCGCGATGGCGCCCAGCAGCGACAGCTCGTTCAGGTCGCCCAGGTGGCCGATGCGGAACACCTTGCCGGCAACTTTGGACAGGCCGGCGCCCAGCGAGAGGTTGTAGCGCTCGTAGGCGTGTGTGATCACCTTGGCGGCGTCGGCGCCCTCCGGCACCACGATCGCCGTGACCGTGTCGGAGTTCCACTTCGGCTCCTTGGCGCAGGGCTTGAGGCCCCAGGCCGCCACGGCCTGGCGGGTCGCCTCGCCGAGCACGTGATGGCGGTGGTAGACGTTCTCCAGCCCCTCCTCCTTCACGATCGCCAGCGCCTCGCGCAGGCCGTAGAGCAGCGGCAGGACGGGGGTGTAGGGGAAATAGCCGGTGGCGTTGGCGGCCAGCTGGTCCTTCCAGGCGAAGTAGGCGTGGCCGAGCCGGTCGTTGCGGCCGGTGCCGCCCTCGGCGATCTTGAGCGCCTTCGGGCTGATGCAGATCAGGCCGAGGCCGGCCGGCAGCATGAAGCCCTTCTGCGAGCCCGCGATGGCGCAGTCGACCTTCCAGTCGTCCATGTAGAACGGCAGCGAGCCGATCGACGAGATGCCGTCCACGAACAGCAGCGCCGGGTGGCCGGCGGCGTCGATCGCCTTGCGCACCGCGCCGATGTCGCTGGTGACGCCGGTGGCGGTCTCGTTGTGGACGACCATCACGGCCTTGATGGCGTGATCCTTGTCGGCGCGGAGCGCCTCCTCGATCTTCTGCGGGTCGGCGCCGGCGCCCCACTCCTCGTCCTGGACGATCACGTCGAGGCCGAGGCGCTGGGCCATGTCGACCCAGAGGTGGCTGAACTGGCCGTAGCGGGCGGTGAGCACCTTGTCGCCGCGGCAGAGGGTGTTGGACAGGGCCGATTCCCAGATGCCGGTGCCCGAGGACGGGAACAGGATGACCGTCCCGTTGGTCGAGCCGAACACCATCTTGGAGTCCTGCAGCAGCGGCTTGACCAGCTCGGGGAAGCTCGGCGAGCGGTGATCCTCCGACGGCACGTGCATGGCGCGCAGGACGCGCTCCGGGATGTTGGTGGGGCCCGGGATGAAGAGGTGGTTGCGACCGGGGCGCCGGGTTGCGGCCATGATGTTTCCTCCGAAAAGTCCGTTGCGCGCGGGCGTGACCCCGCGCCGGGTTGTTCAAGCGTCGTCAGGGAGTCGGTCCGGCGCCGTCGAAAGCGGCTCGCGCCGCACCCCCTCGAACGCCATCCTCTGCCGTGATCGGGGGGGCGTCCGCGGAGCGGCAGGCGGCCTCACGCCGCTCGCGTCGCGGCGCGCCCCCCGCGCGCCGGTCGCCTCCGAATTGCCGTCCCGTCCAACGGCTCCAGGGCCGTCCTCGCCGCCTTCCTGTCAAGGTCCGGGCGAGCTCGTGCCGAGCCGCCGGTTCTTGGTATTATGAGGCGGTGAAGCTCGAAAGGAAAACCGGAAAAACTTCCGGAACTTGCCAAAAAAATTTTTTGTGCGCCGCAGCGAAGTCGAGCTCCGGTTGAGAGGCTTCGCGGCGCCGCACACCGAAGTCTTTCCGCCCCGTCCGGACCCGCGTCATCAAACTGAGATCGGATCGCGCTCTGGATCCCGGCACCGTACAGCCGCCGGGAGAGGATGCCGTGGCCGAGGTTGAGGAGATGCCGGTCCGCGTGCGGACGCTGTTCCTGTCGGACCTGCATCTCGGCACGCGCGGCTGCCAGGCCGGCCTGCTGCTGTCCTTCCTGAAGGATTACGACGCCGACACGATCTACCTCGTCGGCGACATCGTGGACGGCTGGCAGCTGCGCTCCGGCTGGTACTGGCCGCAGGAGCACAACGACGTGGTGCAGAAGCTCCTGCGCAAGGTCCGCAAGGGCGCGCGGATCGTCTACCTGCCCGGCAACCACGACGAGTTCCTGCGCGACTACGTGGGGACGAGCTTCGGCGGCATCGAGCTGGCCGAGACCGCGATCCACGAGGCGGCCGACGGCAAGCGCTACCTCGTCATCCACGGCGACCAGTTCGACATGGTGGTGCGCCACTCGCCGTGGCTCGCTCACCTGGGCGACGGCGCCTACACGCTGGCGCTCTCCCTCAACACGCTGATCAACAAGGTGCGGCGGCGCCTCGGCCTGTCCTACTGGTCGCTGTCGGCCTGGGCGAAGCTGCGCGTGAAGAACGCGGTGAGCTTCATCGGCCGCTTCGAGACGATCCTGGCCGAGGAGGCCCGACGCCACGGCGCCGACGGGGTGATCTGCGGCCACATCCACCACGCCGCGGACCGGCCGATCGGCGACCTGCGCTACCTCAACACCGGCGACTGGGTGGAATCCTGCACGGGGCTCGTGGAGCATTACGACGGCCGCATCGAGGTGCTGCACTATCCGAGCCTCCTGCGGGCGCGGGCGACCGAGGCCCTGCCGCAGCCCCTGCCGGGCCGGCGCGCGGTGGCGTGAGGGTGCCGCCGTGAAGCTCCTGATCGCCAGCGACGCGTGGCACCCGCAGGTGAACGGCGTCGTGCGCTCCCTCGAGCAGATGGTCCGGCGCGCGCCGGAGCACGGCTTCGCCACGACCCTGCTGTCGGTGGCCGATTTCCGCTCGCTGCCGCTGCCGGGCTATCCCGAGATCCGCCTCGCCTATGCCGGGCGCGAGCGGGTGGCGGCGCGCTGGCGGGCCGAGCGGCCGAGCCACGTGCACATCGCCACGGAGGGGCCGGTCGGCCTCGCGGCGCGCCGGCACTGCCTCACCCACGACCTGCCGTTCACGACGAGCTACCACACGCGCTTCCCGGAATACCTCGCCGCCCGCGCCCCGGTGCCGGAGGCGTGGTCCTACGCGTACCTGCGCCGGTTCCACGGCGCCGCCCGGGGGACGATGGTCAGCACCGCCTCGCTCCAGGGCGAACTCGCGGCGCGGGGCTTCGGCCGGCTGATGCGCTGGACCCGGGGCGTCGACACGGAGCGGTTCCGGCCGGCCGAGCCCGGGACGCCCGTGCCGCCGGAACTCGCCGGCCTGCCGGGACCGCTGTTCCTCTACGTCGGGCGGCTCGCCGTGGAGAAGAACGTCGCGGCCTTCCTGAACCTCGACCTGCCCGGCACGAAGGTGGTGGTCGGCGACGGGCCGGACCGCCCGCGCCTGCAGGCGCTCGCGCCGGAGGCTCGCTTCCTCGGCACCCGCACCGGCGCGGACCTCTCGGCGGTCTACGCCGCCTGCGACGTCTTCGTGTTCCCGAGCCTCACCGACACGTTCGGCATCGTGCTGCTGGAGGCACTGGCCAGCGGCCTCCCGGTGGCGGCCTTCCCGGTGCCGGGCCCCAACGACGTCGTCGGCGGCACCCGGGTCGGCGTGCTCGACCCGGATCTGCGGGTCGCCGCGCTGGCCGCCCTGCGCCTGTCGCGCGCCGAGTGCCGGGCCGAGGCCCTGCGCTGCGGCTGGGACGTGAGCGCCCGGCAGTTCTTCGGCAACATCGTCGAGGCGCATGGCGGTGCCCGGAGCACCCGCGACGCCGCCTGACCCGTGACGGCGTCCGCGCGGCATGGCAGGACGGCGCCATGCCGCCCGCCATGCCGCCGATTAAGCCGCCAGCCAGACCGGCCGGGTCCGCCAGAGCCCGCCCCCCGGTCGCCGGGCCGTTCGATCCCGCCCGGGCCGCCGCGTATCCGGCGGCGATCGGCTGCGACGAGGTCGGCCGCGGCGCGCTCTGCGGACCGGTGGTGGTGGCCGCGGTCTGGTTCGATCCGACCGCGATCCCGGCCGACCTCCTCGCGGCCCTCGACGACAGCAAGCGCGTCCCCGAGCCCGTGCGGGACCGGCTGGCGCCGCTGATCCGCGCCCACGCGCGGGTCGCGGTGGCGGCGGGGTCGCGCGCCCTGATCGACCGGATCAACATCCGCGGCGCGACCCTCGACGCCATGGCGCGGGCGGTGGCGCGGCTCGGCCTCGCCGCGCCCGTGCTGGTCGACGGGCGCGACGCCCTGCCGGGCCTGCCCGGCCGCGCCGTGATCGGCGGCGACCACCTCGTGCCGCAGATCGCCGCCGCCTCGATCGTCGCCAAGGTGCTCCGCGACCAGCTGATGCGGCGCCTCGCCCGGCGCCATCCCGGCTACGGCTGGGAGCGCAACGTCGGCTACGGGACGGCCGTCCACCGCGCCGGCCTGACGCAGCTCGGGCGCAGCCCGCACCATCGGCTCAGCTTCACCCGCGGCTTCGACTGAGGCGGGCGGGGGGTCACGCGGCCCGGACGCCCGTGAGGAAGTGCTGGACCTCCGCGGCGAGCTCCTCCGACTGACGCGCGAGCGCGGTCGCGGCCTTGAGCACGTGGTCCGCGGCGCGCCCGGTCTGGTCGGCCGCCTGCGCCACGCCGGCGATGTTGCCGGTCACCTCCTGCGTGCCGGCACTGGCCTGGGCGACGTTGCGGACGATCTCGCGCGTGGCCGCCCCCTGCTGCTCCACCGCGGCCGCGATGGCCGCCGCCACGGTGTCGATCTCGCCGATCCGGCCGGTGATCGTGCCGATCGCCCGCACCGCCTGCCCGGTCACGGCCCGGATCTCCCCGATCTGCCGCCCGATCTCGTCGGTGGCGCGGCCGGTCTGGGTGGCCAGTGCCTTGACCTCGGTGGCGACCACCGCGAAGCCGCGCCCGGCGTCGCCGGCCCGCGCCGCCTCGATCGTGGCGTTGAGCGCCAGCAGGTTCGTCTGTGCCGCGATGCCGGCGATGAGCTCGACGACGGCGTCGACCCGGGCGACCGACGCGTTGAGCGCCGCCACCAGGGCGGCCGTCTGATCGGCCTCGCCGACCGCGCCCCGGGCCAGATCGGACGAGCCCTGGACCTGCCGGCCGATCTCCTGGACGGAGGTGCCGAGTTCCTCAACCGCGGCGGCGACCGTCCTGACGCCGGCGGAGGCCTCCTCGGCAGCGGCGGCCACGGTATCGGACTGGCTGGCGGTCTCCTGGGCGGTCGTGGTCATCTGCCAGGCCGTGGTCTGCAGCTCGGTCGCGGCGGCGGAGACCCGCCCGACGATGCCGGCCACCGCCGCCTCGAAGGTGTCCGCCAGCGCGTGCGTCACGGTCCGGCGCTGCAGCTCCGCGGCGCGCGCCGCCTCGGCCGCGTCCGCCTCCAGGGCGCGGGTGCGGACGAGGTTGTCCCGGAAGACCTGCACGGCCGCCGCCATCGCGCCGATCTCGTCCCGCCGCCCGCGGGCCGGGATCGGCACGCCGGCGTCTCCTTCCGCGAGCGCCTGCATGGCGCGGGTCATGGCCCGTAACGGCCGGAGCACCCAGCGGAACACGATGATGATACCGCCGACCGCCAGCAGGACCGCGGTGGTCAGGAACAGCACGGCCCCGGAAAGCGCGCGCTCCGACTCGGCGGCGAGGAGCTGGGCCCGGTCGATCATCGCGTCGAGACCCGCGTGGACCAGATCGAGAAGCACCTTCCCGTCGGCGATGTCGCGCGCGCGCAGCGCCTCGGCCTCGATGCCGGGCGGCCTGCCGCGGCTGAGCGCGTCCGTGACCGCTACGCGGCGCCGCGCCGACTCACCCTCGAAGTTGCTGGCTCCCGCCTTCTCGAAGGCGGTACGCAGGGCGACCGGGACGTCCCCCGTGAACAGGCCGACGACTTCCCCCCAGTCCGCCATCAGGCGTCCCCGCTCCTCGGCCGCCGCGACGATCTCCTCCTGCGACCAAGCCGCCTTGGCAGCCACCGAGGTTTCGATACGGCGCCAGGAATTGCCGAGGGCGACCCGCGTCGCCCAGCTGGCGCGCTTGATGTCGAGGGCCTTCGCCACCGCCGCGTCACGGCGCGGAATGGCCGCGTCCACCGCGGCGTTGGTTGCCGCGAAGGCGTCGAGGAGGCTCGTGACGGCTGTGTCGAAGGTCTGTCCGAACGCCGCATCGCGGCGCTCCCTCGGGAGCGCGACGACCGTGTCGATCTGTGGCCTCAGCGCGGCCAAGGTCGCTTGCGCACTCCGAAGCGGCTCCAGCGTTGCCTGGACCGACGGCACGGCGAGGTCGCGCACGAGGGTCCAGAATTCGCTCTCTGCGTCCATCAGGGCCTGCCGCTCGGACAGCTGATCCGCCCTGTCGGCAACCGAGATCGGCCCCTCAACGGCCAGGACCTTCTGAACGATGCCCCGCGCCATGCGGGCCGCCATCACCGATCGGAGCAACGTGCGGCTGACACGCGTGAGCGTGACGACGCGCTGCCCCTCTCGCGCATGCTCCACGGCGCTCAGAAGCGTGTCTGTACGCACCGCAATCAGCATCACCCCCATACCCAGCAATACTAATCCGATGACCGAACCTATTGAAAATCTAAAATATCGAGACAAAGCGAGACCCTTCTTGAAAAAGAACCGGAAAACGACTTCATAGATGACGAAAGATCTTCGCTGTCAACCTCGGATTTACGACTCAATCGAAATGTGTATTCTGACAAACACGGTTAAACCTCAGGTCAACAAGCCAAGTATTCGCGCGGTCGAACTCCTCATCTCCGCGAGGAGCGCGGTATGTCGCCGTGTCGATCTGAATTCGAGATGGATGATCGGTCGCTGATGCACCGACAGCGGAGTCATTTCGCCCGAAGAGCGCTCCGCTCGTACGATCCCGGCTCGCCGGGCTCGACGCCCCGCCGGCTCAGAACAGCGTCAGCTGTGCCCCCGGCTTGCGGAAGGACTCCCGATTCAGCTCCATCCGGCCGAAGGCGAAGCCGAGTCGCGTGCCGGCGAGGCGGACCCGCTGACCGATCATCGCCGCGTAGGCCCCCTCCCCGCGGAAACGGTGGCCGAAGCGCGGGTCGTTCTCGCGCCCGCTCCGGGCGTCCCGCAGGAGCGCGAAAGCCCGCGCCCGACGCTCCGGATAGTGCTCGGCGAACCAGTCGGCCACGAGATCGGCGACTTCGCCGGGGAGGCGCAGCAGCGCGTGGCCGATGCGCGTCGCACCGTGCGCGCGCGACTCGGTCAGGATCGATTCGATCTCGTGATCGGTCAGGCCGGGAATGACCGGCGAGACGTTCACCATGACCGGCACCCCCGCCGCGCTCAGCGCGCGCATCGTCGCGAGCCGCTTGCCCGGCCGCGGCGCCCGCGGGTCGAGGCGGCGTGCGAGGCCCGGATCCAGCGTGGGCAGCGAGATCGCCGCCAGCACGAGGTTATCCGCCGCCATCTCGGCCAGGAGGTCGAGGTCGCGCAGCACCAGGTCCGACTTCGTGGTAATGCTGACGGGGTGGCGGGCCTCGCGCAGCACCTCCAGCACCGCGCGGGTGAGCCGGTGCTCCCGCTCGACCGGCTGATACGGGTCGGTAGCGGTGCCGAGGGCGATCGTCTCGGGTCGGTAGCCTGGCGCGGCGATCTCGCGGGCGAGGAGCCGGGCGGCGTCCGGCTTGGTGACGATCCGCGACTCGAAGTCGAGCCCCGGCGACAGGCCGAGCCAGGCATGGGTGGGGCGGGCGTAGCAGTAGATGCAGCCGTGCTCGCAGCCGCGGTACGGGTTGATCGACCGATCGAACGGGATGTCGGGCGAGCTGTTCCGGGCGATGATCCGGGCCGACCGCTCCGGCGTGACGTGCGTGCGCAGGGGTGCCGGCGCGTCGGTCGTCCAGGTCTCGTCGTGGAACGCCTCGTGCCGGGCGGATTCGTACCGGCCCGTCGGGTTGGCGGTCGCGCCGCGCCCACGCCGGGCGGCCGGATCGGCGGCGCTCGGGCCGAGTCGCGGCGCGGCCCCGGGTGCGGTCCCGTCGCGCGTGTCCCCCATGACGCCTCGTCCTCCGCCCGGATCGGGACCGGAACATAGAGCGAACACGACGTCGGCAAACGCCTCTTTTTCAGGCAAATCCGGCTCCATCGCCCGTCCGGGCCGCGGCGCGTCCGCGCGGAGGCGGCGGGGCAGTTTACGGCGGCGCAGAATCGTCTATGCGCGCGCTCATGCTCTCAGCCGTGACCTATCTGGCCGAACCGGCCGATCCGGACGCGATCGATCGCCTGGCCGACACGCTCAGCGTGCTCGTCTCCGGCGTGGCCGGCGGCCTCGTCGGCGACGCGGTGATCGTCGCGGGCCGCGAGAGCGAGGCCGTGGCGGCCGTCGCGGAAGCCACGGGCGCGACCCTCGTGCTGCACCGGGGCGGGAATCCCTACGCGGCGGGTGCCGCCGCGGCCCGGCGGGACTGGATCCTGTGCCTGGAGGCGGGCGACGTCCCGGCCGAAGGCTGGATCCGCACCCTGGACCGCTTCGTCGGGACGGCGCGGCCGGAGACGGCGCTCGGCCGCCTGCACCGACCGGCCGGGAGCTGGCTCGGCGGCATCGTCAGACGGGTGGAGACGGTCGCCGGCGCCCGGCAGGCCCGGGCCGGCGACGTCGTCCGGCGCGAGGCGCTGCGTGCCGAGGGCGCGTTCGCGGGCCGCCTCAAGGTCAGGCCGCTGATCGCGCGCGTGGAACGCGCCTGACCCCACGGATCCTGGCCGGAAGAATCTTGCGCCGACTCACGTTGTTGTCGGTCGATTTGCCTCTACAACTCTGGAAGCGTGACAGAATCGTCGCCGCCTCCGGGCGTGTCGACGCGTGCCGAACCGCCCCGACCTCGAAGGATGGTGCCATGGATTCGTCGGGCCTGATGGGGCGCAAGTCGGTCGAGGACATCGTCGAGAGCGGCGAGGGCGAGCAGCAGCTCTCGAAGTCGCTCGGCGCCCTCTCGATCACCGCGATGGGCATCGGGGCGATCATCGGCGCCGGCATCTTCGTCCTCACCGGCACCGCCGCGGCCCAGTATGCCGGGCCGGGGATCATGCTGTCCTTCGTGCTCGGCGGCATCGCCTGCGCCTTCGTCGGCCTCTGCTACTCCGAGATGGCCGCGCTGATCCCGGTGGCCGGCTCCAGCTACACCTACACCTACGCGACGCTCGGCGAGTTCTTCGCGTGGCTGATCGGCTGGGACCTGATCCTCGAATACGCCATGGGCGCCGCCACCGTGGCGGTCGGCTGGTCGGGCTACGTGACCAGCATCCTGAAGAGCGTCGGCATCGTGATCCCGGCGCAGTTCGCCAACGCGCCGGGCACGCCGATCGAGGGCGGCGGGACCGCGCTGCTGAACCTGCCGGCGGTCCTGATCGTGGCGCTGATCACGATCCTGCTGATGCGCGGCACGAAAGAATCGGCGCGCTTCAACAACATCATGGTCGCGGTGAAGCTCACCGTCGTGGTCGCCTTCATCGCCCTGGGCTGGGGCCACGTGAACGCCGCGAACTGGAGCCCGCTCATCCCGGACAACGACGGGACCTTCGGCCATTTCGGCTACAGCGGCGTCCTGCGCGGCGCGGGCGTGGTGTTCTTCGCCTTCATCGGCTTCGACGCGGTCTCGACCGCCGCCCAGGAGGCGCGCAGGCCCCAGAAGGACATGCCCATCGGCATCCTCGGCTCGCTGGCGGTCTGCACGATCCTGTACGTGCTCGTCGCCGCCGTGCTGACCGGGCTCGTGCCCTACAAGGACCTGAACGTCCCGGACCCGATCGCCAAGGGCGTCGACGTGATCGGCATCGGCTGGTTCGCCCTCCTGATCAAGCTCGGGGCTCTGACCGGGCTGACCACGGTGATCCTCGTCCTGCTCTACGGCCAGAGCCGGATCTTCTTCACCATGGCGCAGGACGGCCTGCTGCCGAAGATGTTCTCCCGCGTCCACCCGACCTACCAGACGCCGTATCGCAGCCAGGCGCTCATCGGGGCCGCGGTCGCCGTGGTGGCGGCCCTGGTGCCGATCCACATCCTCGGCGAGATGGTCAGCATCGGCACGCTGGCCGCCTTCATCCTCGTCTGCGGCTCGGTGCTCTACCTGCGGCGGGCCGAGCGCCACATGGAGCGGCCGTTCCGGGCCCCCGCCGTGCCGGTCGTGCCGATCCTCGGCATCCTGTCCTGCCTGCTCCTGATGGTCGGCCTGCCCCTCGACACGTGGCTGCGGCTGGTGATCTGGATGGCGATCGGCCTCGTCGTGTACTTCTTCTACGGCCGCAAGCACTCGGTCCTGCGCCGCAAGGAGGGGACTCTGGCCTAGCGCCGCCTCAGACCGTGAGGCTCGCGCCGCGCCGCAGGTGCTCGTCGAGGCGCGGCATGATCTCCACGAAGTTGCAGGGCCGGTGCCGGTAGTCGAGCTGCTGGGCCAGGATCCCGTCCCAGGCGTCGCGGCAGGCACCGGGAGAGCCCGGCAGCACGAACACGTAGGTCGCCCGCGCGACTCCCGCGGTGGCGCGGGATTGCAGGGTCGAGGTCCCGATCTTGTCGTACGAGATCCGGTGGAACACGGCCGAGAAGCCGTCCATCCGCTTCTCGAACAGCGGTTCCAGCGCCTCGGGGGTGACGTCGCGGCCGGTGAAGCCGGTCCCGCCGGTGGTGATGACCACGTCGACGCCGGGATCGCGCAGCCACGCCTCCACCCGCGCCCGGATCGCCGGGATCTCGTCCGGGACGATCGACCGGGCCGCCAGGGTGTGCCCTGCCTCGGTGAGGCGCTGAGTCAGGGTGTCGCCCGAGCGGTCGTCCTCCGGGCGCCGCGTGTCGGAGACGGTCAGGACCGCGATGTTCAGGGGGATGAAGCGGCGGGCGTCGGTCTGATCGGCCATCGTGCGGGCTCTCCGGGGCGGGAGACCGATATGGGACCGGCGGGACCACTTGTCGCCCCCGGGGCCGCCGCGCGCGCGGCCCCCGCTTCCGCCCCCGCTTCCGCCCCCGCTCCCCCCCCTTGCGGCCCGCCGCGAAGTCGGCTGTGCTCGCCCGTCCCGTCGGAGATCGCTGACCCATGCACATGTACGGCAACTGGCGCTCGGCCGCGGCCTTCCGGGTGCGGATCGCGCTGAAGCTGAAGGGCATCGCCTACGAGGAGACCTTCATCGACCTCGACGCGGGCGACCAGCACAAGCCGGAATTCCGGGCGATCAACCCGCAGGGCGCGGTGCCGGCGCTGTTCGACGGCGACGGGCCGCCGCTCACCCAGTCGCTGGCGATCCTCGACTACCTAGAAGAGACGCGGGGCGGCGTGCGCCTCCTGCCCGAGGCGCCGCGGGCCCGGGCGCGGGCCCGCTCGCTGGCGCAGGTGGTCGCGTGCGACACCCACCCGCTCTACGTGCCCCGGGTGCGCACCTTCCTGATGGAGCATTACGGCCTGCCCCGGGAGCGGATGCTGGATTTCCTGCGCAACGCCTTCGAGACCGGCCTCAGGACCCTGGAGGCGCGCCTCACCACCGAGCCCGGGACGGGCCGGTTCTGCCAGGGCGATTCGGTGAGCCACGCCGACCTCTGCCTCGTGAGCCTCTGGGTCGGGACCGGTATCTTCGGCATCGACACGGCGGCCTACCCGACGGTCGCGCGGATCGCCGAGGCCTGCCTCGCCCTGCCGGCGGTCGCGGAGGCACACCCGCTGCGTCAGCCGGGCGCTCCGTCGGCGTGACCGGGCTCCGCGCGCCTCCCGTCCGGTGCGCGCCGTCGCACTCGTGACCGGGGATCGCGGCCGGCGTTGTGGTATTCGGCAACCCAGGCCGTGTAAGGAGGCCGGCGATTGATCCCGGTCCGGGGGGGAGAAAGAGAGTCGATGGCATCCGTCGAGAACGAGTCGGGCCTTCATCGCGTCGTGGTGGTCGGCGGCGGCGCCGCCGGGCTCCAGCTGGTGACGAAGCTCGGCGACAAGCTCGGGCGCGGCAAGCGCGCGCACATCACCCTCGTGGACCGCGCCCGGACGCATATCTGGAAGCCGCTGCTCCACGAGGTGGCGGCCGGCAGCCTCGACGTCGGCCACCACGCGGTGGACTACCTGCACCACGCCCACATGCACGGCTTCCGTTACCGGATCGGGCGGATGACCGGGCTCGACCGGGAGGCGCGCACGATCCAGCTCGCCGCGAGCTACGACGCGGAAGGGCGCGAGGTCACGCCCGAGCGCGCCGTCCCCTACGACACGCTAGTGATGGCGGTGGGCTCCACCACGAACGATTTCGGCACGCCGGGCGTCGCCGAGCACGCCATCGCCCTCGACACCCAGGACCAGGCGGTGCGCTTCCACCAGCGCCTCGTCAACGCCTCGCTGCGGGCGCACACGCAGGCCGGCCCGGTCCGGCCCGGCCAGCTCCACGTCACGGTGATCGGCGCGGGCGCCACGGGAACCGAGCTCGCCGCCGAGCTGCACCGGACCCTGCGCCACGTCGTCTCGACCGGGCTCGACAAGATCGACCCGGGCAAGGACATCCGCATCACCCTGGTCGAGGCCGCCGACCGGATCCTGCCGGCGGTGCCGCAGCGCCTCTCGGCGGAGGTGATGCAGCTCCTCAGCAAGATCGGCGTCGACGTGCGCGTGAAGGCGCGGGTCACCGAGGTCCGCGCCGACGGCGTGCAGCTCGCGGACGGCACCTTCATCCCGTCCGAGCTGGTCGTCTGGGCGGCGGGCGTGAAGGCGCCGCCCTTCCTGCAGGGCATCGGCGGCCTGGAGACGACGCGGACCAACCAGCTGGTGGTGACGCCGACGCTGCAGACGACCCGCGACCCCGACATCTTCGCGATCGGCGACTGCGCCTACCTGGTCGAGGCCGGCTCCGACACGCCGGTGCCGCCGCGCGCGCAGGCGGCCCACCAGCAGGCGAGCCACCTGATCAGCCAGATCCCCGCCAAGATCGACGGCAAGCCGCTGAAGCCGTTCCGCTACAAGGATTTCGGCTCGCTGGTCTCGCTGGGCGAGTACTCGACCGTGGGCAGCCTGATGGGGTTCGTGCGCGGCAAGAACATGCTCATCGCCGGTCTGTTCGCCCGGATGATGTACCGCTCGCTCTACAAGATGCACGAGCGGGCGCTGCACGGCACGGCCAAGACCGCCCTCGACACCCTGGCCCGCGCGCTCACCCGGCGCACCGAGCCGCGGGTGAAGCTGCACTGACCGTCGCCGTACGAACCGAGGACGGGCGCCCGGATCGACCGGGCGCCTCACAGGAAGGAAACGCCATGATCCTGGTAAGCGTGATGTACCCGGCCGGCCCGAGCTTCGACATGGGCTACTACCTCGGCCACCACATGCCGCTGGTGCGCGAGCGCTGGTCGTCCCTCGGACTCCACGACGCGAACGTCGTCAAGGGCGCCGGCACGCCGGACGGCGGCACCGCCCCGTTCCAGGTCATGGCCCTGCTGACCTTCGAGTCGATCGACGCCTTCAAGAAGGCCGTGGCCGCCCACGGCGAGGAGATTTTCGCCGACATCCCGAACTTCACCGCGGCGCAGGCCCAGGTGCAGATCAACGACTTCGCGGAAAACCCGTGATCGACATCGTCAAGGCGGTGCAGGAGGCCGATCCGAGCCTCGGCACCTACGTGGTCGTGCTGCGGACCGACGCCCGGGCCCTGGACGGCCCGGAGCGCTTCACGCCGGAGGCGCAGGCCTGGATCGCCGAGAAGGCCCCGAGCGGCCGGCTCGCCCGGGTGACGGTCCAGCTCGCCCCCTATCCGGGGGCGCCGGCGGCCGCGCGCGAGGTCACCGTGGCGGCCTTCGCCGACGCGCGGGAGCTCGCCGCCTTCGCGACGACCTGGACCGGCGACCCGCTGCCCGAGGAGCCAGGGGAATCCGTTCCCGACTGACGGCCTCGGGGCCGCCGCCATCGCGCGCGCGGCGAAGCGATGACGGACAAGGTCCTCGAGACCGCGCGCGGACTCACGCCGCGCGCAGCTGCCGGATGGCGCGGAGCGCGGTCGCCCGCTGGATCTCCAGGCGCCGGATCAGCGGCATCAGGTCGGCGCCCGCGTGGGCGGCGGCCTCGACCTCCCGGCACAGGCTCGACAGGCCGACGAAGCCCAGCAGCCCGGCGGCCGCCACCAGGGCGTGCGCGTCGTGGGCGATCTGCAGGCGGTCGGTCTCGCTCGGCCGGAACCGCTCGGACAGCTCGTTGGCCAGGAGATCGAGCAGCGCTCCGACGCGATCGGCGCCGAAGCTCGCCTCCATCTCGGTGAGGACCGCCGCGTCGAGCACGGCCGAATCCACCTGCGGCAGGCGGCGCGGCTCCTCGGCCCGCGCCGGCCGCCGCGCGCCGGGCGCCGTCCAGCGGCTGATCGTGGCGAAGAGGTCGGCCCGCCGGAACGGCTTGCCGACGTAATCGTCCATCCCGGCCTCGCGCAGCTCCTCGATCTGCGACGGCAGGACGTTGGCGGTCATGGCGACGATCGGGACGTCGCAGGCGGGCGGTGCCAGGGCGCGGATGCGGCGCGTGGCCGTGAGCCCGTCCACGCGGGGCATCTGGACGTCCATCAGCACGAGATCGTAGGCCCGGCCCGCCGCGACGGACGATCCGACAGCCGTGATCGCCTCGGCGCCGTCCCCGGCGACGTCCACCGCGTAGCCCTGCGATTCGAGCACCGCGCAGGCGAGCTCCTGGTTGAGCGGCACGTCCTCGACGAGGAGCAGCCGCAGCGGCGCGCCCGGGACCTGGCCGGCGGCCGGAGCCGTGGCCGGCCGCGGCGGCACACCCGCGTCGGCCGCGGCGTCCGGGGTCGCGGTGCCCTGCTCGCCGCGGGGCAGCACCAGCCGGAACCAGAAGGTCGAGCCCTTCCCCTCGCGGCTCTCGACCCCGATCTCGCCGCCCATCAGCGACACGAGGTGCCGGGAGATCGCCAGCCCGAGGCCGGTGCCGCCGAAGCGCCGGCTGATCGAGCCGTCGACCTGGCTGAACCGCTTGAACAGCCGGTCCTGCTGCGCCGGCGCGATGCCGATGCCGGTATCGACCACGGAGAACCGGACCGCGTCGCCGGGGCGGCCGTCGGGAGCGAGGCCGCCGCCCTCCCGCTCGACGGTCACCGTGACCGAGCCCTCGGGCGTGAACTTGACGGCGTTGTTCAGCAGGTTGAGCAGCACCTGACGCAGGCGCCCGGCATCGCCGACCACGAAGGTCGGCAGGGCCGGGTCGATCCGGGCCTCGATGGCGAGACCGCTCCGGAGCGCGCTGCCGCGCACGATCGAGACCGTGCCGTCGACGACCGGGACCAGCGGGAAGGTGACCGGATCGAGGGTCAGCTCGCCGGCCTCGATCTTCGAGAAGTCGAGGATGTCGTTGACCACCGTGAGCAGGGCCGCGCCGCTGCTCTGGATCAGCTCCAGGCGGCGACGGTCCTCGTTCTGGATCGCGTCGGCGTCGAGGAGCAGCTCGGCGTAGCCCAGGATGCCGTTCAGCGGCGTGCGGATCTCGTGGCTCATGGCGGCGAGGAACTCGCTCTTGGCCGCGCTCGCCCGCTCCGCCTCGGTGCGCGCCGCCTCCGCGTCCCGCGTGGCGGTGCGCAGGGCCGCCTCGACCGCCTTGCGCTCGGTGATGTCGAGGTGGAGGCCGACCATGCGCTGCGGCTGCCCGTCGGCGCCGCAGAGCGTCCGGCCCCGCGCGTAGAGCCAGCGGGCGCCGACTCGGAACTCGGCCGCGTAGGGGGTGCCGGACTCGACCGCCCGCCGGATCTCGCTCCAGACATCGGCGACGTCGTCGGGATCGATCAGCGCCGTCCAGGCGGAGGCCGAGATCGTGTGGGCCGCGCCGGTCTCCGGAAGGCCGTGCATCCGCGCGCTCTCCGGGCTGAGCACGGCGAGCCCGGTGCGCATGTCCCAGTCCCAGGTGCCGGCCTCCGCGGCGTCGAGGGCGATGTCCAGCAGGCCGCTCGCCTCCTCGACGGCGAGCCGCGCCGTGACGATGTCGTCGACGTCGAGGGCGGTGCCGAGCCACTCCGCCACCGCGCCGTCCGCCGGGTCGAGGCGGATCGGGATCAGCGCGAGCTTGTGCCACCGGTAGACGCCGTCGTGGCGGCGGATGCGCCACTGGCCGCCGTAGCCCGTGCCGGTCTCGACCGCCTTGATCCAGGCCGCCTCCATGGCGGCGGCATCCTCGGGGTGGTTCCGGACGAGGCGCTCCGCGCGCTCGGGCCCGATCGGCCCGTAATAGGACTGGAACTGCGCGTTGGCGTAGGTCGCCCGACCGTCCCCGACCCGCATGGTCCAGACCAGGAGCGGCAGCGCCTCGGCGAGGCCCCGGTAGCGCAGCTCGCTGCGGCGCACCTCGTCCTCGGCGCGCCGGCGCTCGGTCACGTCGATCAGCACGCCGAACAGTCCGGCGCCCGGCCCCTCCCCCCGGGCCATGCCGCGCACGACCACGTCGCGCAGTTCGCCGTCCGGCCGCAGCAGCCGGGCCTCGAAGTCGAACCGGACCCTGCGGGCGATCGCGTCCGCGACGACCGCCTCGAGCCGGGCGCGGTCGTCGGGATGGTAGATCTGCGAGAAGGCGTCGAGGCGCGGCGGCGGCGTCGCAGGGTCGCGGCCCGCGATGGCGTAGAGGCTCGCCGACCAGACCGGCTGCCCGTCCGCGAGACCCACGCGCCAGTTGCCGACGCTGGCGAGCTGCTCGGCCATGGTGAGCTGGTCATTCGCCGCCTCCTGGGCGCGGGCCCGGGCATTGATCTCCCGGTGCTGCTCCCGGATCAGCGCCTCGCGGATCGCCGCCTGCGCGATCTCGCGGTCGCGCCGCGCGTTGGCTTCCGTGAGGCGCAGATGCGCCACGACGATCTCGGCGAGGTCGCGGAGGGCGGCCGCGTCCTCGGGCGCGAAGTCGGCGCGGGGCTCGGGATCGGCGAGGCAGAGGGTCCCGACCCGCAGGCCCGGCTGGAGGCTCAGGGCGATGCCCGCGTAGAACCGGATCCCGTCCGGCGCGGCGGCGAGGGGCAGATCGCGGAAGCGCGCGTCCTGCCGCGCGTCGGGAACGACCACGAGGGCGTCGCTGCGGATCGTGTGCTGGCAGAAGCTCTCCTCCCGCCGCATCGTGGTCGGCACCCCGGCACAGGGCGTCTTCAGCCACTGATGCGTGTCGCCGAGGAAGGCCACGAACGCGCTGCGCACGCCGAACAGGCGCCGGGCCGTCCGGCAGACGGCCTCGAAATGCGGCTCGGACGGGGTCCCGAGGATGGCGAGGGCCTCGAGGGCCGCGAGCCGGTCGCGCTCGCTGTCCGGCTGTGTGCTCACGTACCGTCTCCGGGTGCCGATCGGCCGCGACCGAGCGATGCCGCGCCTAGCGCCGCGTTTCAAGCGCGCCCGCCTGCGGCCGCGTGCCCGCGCGCAGCCGCGCGGCCTCCAGCGCCCAGACCATGCCCAGCATCATGTAGACGTGGCGCCACTTCTCGATATCGATCTGGACCGCCTGCAGGAAGAACATCAGCAGCGCCGGCCAGACGATCTGCGCGTGCGCCCGGACCGGCGACGGCCGCGCCAGGAGCCGGAACCCGACGAGGCCGGTCGCCGCCACGAGGCCGATGAACACCGCGCCCCCGAGCCAGCCGCCGTTGGCGAAGGAGCCGATGTAGGAATTGTGCGGCTCGAGCCCGAAGGTCAGGCGCCAGTGCATCGGCCCCATCCCGAACGGCCGCTCCAGCAGCATGGCGAAGCCGCGGATCTGGTTGCCGAAGCGACCGGTCTCGCCCTGGTCGTAATCCTGGGTCAGGGCCGCCCGGGTCTCGAACATCTTGTGAACGTGGTCGACCGAGAGCAGCCCGATCACCGCGACGGTGCCGAGGACGACCGTCGCGAGGGTCAGGAGCACGATGCGGCGGCGCAGGCGCGGGGAGGCGCTGCCGGCATAGACCGATCCCACCATCAGGAGCACCGCGACGACGCTCCCGCCCCAGGACCCGCGCGAGAACGACAGGAAGATGCCGGCCACGATGATCAGCAGGCCCGCGAGGGACACGAGCGGCCGGCGGGTCGAGCCGGTGAGCAGGCCGTGCATCAGGTAGAGGGCGCCGAGCGTCAGGAACGAGCCGAAGACGTTCGGGTCCTGGAAGGTGCCCGAGGCCCGGTCGTACTTGTAGAACAGGTCCTCGATCCCGAGCCATTGCAGGTAGCCGACGATGCCCAGAGCCGCCGAGAACACGCAGCTCGCCGTGTAGGCCTTGAGCGCCAGCTCCATCCGGGCCTGCGTGTCGTCCGCGAAGAACATCGCGAAGAAGACGCAGGTGATCGACAGGTAGATCAGCTGCACGGTCCAGGTGACCGGGAACTCCTCGTTCAGGTAGGGCAGCAGCGCGGTGACGATGGCCGCGAGGTAGAGCAGGAGGAGCGCCACCAGCGGCACCGCCCCGCGGTGCAGCCGCACGCCGAGGCAGAGCCAGAGCAGGATCGTGGGGATCGCGACCGCGTCGTAGGGGGACGTCTCCGAGAAGGCGAAGCAGGCGAAGAAGATGAACGCCGCGAACAGCGCCTTGGCCAGCCCCTCGACGGCCGCGATGAGCGGGATTCCGCCCGCCGACCCGGACGGGACCGGGCCTGCGGGCGCTGCGGTGTGGGCCATGGATACGCGGACTCCGCGGGCCGGTTACGCGGGCCCGCGCCGTCCGTGATGCCATCCAAACGTTGAGAATCGCCTTCCCGACGCCCGGCAGCCCGGAGGGCGGCTCCCCGGCTCAGGCGCGGCAGGCCTCGAAGCCCTCGGTGATCGCCGCCGGATCGAGGTTGCGGCCGATGAAGACCACCCGGGAGACCCGCTTCTCGTCCTTGCCCCAGTCGCCCTGAACGTCGCCGTCGAGGATCATGTGCACGCCCTGGAAGACGAAGCGCTTCGGCTCGTCCGGGAAGGCCACGATCCCCTTGCAGCGCAGGATGTCCGGACCCTGCGTCTGGGTCAGGTTCGAGATCCACGGCATGAACTTGTCCGGGTCGACCGCGCCCTCGATCTTGGCCGAGACCGAGCGGATGTCGGAATCGTGATGGTGGTGGTGCCCCGCCTCGAGGAAGTCGGGCTCGACGTCGAGGATGCGGTCGAGGTCGAAGGCGTTGCGCTCGAGCACCGCGTCGAGGGGCACGGCGCAGTTCCGCGTGCGGTGGAGCTTGGCCAGCGGGTTGATCGTGCGGATCTCGGCCTCGACGCGGTCGAGGTCGGCCGGGGAGACGAGGTCGCTCTTGTTGAGCAGGATCACGTCCGCGAAGGCGATCTGGTTCTTGGCCTCCGGCGCGTCCTTCAGGCGGTCGGACAGCCACTTGGCGTCGGCCACCGTCACCACGGCGTCGAGGCGTGCGGCCTCGCCGACATCCTGGTCGACGAAGAAGGTCTGCGCCACGGGGGCCGGGTCGGCGAGCCCGGTGGTCTCGACGATGATCGCGTCGAACTTGCCCCGGCGCTTGACCAGCCCGTCCATGATCCGGATCAGGTCGCCGCGCACCGTGCAGCAGACGCAGCCGTTGTTCATCTCGAACACCTCCTCGTCCGCGCCGACGACGAGGTCGTTGTCGATGCCGATCTCGCCGAACTCGTTGACGATCACGGCGTAGCGCTTGCCGTGGTTCTCGGTGAGGATCCGGTTGAGGAGCGTGGTCTTGCCCGCGCCGAGATAGCCGGTGAGCACGGTGACCGGGATCTTGCCGGCGGCGGAACCGGGTGCGGCCGGGACGGAAGCGTTGCTCGTATCGGACATGACGGGTTCTTCGGTGACAGGTGCGGGATCGCGCGGGCCTGGACCCGCGAGCGTTGTCATATTGTAACAAATCCCGTCAAAGGAAGACGGGGCCACACGGTTTCGCGACCGGGGCGCCGGATCGATTGCCTGTCTGACAAGCTTTGCTCTAGGCACGCGGGACCGCCGGAATCTTCCCGCGGCGCGCCATAGAAAAGCACCAGCGACCGCATTGATGTAGGCGTCGTCCGGGCACGTATCGTACTCTCGTCACCCAGCCCGGACTCTCGGTCCGGACCTAGAAGATCATCCGCATGGACGCCCGAAATCCGCTGGACCAGGACGAGGCCGTCGCCGTCCCCGCGCGCAGGCGCCGCTGGCCCGGCCTGCTGGTCATCGTCGTCCTGCTCGCGGCCGCCGTCGGCGCCGCCGTCGCGTTTCCCGACCGGACCCGCGAGGCCGCCGCGCATCTCGTCGCGGCCGTGACCGGGCTGTTCGCCCCGGGCAACCCGGACCCGGGCATCGACGCGGAGAAGGCCGGCCCCGTGGAGCGGGTGTTCCGGCCGTCCAAGGAGCAGCGCGCGGCCTTCGAGATCCTGCCGGTGGCCAACCTGATGTTCCGGCCCGAGGGCTCGGCCGAGGGTCGGATCGCCCTCAACGAGGACGACAACGTCCCGGTGGTCTCGCCCTATGCCGGCCGGGTGACGAAGGTCCTGGTCCGCGCCGGCGACGACGTGAAGGCCGGCGACGTGCTGCTGACGCTGGAGGCCACCGACATGGTCCAGGCGCAGAACGACTATCAGGCGGCCGTGAACAACCTCCAGAAGCAGCAGGCGCTCCTGAAGCTCGACCAGACGATCGCGCAGCGCCAGCAGGAGCTGTTCCAGGCCCACGCGACGGCGCTGAAGGACTACCAGTCGGCCCAGAACGACGTCATCGCCGCCCAGAGCGACCTGAAGACCGCCGAGGGCGCCCTCGACGCGGTGAAGAACCGCCTGCGCCTCCTCGGCAAGACCGACGCCGAGATCGCCGCCTTCGAGAAGAAGGGGACGATGAGCGCCGAGACGCAGATCCGGGCGCCCATCGCCGGCACGATCGTCCAGCGCAAGGTCGGCATCGGGCAGTACCTCTCGGCCTCCAGCGACCCGGTCTTCGTGATCGGCGACCTGTCGACGGTCTGGCTCGTGGCCAACGTCCGCGAGAGCGAGATCCCGCGGATCCGCATCGGTCAGGAGGTCGAGGCGAAGGTCGCGGGCTTCGGCGCGCGGGTGTTCAAGGCCCGGGTGAACTACATGGCCTCCAGCCTCGACCCGGCGACGCGCCGGCTCGCGGTGCGCAGCGAGGTCGACAACCCGGACCGGGTGCTGCGCCCGGAGATGTTCGCCACCTACACGATCATCACCGGCAAGGGCGAGCCGAGCCCGAGCGTGCCGCTGGCCGCCATCGTGTACGAGGGCGACCGCACCCACGTCTGGGTCGCGCGGCCGGACGGCGCCGTGGAGGCGCGCGACATCAAGCTCGGCCTGATCAACGGCGACAACGCCCAGGTCGTCCAGGGCCTGCGCGCGGGCGAGCAGGTCGTCACCCGGGGGGCCCTGTTCATCGACCGGGCGGCCACCGGCGACAAGGCGTCCTGAGCGGGGATCCGGTCCGATGAACGCCCTGATCACCTTCTCGCTGCGCCAGCGCGTGCTGGTGGTGCTGCTGTTCGTGGTGATGCTCGGCGTCGGCTACGGCGCCTACACGCAGCTCAACATCGAGGCCTACCCGGATCCGGTCCCGCCGCTCGTCGACGTGATCACTCAGAATCCGGGCCAGTCCGCCGACGAGATCGAGCGCTACATCACCATCCCGCTGGAGGTGGCGCTCGCCGGCATCCCGAACGCCCAGGTGGTGCGCACGATCTCGCTGTTCGGGCTCTCAGACGTGAAGGTTCAGTTCAACTACGAGTACACGTACGAGCAGGCGCTGCAGCGGGTGCTCAACCGCCTGTCGCAGGCCCCGACGCTGCCCAACGGCGCGACTCCGCAGATCTCGCCGACGAGCCCTGTGGGCGAGATCATGCGGTACAAGCTCGTCGGCCCGGCGGGCTACTCGCCCATGGACATGAAGACCCTGCAGGACTGGGTGCTGCAGCGCCGGTTCAAGGCGATCCCCGGCGTCGTCGACGTCACGGCCTTCGGCGGCAAGGCCAAGGAGTACGAGGTCGCGGTCGACCTGAACCGCCTCCAGGCCCAGGGCCTGACCCTGGTGCAGCTGACCAACGCGCTGAACAACGCCTCGATCAACGTCGGCGGCCAGACGCTGAACGTGGGGCAGCAATCGGCGGTGGTGCGCGGCATCGGCCTGATCCGCGACATGGACGACATCCGCGACACGATGATCAGCCTCGTCAACGGCACCCCGGTGCTGGTGCGGGACGTGGCGGAGGTGCGCGTGTCGAACGCCCCGCGGCTGGGCATCGTCGGCCACGACAACCAGCCCGACATCGTCGAGGGCATCGTGCTCATGACCCGCGGCGGCAAGAGCCTGCCGACGCTGGAGCGGGTCGAGGCCGAGATCGACAAGATCAACAGCTCCACGATCCTGCCGCCCGACGTGAAGATCGAGCGGATCTACGACCGCTCCGGCCTGATCCACACCACCACCCACACGGTGATGCACAACCTCGTCTTCGGCGTGGTGCTGGTCTTCGTGGTGCAGTGGCTGTTCCTCGGCTCGCTCACCAGCGCGATCATCGTGGCGGCCACGATCCCGTTCGCGCTCGGCTTCGCGATCCTGATCCTGGTGGTGCGCGGCGACTCGGCCAACCTGCTGTCGCTCGGCGCGATCGATTTCGGCCTGATCGTCGACGCCACCGTGATCATGGTGGAGAACGTCTTCCGCCACATCGCCGAGCCCGACCACGTGAAGGGCGAGGACCCGCCCGACGGGCTGACCGGGCGGCTCGGCACCATCGCGATCGCCGGCCGCGAGGTGAACCGGGCGATCTTCTTCTCGGCGACGATCATCATCGTCGGCTTCCTGCCGCTGTTCACGATGACCGGCGTCGAGGGGCACATCTTCGGCCCGATGGCCAAGACCTACGCGTACGCGCTGCTCGGCGGCCTGCTCGCCACCTTCACGGTCTCGCCCGCGCTCTCGGCCCTGATGCTGCCGAGGAAGCTCGAGGAGCGCGACACCCTGATCGTGCGGGTGCTGCGCGTCGGCCACGAGGCGGCGCTGCGCTTCGGCCTGCGCAACCGGGTCCTGGCGGTCGCCGTGATGGTGGCGGTGCTGCTGGTCTCGGGCCTCACGGCCCGCAATCTCGGCCTGGAGTTCCTGCCGCGGCTCGAGGAGGGCAACCTCTACGTGCGCGGGACGATGCCGTCCTCGATCTCGCTGGAGGCCGGCAACGCCTACGTCCAGCGCATGCGCAAGATCTTCCAGGAGGTCCCGGAGGTCACCACCGTCCTGTCGCACCAGGGGCGCCCGAACGACGGCACCGACGCCACGGGCTTCTTCAACGTCGAGATCCTGGCGCCGCTCAAGCCCATCGACCAGTGGCGCAAGGGCCTCGACAAGGAGACGCTGATCCAGGACCTCAGCAGGAAGCTGGAGGCCGAGTTCCCCGGCATCGAATTCAACTTCTCGCAGTATATCGAGGACAACGTCCAGGAGGCGGCCTCGGGCGTGAAGGGCGAGAACTCGGTCAAGATCTACGGCAACGACCTCGCGCAGCTCACCAAGACGGCGAACGCCGTGAAGGCGGCGCTCGCCACCGTCCCGGGCGTCACCGACCTGTCGGTGTTCGAATCGCTGGGCCAGCCGACGGTGCGGATCGACGTCGACCGCCACAAGGCGGCCCGCTACGGCCTGTCGATCGGCGACGTGAACACCACGATCCAGGCGGCGATCGGCGGCCAGACCGCGGGCGACCTCTACGAGTACGGTTCCGACCGGCACTTCCCGATGCGGGTGCGCCTCGCGAAGGAGTACCGCTCCTCGCTCGCGGGCATCCGCAACATCGCGGTCGGCGCCCAGAACCCCAACGGCGGCGTGATCCAGGTGCCGCTCTCCGAGATCGCCGACGTGGACCTCGTCTCGGGCGCCTCGTTCATCTACCGCGAGGACCAGGAACGCTACATCCCGGTGAAGTTCTCGGTGCGCGGCCGCGACCTCGGCAGCGCCGTGATCGAGGCGCAGCGCAAGGTCGGCGAGGCGGTGGACCTGCCGCCGGGCTACCGGCTCGAATGGGTCGGGCAGTTCACCAACCTCAAGGAGGCGGCCGCCCGGCTGAGCCTCGTGGTGCCGATCACGCTGCTGCTGATCGCGCTGCTCCTCTACATCAACTTCTCGTCGGTGGCCGACATGCTGCTGACCCTGTCGGTGATCCCGATGGCGATGATCGGCGGCATCTTCGCCCTGGCGCTGACCGGCACGCCGTTCTCGATCTCGGCCGCGATCGGCTTCATCGCGCTGTTCGGGATCTCGACCATGGAGGGCGTGATCCTGCTGGCCTACTACAACCAGCTGCTCGACGAGGGCTGGAAGCGGCAGGAGGCGGTCTGGCACGCCGCGGTGGTGCGCATGCGCCCGGTGATGATGACCTGCGTTGCGGCCTGCGTCGGCCTGCTGCCGGCCGCGGTCTCCACCGGCATCGGCTCGCAGGTGCAGAAGCCGCTGGCGCTGGTGGTGGTGGGCGGCATCATCCTGGCGCCGAACCTGATCCTCGTGATCGTCCCGGTGCTGATCTCCCTGTTCTCCCGACGCCGCCCGAACCCGGACGCCCAGGCGCGGCCCGCGCATCGGGCCGCCGCGTGAGCCGGCTCGGGATCGTCCGGGCCGGCGCGCCGCCCGTTGCAGGGGCGCCACAAGGACCGCGCCGCGCGCGCCATCTGGGGACGGCTGGATTGACTTGGCAGCGGGTCGCGCCGCTCTACCGAGGTGTGGTTTTCGGGGGCGGGATGGTGAGCTTTGCGCCGAGACGGTGCGGACGGGCGACCGCGTGGCTGGCGGCCTCCCTCGGCCTGTCGGCCTGCGCGGTCGGCCCGAACTACGTGGCGCCCGAGGCCCCGCCGGTCGGCCGCTACACCAGGGAACCGCTGCAGAACCCCTCCGCGGCCGACAAGATCCGGACCCGGCAGGGCGGCTCGGCCGACCAGAGCTTCGTGTCCGGCGCCGACATCCCCGGCCAGTGGTGGACACTGTTCCACTCGAAGGCGCTGAACCGCCTCGTGGAGCAGGCGCTCGCCAACAACCCGTCGCTGGAGGCGGCCCAGGCCTCCCTGCGGGTGGCGCAGCAGAACGTGCTCGCCCAGAAGGGCACGCTCTATCCGAGCCTGACCGCGACGCCGCAGATCCAGGGGGCGCTGGCGCCCGGTCTCGACCTGCAATCGCCCCTCAACAACCAGAACCAGTATCTCTACAGCCTGTCCACGCCGCAGGCGGTGGTCTCGTACAATCCGGACGTGTTCGGCGGGAACCGCCGGCAGATCGAGTCCCTGGAGGCCACCACCGAGAACCAGCGCTTCCAGCTGGAGGCGGCCTACCTGAGCCTGACCGCCAACGTCGTCGCCGCCGCGATCCAGGAGGCGTCCCTGCGCGCGCAGATCGACGCGACCCGCAAGGTGATCCAGGCGCAGACCGAGGTTCTGCAGCTCTACAACAAGCAGCTGTCGCTGGGTCAGATCGCCGGGGCCGACGTGGTGCAGCAGCAGGCGGCGCTGGCGCTGTCGCAGCAGCTGCTGCCGCCGCTGGAGAAGGCGCTCGCGCAGCAGCGCAACCTGCTGACCGCGCTGGCAGGACGCCTGCCCTCCGACGAGGTCTCCGAGACCTTCGACCTCGCCGCCCTGCGCCTGCCGACCCGCCTCCCGGTGAGCCTGCCCTCGCGGCTCGTGCAGCAGCGGCCCGACGTGAAGGCGGCGGAGGCCCTGGTGCAGCAGGCGAGCGCCAATGTCGGCGTGGCGCTGGCGAACCGCCTGCCGCAGTTCAGCCTGACCGCCACGGGCGGCTCCAGCGCCACGCGGATCGCGCAGGTGACCAGTCCGGGCGCCGCGTTCTTCACGATCATCGGGCAGGCGACGGCGCCGATCTTCGATGCCGGCACCCTGTTCCGGCGCCAGCGCGCCGCCGAGGAGTCGCTGACGGAGGCGCAGGCGCAGTACAAGGCGACGGTGATCACCGCCTTCCAGAACGTCGCGGACGCGCTGCGGGCGCTCCAGGCCGACGCGAAGGCCGTGGCCGCCGCCGACGCCGCGGTGAGCGCCACGAATCAGAGCCTCGCCCTGATCCGCAAGCAGTACACGGCCGGAGCGATCACCTCGTCGCAGGTTCTGATCGCCCAGCAGGGCTATCTCTCGGCGCTGGTGACCTCGGCGGCGGCGCGCGCCACCCAGTACGCCGACACCGCCGCGCTGTTCGTGGCCCTGGGCGGCGGCTGGTGGAACCGCGCCGACGTGGCGCCGCCCCCGCCCGAGAAGGACCCGCTGAAGATCCTGTGACCGGATCGCCGACGCCGCGCGCCCCCGAATCCCGATGCGCGCGCACGGCGTCGGGGCTGCGGAGCTGCGGCTCGCTCCCTCCGATCCCCGTCGTCGCGCCGCGGCCGACGACGACTCCGATGCCGGGCGCCCGCGCGCTCGTGGACGACCGCCGGGTGCGCCCCGCGGGACCGCGTCAGGTGTACATCGCGATGGCGTCCTGGAGCATCTGGTCGGTCGTGCTCATGACCTTGGTGTTGGCCGTGTAGGCCTGCTGGGTCTCGATCATCTTCGAGAACTGGTCCGAGATCCCGGCATTCGACTGCTCCACCGAGCCGGCCGTGATGGTCGCGCCGTTGAGGCCGTAGCTCGGAGTCCCGGACTGGCCGGTGGCCACGTAGGTGCCGCCGTCGAGCGAGGCGAGGTTGTCCTGCATGCCGAACTGCGCCAGCTGCAGCGTGCCGAGGGCAAGGGTGCTGCCGTCCGCGGCCGTGCCCGTGAGGGTCCCGGCGGGCGAGACCGCGAGGCTCGCCAGGGTGCTCGCCCCGGTCGGGACCTGCACGGGGGTCGTCGCCGCGGGGCCGGCGAACAGGTAGTAGCCCGCGCCGTTGGAGAGGTAGCCGCTGGCGTCCGGCGCGAAGTCGCCGCGCCGCGTGTAGCCGGTGTCGCCGGCGAAGGCCGGGCTGTCCGGCGTCCCGGTGTTCTTCTTGACGACGAAGTAGCCGTTGCCCGAGATCGCGAGGTTGGTCGCCACGCCGGTCGACTGCATCGTGCCCTGGATGTTGAGGCTGTTGCGCGTGCTCGGCATCACGCCTCCGGCCAGCTGCGTGCTGTCGCCGGTCTCGGCCAGCATGTCGGCGAACCGCGTCTCGGTGGACTTGAAGCCCACCGTCTGGGTGTTGGCGATGTTCCCCGAGATGTTGTTCAGGGCCAGCGACTGCGCCGAGGCGCCGGAAATCGAGTTCGAGAGCGCGGTGAAAAGGCCCATCGGGGTCTCCGTTCGCCGGAGCGGCACGGTCCCCGATCCGACGGAGACCGATAAGGGCCCACTATGGTTAACCGACGGTGTGTGACCGCGTATTGCCGGCCCGGCGCGGGCCGCCCCGCGCGGCGCCGTCGGACGCGTCACGCCCCGAGCACGCTCAGCACGATCTCCCGCCGGTGCGGCCGGTCGCGGTGCTCGATCAGGTAGATCCCCTGCCACGTGCCGAGCGCCAGCTGTCCGCCGACCAGCGGGATCGTCAGGGCCGAATCGGTGATCAGCGCGCGGATATGGGCCGGCATGTCGTCCGGCCCCTCGGCACCGTGGACGTAGCCGGCCTGCCGCGGCGCGAACCCGTCCAGCGCGGTCATCAGGTCGGTCTGGACGTCGGGGTCGGCATTCTCCTGGATGGTCAGCGAGGCCGAGGTGTGCCGGCAGAACACCGTGACGAGCCCGTCCCGGACGCCGCTGCCGCGCACGAACGCGGCCACGGCCGCGGTGAAGTCCGTGAAGCCCGGCCCCGGGGTCGCGACGGTGAGGCGGCCGCTGGCGTGGCGCTCCACCGGGCCTGAGGCCAGCGCCTCGACCGGCCCGACCCTGCCGTGTGCCTGCCTCATGCGGTCTTCTCCATCAGCGCCGTGCCCGGCGCGATCTCGCGCTCGCCGCGGGCGAGGATCCGTTCGAGCACGTCGATCCGGTCGGCCTCCGCGGGCGGCTTGTCCCAGCGGATGCGGCTGACCCGGGGGAAGCGCATCGCCACGCCAGACTTGTGCCGGGTCGAGCGCTGAACGCCCTCGAAGGCGATCTCGAGGACGAGCCCGGCCTCGCGGCCGTGGGCGACCTCGCGCACCGGGCCGAAGCGCTTGGTGGTGTTGTTGCGGACGTAGCGGTCGAGCTTGGCGAGCTCGGCGTCGGTGAAGCCGTGATAGGCCTTGCCCACCGGCACCAGCTCGTCGCCGCCCTCGGGCGCCGCCCGCCAGACCCCGAACGTGTAGTCCGAGTAGAAGGACGAGCGCTTCCCGTGGCCGCGCTGGGCATACATCATCACCGCATCGACGATGTGCGGCTCGCGCTTCCACTTCCACCACGGCCCCTTGGGGCGTCCCGGCAGGTAGGGGCTGTTGAGGCGCTTGAGCATCACGCCCTCGATGGCGTCGGCATCCGCGCCGGCGCCCACCGAGGCCGGGTCCGCCCGGGCGGCCGCCAGGGCCTCCCAATCCGCGAAGGGCACGAGCGGCGAGATGTCGATCCGCGCGTGGTCGAGGCGCGTGACCAGCGCCTCCAGCTTCCGCCGCCGGTCCGCGAAGGGCTCCCCGCGCAGGTCGTCGCCCTCCAGGGTGAGCAGGTCGTAGGCCCGCACGTGGGCCGGGAACTCCTCCAGGAGCTTGCCCGTCACGGCCTTCCGGTTCAGGCGCTGCTGCAGCACGTTGAAGCTCTGCACCCGCCGCTCGCGGAGGATCAGCAGCTCGCCGTCGAGGGCGCCCGCGAAGGTGATGGCCTCGGCGAGGTCCGGGAACGCCCCGGTGATGTCCTCGCCGGTGCGGGAATAGACCTTCCCGACCTGCTGGCCGGCCCGGTCGAGGCCGCCGACGAGCTGGACGCGGATGCCGTCCCACTTCCACTCGGCCGAGAAGGCCGCGGCCTCCAGCTTCTCGAGGTCGGCCTCCTCCTCGATCGGGTGCGACAGCATCGGCGGCCGGAACGGCGCGGGGTTCAGGGTCTCGGGCCGCGCGGCCCGGCCCTCGACCCAGGCGAACAGGGTCGCGAAGGGCGGGGTCAGCCCGTGCCAGACCTCCTCCACGGCGTCGGCGTCGTGGCCGCCGAGCGCGCCGACCGCGGTCTTGGCGAGCCGCGCCGACACGCCGACCCGCAGGTTGCCGGTGACGAGCTTCAGGAGCGCCCAGCGCCCGGTCTCGTCGAGGGCGTCGAGCCAGTCGGCGAGATGGCGGGGCAGCTCGCGCTTGGGGATGGTCGCGAGGGTCTCCACGACCTCGGCGAGGGTCGGGACATGCGGCGGCGGGTTGTTGTGGCCGGGGCCCGGTTCCCGCGGCGCCTCCGCCGGTCCCGGCCAGATCAGCGCCGTCGTCTCCGCGAGGTCACCCACGTAATTGTGCGAGAGCCGGAACAGGACCGGGTCGATCCGCGCCTCCACCAGCCCCCGGATCAGGGCCGGCTTGGCCTCGCGGAAGCTCAGCGTGCCGGTCATGGCGCCCAGCGCGTAGCCCCGCTCGGGATCGGGCGTGCGCGCGAAGTAATCCTGGAGCATCCGCAGCTTGGCGTTGCGGCGCGGCTCGTAGGCGAGGCGGTCGAGCAGGTGGGCGAAGTCGTTCACGCCGCCGCCTCCGCCTCGGAGGCCGCCTCCGAGGCCCCCTCGACCTCGCCGTCATCGCCGTAGCCGAGCAGGTGGAGCGGCTTGGCCCGGATGCCTTCCGTCCCGCACCAGTGGACCAGCGCGTCCTCCTGGCCGTGCGTCACCCAGACCTCCCCGGCGCCGGTGTCGCGGATGGTGCGGCACAGGTCCGGCCAGTCGGAATGGTCGGAGATCACCAGCGGCAGCTCGACGCCCTTCTGGCGGGCGCGGGCGCGCACGCGCATCCAGCCCGAGGCGAAGCAGGTCACCGGGTCGGGGAATTTGCGGGACCACAGATCCTGGATCGACGAGGGCGGGCAGAGCACGATCGCCCCGTGCAGGTCCTTGCGCTCGGCGGCCACGACCTTCGGCGTGTCGCCCAGCGGCACGCCCTCCTCCTTGTAGAGCGTCGTCAGCTTCTCCATGGCGCCGTGCAGGTGGATCGGCCGGTCCCAGCCCTCCTCGCGCAGCAGCGCCATCACCCGCTGCGCCTTGCCGAGGGCGTAGGCCCCCACGATGTGGGCCCGTTCCGGGAACAGCCTGACCGATTCGAGGAGCTTGCGGACCTCGCCCCGCGTGTCGGGGTGGGTGAAGACCGGCAGGCCGAAGGTCGCCTCTGTGATGAACACGTCGCAGGGCACGACCTCGAACGGCAGGCAGGTCGGGTCCGGCGCGCGCTTGTAGTCGCCCGAGACCACGACCCGGACCCCGTCCCGCTCGATGGCGATCTGCGCCGAGCCGAGGACGTGGCCGGCCGGGGCGAAGCGCACGGTGACGTCGCCGACGCGGAGCGCCGCGCCGAGTTGCGCCTCCTGCCGCTGGCGGCAGAAATCCGCGCCGTAGCGCACCGCCATGATGCGCAGGGTCTCGGGCGTCGCCAGCACCTGACCGTGGCCCGCGCGGGCGTGGTCGGCGTGCCCGTGTGTGATCAGCGCGCGCTCAACCGGCCAGGTCGGATCGACGTGGAAGCGCCCGAGGGGGCAGTAGAGACCCTCGCGGGTCAGGGTGAGGAGATCGCTGGCGCGTATCGGCATCGGGTCCGTGCTGCCGGTGGAGTCCGCCGGTGGCCCCGGTATATAGGCGCCCCCGACCCGGCAGACGCATGGCCTCGCAGCTCAGTTCCGGCGACCTCCTCGCCGATCGCCGCTACCGCTACGCGGAGGCCTGCCTCGCCGACGGCGACCACGCGGGCGCCGCCGACCTCGCCGAGCAGGTTCTGGAGCGCGCCCCGCGCTACGCGCCGGCCTGGCTCCTGCTCGGCCGGGCGCGCGCGGGTCTGGCCGCCGCCGGCACCGATCCGGCCCTCCGCGACGCGGCGGCGCAGGCCTATGCCCGCGCCCTCGACATCGACCCCGAGGACAGGCTGGGCGTACGCACGCATCTCGTCCGCCTGGGCGGCGGCGACGGCCTGCCGGTCCTGTCGCCGGCCTATATCCGCGCCCTGTTCGACGGCTACGCGCCGCGCTTCGAGCGCCACCTCGTTGAGGGTCTGGGCTATGTCGGCCCGCAGCTCGTCCGCGACGCCCTGCCGCGCGATCCGGAGCGCTTCGCGGTGGCCCTCGATCTCGGCTGCGGCACGGGGCTGATGGGCGAGGTCGTGCGCGACCGGGTCGACCATCTCACCGGGATCGATCTCTCCCCCGGGATGCTGGCGCTCGCGCGGGCCAAGACGTCGCGCGGCCGGCCGCTCTACGAGCGCCTCGTCGCGGGCGACGTCGCCGCCGTCCTGGCCGACATGCCGGAGGCCTCGGTCGACCTCTGCCTCGCCGCGGACGTCCTGATCTACGTCGCGGATCTCGCGTCGTTCCTGTCGGGCGTGGGGCGGGTGCTGCGGCCCGGCGGCGTCGGTGCCTTCACGGTCCAGTCCCACGACGGATCCGGCTCCGTCCTGGGCGAGGACGGCCGCTACGCCCACGCGGAGGCCCATATCGCGGCGATGGCCCCGGCGCGCGGCCTGGAGATGCTGACGGCACGCCCCGCGGAAATCCGCCGCGAGGGCGGACGGCCGGTGCCGGGGCGCGTCGTTGTGTTGCGGCGCACATCGGCATGAAACCGCTCCGCTATTCGTCCATTGTCAGTCGACCGCGGCTGGGCGCGGCGGCTCGATCGGGGGATCAGCATGGCGGAATACGGAAGTCGGACAGGCGGTGCAGCACCGGGGCGGAAGCCCGAACCTCCGGCCGACAAGTCCTTTCCCGCCGATCCGCGGACACGCATCCCGTTCGCGATCGCCCTGGCGGCCCTCGCGGGCTGCGCCGACTCCATCGGCTTCCTGGAATTCTCGCAGCTCTTCATGTCGTTCATGTCGGGCAACACCACCCGCTTCGGCGTGGCGGTCGCCAATGGCGACTGGGAGAACGTCACCCGCGTCGCCAGCACCATCTGCATGTTCTGCTTCGGCGCCTTCCTGGGGACGCTGATCGCCGCCTGGGTCGGGCGCTGGCGCCTCGCCGTGCTGCTCACGCTCCAGGCCCTGCTGCTCGCGGGCGGGCTCTTCATGCCCTGGGGCACCTTCGCCTACCCGCTGCACGCCTACCCGATCGTCCTGGCGCTCGGCCTCCAGAACGCGACGCTCCAGGACGAGGGCGGCCGCTCCCTCGCGCTCACCTACGTCACCGGCGCCGTCGTGCGCTTCGGCACGGGCTGCGCCAACCTGCTGCTCGGCACGGTCGCGCCCTCCTTCTGGATCCAGGCACCGCTCTGGGCCGGGCTGAGCACCGGCGCGGTCGTGGGCGGCCTGCTCGACATGCGCTACGGCGAGTCGGCCTTCCTGTTCCCGGCAGCGCTGGCCGCCATCCTGGCCCTGATCGCGATCGCCCTGACCGTCGCCAAGCCGGGCAGCACCCTGGTGGCCGGCTCGTCACCGGCGCCCGATGCCAGCCCGAAGGCCGAGGTCATCGACGCGATCCACTGAGACGCGGGCGGAGCGGGGTCAGCCGTCGGAATCCTTGACGCTGCCCCGGCCCTGCTTGATCGCGGCGCGGCTCTTCTTCGCGCCGATGCGCCGCTCCTGCGAGCCCCGGGTCGGCTTCGTGGGCCGGCGGATCGGCGGCGGCGGCTTGGCCGCCTCCGCGACGAGATCGACCAGCCGCTGCAGCACGTCGGCCCGGTTGCGCTCCTGCGTCCGGTGCCGCTGCCCGGCGAGGACGAGGACGCCGTCCTTGGTCATCCGCCGCCCGGCGAGCCGCACGAGATTGGCCTTCACCCGCTCGTCGATGGCGGCCGACGCCAGCGCCGCCCAGCGGAGCTGGACGGCGGTCTCGACCTTGTTGACGTTCTGTCCGCCGGCGCCGGAGGCGCGCATGAAGGACAGCTCGATCTCGTCCTCGTCGAGGAGGATGCGCGGCGTCACCCGCAGGGGCATGGCGGCCTCCCCGGCAGCGCGCCGACGGCGCGCGGCGCCCCCGCCGCGGGCACGGCGCCGACGAGCGGGCGGATGCGGATCGGCGGCCCCGTCACCATATCTGTCCCGTGCCTCCCGTCCCGCTCACCGCGCCCCGTCGGAGAAATACGCCCCCGTTCCGGGCGCCCCGGTTCAGGCTGCCTCGGCCGGCGTGCGGGCGCGGAGCGCCAGGGCGTGCAGCCCCCGCTTGAACGCGTCGTCGAGCAGCGCGTTCACCAACCGGTGCCGCTCCACGCGGCTCTTGCCCTCGAAGGCCGACGCGACGATGTCGAGTCGGTAGTGGGTCTCGCCCCCCGGCCGCGCTCCGGCGTGGCCGGCATGCAGATGCGACTCGTCGATCACGTCGAGCCGCGCCGGCGCGAGCTGCTCCCGCAGCCGCGCCTCCATCCAGTCCCGCAGGGTGCCGCCCGCGCCCACACCGTCCACCATCGTGCCCTCGCGTCGTGTCCGTAGGTGCCGTCAAGCCCGATCCCGCGCATGCGTCATCAGGCCCGGTGCCCTTGTGTCTCAGGTCCGCCCCCTCATAATCGGCCCGTCATGGATCTCAACTCGCGCCTGTTCGACAGCATCCGGATCAAACCGTCCTGCGACGAGCCGAAGCCCGCCGCGGAAGCCGGCTGCGAGAGTCCGGGCTGCACGCATCCGGGCCTGTACCGGGCGCCGAAGGGGCGGAAGGCGGAGGGCCAGTACTGGCGCTTCTGCATCGACCATGTCCGCGCCTACAACGCGACCTACAACTACTTCGACGGCATGAACGACGCCGCCGTGCAGGCCTACCAGAAGGACGCGATCATCGGTCATCGCCCGACCTGGGCGATGGGCGTGAACCGGACCGGACAGGCCAAGCCGGCGGACGAGCCGGCGCGCGACTGGGCCTATGTCGACCCGCTCGGGATCCTGCGCGGCGAGGGCGTCGGCGACGCGCGCCGGCGCGCCCGCCAGCCCGAGGAGCCGCGCAAGCCAAAGCACTCGGCGACGGTGCGCCGGGCCCTCGACGTGATGGGCCTCGAGGAGGGGGCGGACTCGGCCGCCATCAAGGCGCAGTACAAGGTGCTGGTGAAGCGCTTCCACCCCGACGCCAACGGCGGCGACCGGTCGTTCGAGGAGCGGCTGCGCGACATCATCCGCGCCCACGACGTGCTCCGCGCGGCCAATCTCTGCTGAGCGGCACGAACGATGCACGCCGGTTCGCACCCAGGATAGGGCAAACCGCGCGGGGCGGCCCTATATGGGATCCATGCCGGTCGGTGGCGCGCGAGCGCGCAGCCGTCTAAGGATGGCTCCGCCCCGCCGCGGAGGCCCGGCTCGACGTCCTTCCGCGCGGATGCTTCACTGTTTGGGAGTGGAGCGCCCGCGCCTCACGAGGTTCCGAATGCTCTCTGACGCTACGCCCGCCGCGCTGCCCGACCGCACCGTCTCCGTCCGCGATGTCTTCGGCATCGACCTCGACCTGAAGGTGCCGGCCTTCGCCGAGCCCGAGGAGCACGTGCCGGATGTCGACCCGGACTACATCTTCGACCGGGAGACGACCCTCGCGATCCTGGCCGGCTTCGCCCGCAACCGGCGCGTGATGGTCACCGGCTATCACGGCACCGGCAAGTCGACCCATATCGAGCAGGTCGCCGCCCGGCTGAACTGGCCCTGCATCCGGATCAACCTCGACAGCCACGTCTCGCGCATCGACCTCGTCGGCAAGGACGCCATCGTCCTGCAGGACGGCAAGCAGGTCACGGCCTTCCAGGACGGCATCCTGCCCTGGGCGCTGCAGAACAACGTCGCCCTCGTGTTCGACGAGTACGATGCCGGCCGCCCGGACGTGATGTTCGTGATCCAGCGCGTGCTGGAGCTCTCGGGCCGGCTGACGCTCCTCGACCAGAAGCGCGTGATCCGCCCGCACCCGGCCTTCCGGCTGTTCGCCACCGCCAACACGGTCGGCCTCGGCGACACGTCGGGCCTCTATCACGGCACCCAGCAGATCAATCAGGGCCAGATGGACCGCTGGTCGATCGTCACGACGCTGAACTACCTGCCGCACGACCGCGAGGTCGACATCGTGCTCTCGAAGGCGACCCATTACCGGGGCGACCAGGGCCGCGACATCGTCAACCGGATGGTGCGCGTCGCGGACCTGACCCGCAACGCCTTCATGAACGGCGACCTCTCCACCGTCATGAGCCCGCGCACGGTGATCACCTGGGCCGAGAACGCCGACATCTTCAAGGATATCGGCTTCGCCTTCCGGGTGACCTTCCTGAACAAGTGCGACGAGCTGGAGCGGACGCTGGTGGCCGAGTTCTACCAGCGCGCCTTCGGCAAGGAGCTGCCCGAGAGCGCGGTGAACGTCGCGCTGAGCTGACCCGCATGGAGGACGCGATGGCGCATCCGGCCCCGACGCGCGAGGACGCTCCGGCGACTGCGCACGCCCGGGTGCGGACGCGCTACGCGGACGATCTCTACACCTGGGTTCAGGAGCAGGTGGCGCTGCTCCGCGCCGGCCGTGTGGACGCGCTCGACCTCGAGAATATCGCCGAGGAGCTGAGCGACGTGGGCCTGAGCGAGTATTACCGGCTTCAGAGCGCAGTCGAGATCATCCTTCTACACATGCTGAAGTGGGACTATCAACCGGCGCGGCGAAGCCGCAGCTGGGCACTCAGCATCGCCGAGCATCGGGAGCGCGCCCTCATCCAGATGCGGAAGAGCCCCGGCTTGAAGTCGAGCCTCGACGAGATCCGGCACGATGCGTTCCGGCTTGGTCGCCTCGGGGCAGCCCGCGAGATGAAACGCGCGCTCAAATCCCTGCCCGCGGATTGTCCCTACAGCTGGGACGAGATCCTGAACCGCCCCTTCGCGTTCGACGACGACCGGTAGCCCCGCATGTCCATCTCCAACCGCAAGCCCGGCGAGCGCCGCGAACCCGTGGCCGAGCCCCTGAAGCGCTCGGTGGCCGGGTGCCTGCGCGCCATCGCCCGGCGCTCCGAGGTCGAGGTCACCTACGCCACCGACCGGCCGGCGCTGACCGGCGACAAGGCCCGCCTCCCCGAGCCGCCGCGCAAGCTCTCGGCCCAGGATGTCGCGGTGCTGCGCGGCAATGCCGACGCCATGGCCCTCCGCCTCGGCTGCCACGACGTGGCCGTCCACCGCCGCCTCGCGCCCGAGAACAGCGCCGCCCGCGCGGTCTACGACGCGGTCGAGCAGGCGCGCGTGGAGGCGATCGGCTCGCGCCGGATGGCGGGCGTCGCCAGCAACATCTCGGCGATGCTGGAGGACCGCTACCACCGCGGCGGCAAGTACGAGACCATCACCGACCGGGCCGACGCCCCGATGGAGGACGCCGTCGCCCTGATGGTGCGCGAGCGCCTGACCGGCCAGAAGCCGCCCGAGGCCGCCACCAAGATCGTCGAGCTGTGGCGCGAGCATATCGAGGCCAAGGCCGGCCCGAACCTCGACGGGCTGCTCGGCTCGATCGAGGACCAGCGCAAGTTCGCCCGCTCGGTGCGCGACCTCCTGACCTCCCTCGACATGTCGGACGAGACGCCGTTCGACGCGGAGGACGACGAGAACGACGACGAGAACGACGCCCAGGACGACGAGCAGAACCCCAGCGAGGGCGATTCGGAGGAGAAGAGCCAGGGCGAGCGCGCCGAGATCGAGACCTCCGAGGAGGCCTCCGAAGAGATCGAGGAGGGCGCCCAGGAATCCGCGGACGCGCCGTCGGGCGAACTGCCCGAGGAGGCCGAGGACGCGGAGTCGGAGGAAGCCTCGGAGGCGTCGCGCCCGCCGCAGCGGCAGGGCAACGAGGCGCGCGGGCCCGAGTACCGGGTGTTCAACCCCCGGTTCGACGAGGTCATCCACGCCGAGGAGCTGTGCGACGCCGACGAGCTGTCGCGCCTGCGCTCCTACCTCGACAAGCAGCTCTCGCACCTGCAGGGCGTGGTCGGCCGCCTCGCCAACCGGCTCCAGCGCCGCCTCCTCGCCCAGCAGAACCGCGCCTGGGACTTCGACCTGGAGGAGGGTCAGCTCGATCCGGCGCGGCTGGTCCGCGTCGTCATCGACCCCTACCAGCCCCTCTCCTTCAAGCAGGAGAAGGACACGAACTTCCGCGACACGGTGGTCACGCTGCTGCTCGACAATTCGGGCTCGATGCGCGGCCGGCCGATCACCGTCGCGGCGACCTGCGCCGACATCCTGGCGCGGACGCTGGAGCGCTGCGGCGTGAAGGTGGAGATCCTGGGCTTCACCACTCGCGCCTGGAAGGGCGGCCAGAGCCGCGAGGCCTGGCTCGCCGCCGGCAAGCCGCCGAACCCCGGCCGCCTGAACGACCTGCGCCACATCGTCTACAAGGCGGCGGACGCACCCTGGCGGCGCGCGCGGAAGAACCTCGGGCTGATGATGCGCGAGGGTCTGCTCAAGGAGAACATCGACGGCGAGGCCCTCGACTGGGCGCACAAGCGCCTGCTCGGCCGGCCGGAGCAGCGCAAGATCCTGATGGTGATCTCGGACGGCGCGCCGGTGGACGATTCGACCCTGTCGGTGAATGCCGGCAACTACCTCGAGCGGCACCTGCGCTGGATGATCGAGGAGATCGAGACGCGCTCGCCGGTGGAGCTGCTGGCCATCGGCATCGGCCACGACGTGACCCGGTACTACCGGCGCGCCGTGACGATCATCGATGCCGAGGAGCTCGGCGGGGCGATGACCGAGAAGCTGGCCGAGCTGTTCGAGGAGGACGGCGCGGCGCCGGCGGGCCGCATGCTGCGCGCGGCAGGCGGCCGGCGCTGATCGCCGGTTCGGACCGAGCCGCTGCTCCGGCTCCCGGGCCGTCCGGTCCGGGACCTCATCCTGAGGTGACAGAGCGCTGCGACTGACGCGTCCCTGCCGTCATCGCGAGCGAGGACGGCGGCGTCGGAAGCATCGACCGGAAACGGCCTGCACGGGACTGTCCGGATCAGTCCGCCTGTCGCGCGCAAGCGGAAACCGCCGCGGCCCCGGGGGCCACGGCGGTTGGAACCGTCCGATGAAGGATGGCTGGAAGCCCGACGAATCAGGCCGCGGCGGCCGGGGTCTCGGCGAGCTTCTTGTGGATCTCGCGCTTCAGGAGACGCGCGGTCTGCGACAGGTCGCCCTCGCCGGCCTTGATCAGGAAGGCGTCGAGGCCGCCGCGGTGCTCCACCGAGCGCAGGGCGTGCGCGGTGACCCGCAGGCGGACGCGCTTGCCCAGCGCGTCGGACTGGAGGGTGACGTTGCACAGGTTCGGCAGGAACCGGCACTTGGTCTTGCGGTTCGAGTGGCTCACGAGGTGGCCGACCTGAACGGCCTTGCCGGTGAGTTCGCAGCGGCGCGCCATGATAAAAAACGATCCCGTCTCGTTCCGCCCGGTGAAGACCCGATCGCGGCCGGCGCGATCATCGTCGCAGCGGGCGGCGCCCATTGCGTGTTCCAGGTCCGGCGGAGTCCTGTTGAAGGCGCGAGCCTATAGGCGACGAAGGCGCGGTGCGTCAAGGTGCAGAGGGAGGCCGGCGTCGCGCCGGACGCCCAACGATCTGTTAACCACGATGCCGGGATATAGCCTTCTTCCACCTGCAGGAAGGCGCCTCGCCCGCTCCGTGCGTCGCAGAGGACGCCGGCGAGCGGGTGTGTTCGAGAGGGTGCGTTCGAGCGAGTGTCTTGGCCCGCCCGCCCTGGGATGCGATCCGGATCATGAGCGCCACGCCAATCCGTCGAATGATCAAGCCGTCGAAGACGCACGCTGTCGGCCGCCTCGCGGGCAGCCTCGCGGGCAGCCTCCTGGCGGTCGCGACCCTCGCGGTTCCGACCGATGCCGGCGCGCGGGCGTCGCGGACCAAGCGGGCCGCGCCCGCCGCCGCGACCGTGGCGGTCGATTACGGGATCAACCTCGCCGGCCTCCCGATCGGCACGGCCCGCCTCGCCGGCTCCTTCGACCGCGACCGCTACATGATGGACGTGTCGGCCGTGCTCACCGGCCTCGTCGGGGCGATCACCGGCGGCAAGGGCTCCGCCCGGGCCTCCGGAAGCTTCTCGGCCGCGCCGCAGCCCGGCGCCTTCGCCATCGCGACCCAGACGGCGACCTCCGGCATCGCGGTGCGCATGGCCCTGGCGCGCGGCAACGTCGTCCAGGCCGAGATCACGCCGCCGCTCGTCGACATGCAGGACCGCGTGCCGGTCACGCCGGCGAACAAGCGCGGCATCATCGACCCGGTGAGCGCGCTGCTGATGCCGACCCAGGGGCGCGGCGAGCCCCTCGACCCGGAGAACTGCAACCGGACCCTTCCGGTCTTCGACGGCGCCACCCGCTTCAACGTGGTGCTGAGCTACGCCGAGACCCGCCCGGTGCAGAAGCCCGGCTATGCGGGGCAAGTCCTCGTGTGCAACGCCCGCTATCAGGCTGTGGCCGGCCACCGCCCGGACCGGCCGGGGGTGAAGTTCATGGAGGAGAACCGCGAGATGTCGGTCTGGCTCGCCCCCGTCGAGGGGACGCGCGTCCTGATCCCGCTGCGCATCTCGGTGCTCACCACGATCGGCACCAACATCATCGAGGCCACGCGCTGGAGCCAGAGCGGCACGTCGGCGACCGCCGGCACGGCTGGCACCGGCACGGCCGGCAACAGCGTCGCGCAGGCGAGCCTGGCCGCGCAGTAGCGGCGGCGAGGGGGGCGTTTGACCGGCGGCCGGTTTCCCGGCACCTCGGCGCGGCGCGGCAGCCGCGCGGGGAGGTCAGCAGTGCCCAAGGGCTACATCATCGTCCGGATGACGGTCACCGACCCGGACACCTACAGGGACTACGCCGCCATGGCCTCCGAGGCGATGCGCAAGTACGGCTGCAAGCCGCTGGTGCGCGGCGGCCGCTGCGAGGCGCTGGAGGGCGAGGGCCGTCCGCGCAACGTCGTGCTCGAATTCGAGTCCTACGAGGCGGCGCGCGCCTACTACTTCTCGCCCGAGTACCAGGCCGCCGTGGCCAAGCGCCGGCCCGCGGGCATCGGCGAGGTGGTGCTCGTCGAGGGCGCCGACTGATCGGCGCATCGGCCGCGGCCGGATTCGACGCGGCCCGCTCCCGCGGCGGCGCGGAATGACCCCGGGGACGCGCGGGGCCCGACATCACCCTGCGCCCGCCGGCCGTGACGACGGGAACGCCCGCGGCGCAAACCGGCGCCCCGCGGCCGCACGCGTGCTCGAACGCATCGTCGCGCGGGTGGAGGGAATCTTCACGTTCCCGGCGATAATGGGCGGATGTGCTGGCCTGCCCTCCGAATCGCCCTCGTCCTGACCGCGCTCGCAGGTCCGGCCGCGGCACAATCCCTGAGCGCCGGACCCGCCGATCCGGGCTGCGGCGGTGACGCCTTCTCGTCGGCCGAAGTCGTCGAGAACAAGCCGCCCCGTCGCGGCCCCCTCGTCGCGACCCCCGACACGCTCTGCGCCGACCTGGCGCCCCAGCCGGGCACGCCGACGACGCAGATCGACATCTACCCGATGATCACGCCGCAGATTGGACCTGGCGGCGGCGGCATCCCATATGGGGGAGGACCGTACCGGCCCTAGCGTCCCCGACGCGGCCGGCCGGTCGAACCCGCCTCCCCGCCCGCGCCGCGACGGCGCCGCGACGGCCTTCCCGCTCGAAGGAACCGCCGACCATCGACGCGCTGCTCCGCCCCACGCCCAGCCGCTCGCTGTCCCGCGAGGCCCGCGCCCGCGGCGTCACCGCGGTCCTCGGGCCGACCAACACCGGCAAGACGCATCTCGCCATCGAGCGGATGCTCGCCCACCCGACCGGCATGATCGGGCTGCCCCTGCGGCTGCTCGCCCGGGAGGTCTACCTGCGCGTCGTCGCGAAGGTGGGCCCCGAGAAGGTCGCCCTCGTCACGGGCGAGGAGAAGATCAAGCCGGACCGTCCGCGCTACTGGATCTGCACCATCGAGGCGATGCCCCGGGACCTCGACGTGGCGTACGTCGCCATCGACGAGATCCAGCTCGCCGCCGACATGGACCGCGGCCACGTCTTCACCGACCGCCTGCTCTACGTCCGCGGCCGCGAGGAGACGCTCCTGATCGGCTCCTCGACCATGCTGCCGCTGGTCCAGAGCCTGATCCCCAACGTACACACCACCACGCGGCCGCGCCTGTCGCAGCTCACCTTCGCGGGGGAGAAGCGCCTGTCGCGCCTGCCCCGGCGCACCGCGATCGTAGCGTTCTCGGCCGAGGAGGTCTACGCGATCGCCGAGCTGATCCGGCGCCAGCGCGGGGGCGCCGCGGTGGTGCTGGGCGCGCTCTCGCCGCGGACCCGCAACGCCCAGGTCGAGATGTACCAGGCGGGGGACGTCGACTACCTCGTGGCCACCGACGCGGTCGGGATGGGCCTCAACCTCGACGTCGATCACGTCGCCTTCGCGGCCAACTGGAAGTACGACGGCACCCGCTTCCGCAAGCTCACCCCGGCCGAGATGGGCCAGATCGCCGGCCGGGCCGGCCGCCACCTCGCGGACGGCACCTTCGGCTCCACCGGCCGCTGCCCGCCCTTCGAGGCCGAGCTGGTGGAGCGGCTGGAGAGCCACGATTTCGATCCCCTGCGCATCCTGCAGTGGCGCAACCCGGATCTCAGTTTCGGGAGCCTGGAGGGCCTGCAGGCGAGCCTCGACGAGCACCCGCGCGAATCGGGCCTGACCCGCGCCCCCATGGGCGAGGACCAGCAGGCCCTCGAGATCCTCATGAAGGAGGACGACATCCGCGACATGGCGCGGAGCGCCGCCGCGGTGCGCCGCCTGTGGGACGTCTGCGGCGTGCCGGATTACCGCAAGGTCCACCCGCAGGTGCACGCCGATCTGGTGGCGCAGCTCTACCGCTTCCTCATGAAGGGCATGGCGGGCCGCATCCCCGACACGTGGTTCGCCGAGCAGGTCGCGATGATCGACCGGACCGACGGCGACATCGACACGCTGTCCCGTCGGATCGCGCAGGGCCGCACCTGGACGTTCGTGGCGAACCGTCCCGACTGGCTGCGCGACCCAGAACATTGGCAGGGCGAGACGCGTCGGGTAGAGGACAGGCTGTCCGACGCCCTGCACGAACGCCTCGCGAGCCGCTTCGTCGACCGGCGCACAAGCGTCCTGATGCGGCGCCTGAGAGAGAACACGATGCTCGAAGCCCAGATCACCGCCGACGGTGACGTCACCGTCGAGGGTCAGCATGTCGGCCACCTTCACGGATTCCTGTTCGTTCCCGATGCCAGCGCCGAGGGGCACGAGGCCAAGACCCTGAGGAGCGCCGCCGAGAAGGCGCTCGGGGGCGAGATCGAGGCGCGGGCCGAGCGATTCGCCGCGACCGCCGATTCCACCCTCGTGCTCTCGCACGACGGCACGATCCGCTGGACCGGCGCGCCCGTCGCCAAGCTCACCCCCGGCGAGAAGCTGTTCGCCCCGCAGATCCGTCTGCTGGCGGACGACAGCCTGACCGGCGCGCATCGCGAGAAGGTCGAGGCCCGCCTCGACGCGTGGCTGAAGGCCTACATCGTGCGGCTGCTCGGGCCGCTCATGGAGATCGAGACCGCGGCCGATCTCACCGGCCTCGCCAAGGGGATCGGCTACCAAGTGGTCGAGGCGCTCGGCGTGCTGGAGCGCTCGAAGGTGGCGCACGAGATGCGCAGCCTGGACCAGGACGGCCGCGGGGCCCTGCGCCGCCACGGCGTCCGGTTCGGCGCCTACCACATCTTCCTGCCGGCCCTTCTGAAGCCGGCGCCGCGCACGCTCGCGGCCCAGCTCTGGGCCCTGCGCAACGGCGGCCTCGACCAGCGCGGCCTCGACGAGATCGCGCATCTCGCCGGCTCGGGCCGCACCTCGATCAAGGTCGACCGCGAGATCGCCAAGGGGCTCTACCGCGCCGCCGGCTTCCGGGTCAGCGGCGAGCGCGCGGTGCGCGTCGACATCCTGGAGCGCCTCGCCGACCTGATCCGCCCGGCCATCGCCTACCGGCCCGGAACCACCCCGGGCGCCCCGCCGGACGGCACCGCCGACGGCGACGGGTTCGTGGCCACCGTCGGCATGACCTCGCTGGTCGGCTGCTCGGGCGAGGATTTCGCCTCGATCCTGAAATCGCTCGGCTACACGGCCGAGGCGCGTCCCGGCCCGGCCATCACGGTGCCGCTCGTCCCGGCCGCCGCCACGGCACCGGCCGCGCCGGCCGCCGCCGCCGAGGCGTCCTCCGACGAGGCCGTCGCCGCGCAGGCGGACGCCGCCGAGCCGACCGGCGACGAAGCCCTGGCCGCCGAGGGCGCCGAGGCCGCCGCCGACCACGCTCCCGCAGCGGAGGAGTCACCGGCTGCCGATGCCGAGGCGGCGCCCGCCGAGGGCGAGATTCCGGACGACGCGGCCAGCGCGCCCGTCGACGCGGCAGCCGACGAACCCGCGACCGAGCCCCCCCACCCCGAGGCGGAGCAGCCGGTCGCGGCGGCCGCGGGTGCCGAGCCCGCCGCCGAGCCAGCGGCCGCCGAGCACACGGCCGCCGAGGAGGCCGCGCCCACCGCCGACGCCGACCCCGAACCCGCCGCGGACGTGTCGGCGGAGACCGCCGGTGCCGAGGGCGAAGCGGCCGCCGAGATCCCGCAGATCGAGGTCTGGCGCCTGCAGCGCCACCAGCGTCCGGCCCACCAGCGCCCGCAGAACCGACCCCGCGGGGCCGGCCGGGGTCGCGACGGCGGCCAGCAGGGCCAGCACCCGGGACATGGACGTCCCGAGGGGGGCCGGCCCGATCAGCGCCGGGCCGAGGGTGACGGCGGCGGCCCGCGGCCCGGCCGAGACCGCGGCCCGCGTCGCGACCGCTTCGAGGCCGGCCGGCCGGAGCGCCGCGACGACCAGCGCAGCGCGGAGCAGCGCCATTCCGGCCCGCGTCCCGACCAGCGGCCGCCGCGGCGCGAGCGGGCGCCCGACCCGGACTCGCCCTTCGCCAAGCTCGCGGCCCTGAAGGCGCAGCTCGAGGCCGGCGACGGCGGGAAGCGCTGACCCGCGGCGGATGCGCGAGGATCGGCAGCGCCTCGACAAGTGGCTGTGGTTCGCGCGCTTCGCGCGGACCCGGTCGCTCGCGGCGCGGCTGGCCTCCGACGGCTTCGTGCGGGTGAACGGCAGCCGGGCCGAGAACCCCGCGAAGGCGGTCGGCATCGGCGACGTGGTGACGGTGGCGGCGCCGCACGCGACGCTGGCGGTGCGGGTGCTCGGTCTCGGCCTGCGCCGCGGCCCGGCGCCGGAGGCGCGGCTGCTCTACGACGACCTGTCGGGCGGCGCCCTGTCGTTCGAGGTCGGCTCGGACGGGCCCTCGGAGTGATGAGGCCGCGCCACAGCGGCCGCGCGCGCGACCCGACGCGAACCCATGCGGCGCCCGCGCGCTTGTCAGTCCGGGAGGCAGCGTCTAGAGCCGTGGGCCTCCGAGGTCCGGCTCCGTGCCGGGTCTCACCGGCGTTCCCCTCGCAGCACCCTCCGGGCGCGCGGGCCGTCTCCAGGCTCCGCCCGGGCCAAGTCGAGTTTTAGGACGAAGACATCCGATGACCTACGTCGTCACCGACAATTGCATCAAGTGCAAGTACACGGACTGCGTCGAGGTCTGTCCGGTGGACTGCTTCTACGAAGGCGAGAACATGCTCGTCATTCATCCGGACGAGTGCATCGATTGCGGCGTCTGCGAGCCGGAATGCCCGGCCGAGGCCATCAAGCCCGATACCGAATCGAACCTCGACACGTGGCTGAAGCTGAACGCCGACTACGCCAAGAGCTGGCCGAACATCACGCAGAAGAAGGAAGCCCCGGCCGACGCCAAGGAGTGGGACGGCAAGACCGGGAAGCTCGAGGCGCATTTCTCGCCCAACCCCGGTTCGGGCGACTGACCCCGGGCGGTCCCCGCAGGTTCTGACGCCGGCCCGCGGTTTGCTTCCCAGAGTGCGGGAAGATCTGCCGAGCCCGTCCCGCCGCTGAACCGCGCGACGGGGCCGCGTCATACGAAGCCCTGATACGCGGCCAGGTCATTCCTGTCCCGCCGCACCAGTGTAAAACTCTTTGGCGCCGCGCTTGGTCCGCGCGTGCGTCTTCAGGGATGCTTTGATCTGCGCGCCGGATTGTGGTAGACAATCCGCCTGCCGTCGCTCGCGCCAGACGTGCTCCCTTCATCTGAAACGCCTTCGAATTTCGTGGGTTAGGGGTAGTACGCGCTCGACCGCCGAAGGTGACTTCGGCGGACGGGCCAGACGCCTGCACGGTCGCGCCGGGGAACGTCCGGACTCGCGCGCTCGGCGTCGGGTCCGGGAGCGGCGAGGCAGACCGGGTGTCCCGCCCGGAAGAACACGGTTTCGCGCGGCGCCGAACGCTGCGCGCCAGTGGAGGCCCTTCTCGCATGACCACAGTCAAGAAGACGACGACCGCAGGCCGGCAGGGCTTCAAGACCGGCGAGGCTGTCGTGTATCCGGCCCACGGCGTCGGTCGCATCACCGCGATCGAGGAGCAGGAGATCGCCGGCTACAAGCTTGAGCTGTTCGTCGTATCGTTCGAGAAGGACAAGATGGTCCTGCGCGTCCCCACCGCGAAGGCCAACAGCGTCGGCATGCGCAAGCTCGCCGAGCCGGAACTGGTGAAGAAGGCCCTCGACCTGCTGACCGGCCGCGCCCGGATCAAGCGCACCATGTGGTCGCGCCGCGCCCAGGAGTACGAGGCCAAGATCAACTCGGGTGACCTGCTCGCCGTCACCGAGGTCGTGCGCGATCTCTTCCGGTCCGAGGCCCAGCCGGAGCAGTCCTACTCCGAGCGTCAGCTCTACGAGGCCGCCCTGGACCGGATCGTGCGCGAGATCTCGTCGGTGAACCGCATCACCGAGACCGAGGCGCTGAAGCTGATCGAGCAGAGCCTCGCCAAGTCACCCCGCCGGGCGAAGAGCGAGGCGGAGCCCGAGGCCGAGGCCGACGGGGACAGCGAGGGCGACGACATTCAGGAGGAGGCCGCCTGAGGCGCCTCCCACCGCGAACGTCATCGAACCCGGCCCTGAGGGCCGGGTTTTTTGTGCCCCGGCAGGCCGGACGCGGTCGTTCCGCGACGACCGGGCTGGACGACGCGCGGCCGGATCCCATCTGATCGCACGGAACACGATTTCGTGGCCGCCCGGCTGTCGCATTGTGGGGCATCGGGGCGGAACTTTCGCGTTCGGCCTTCCGTTGTCGGTTGCCTGGCGTCGCCTCCCGGTGACGCCTGCGCGTCGGGCTATCGGCTCGACGCCGCAACAGCACTCGACAACAAGAGGCAGGCGGATGGCTGAGATCGCGGGAATTCGACGGCAGTTCATAAGGACTGCCATGGAGGCACCCTTCCTGGCCCGGGAAGAAGAGCGCGGCCTCGCCGTCCGCTGGAAGGACGAGCGCGACGAGCGGGCCCTCCACCGTCTGATCTCGGCCCATATGCGCCTCGTCATCGCCCTGGCGGGGCGTTTTCGTCACTACGGCCTGCCGATGGCCGACCTCGTCCAGGAAGGGCATGTCGGCCTGATGGAGGCCGCGGCCCGCTTCGAGCCCGAGCGGGACGTCCGCTTCTCGACCTACGCGACGTGGTGGATCCGCGCCTCGATCCAGGACTACATCCTGCGCAACTGGTCGATCGTGCGCGGCGGGACTTCCTCGGCGCAGAAGGCCCTGTTCTTCAACCTGCGCCGGCTGCGCGCCCGGCTGATGCAATCGACCGAGGAGCATGTCGGCGACGAGATCCACCGCCGCATCGCCAGCGCCATCGGCGTCTCCCGGGACGACGTCGCCCTGATGGACGCGCGCCTGTCGGGCCCCGACATGTCGCTCAACGCCCCCGTGGGCGAGGACAGCGACGCCTCCTCGGAGCGGATGGACTTCCTCGTCGACGGCGCCGACCTGCCCGACGAGACGGTGAGCGCCACGGTCGACGGCGAGCGCCGGCTCAGCTGGCTCCAGCAGGCCCTGACGGTGCTGTCGGAGCGCGAGCTGCGCATCCTGCGCGAGCGCCGCCTCGCCGAGGATCAGGCGACCCTGGAGGCCCTGGGCCAGCGGCTCGGTATCTCCAAGGAACGCGTCCGCCAGATCGAGAACCGGGCCCTGGAGAAGCTGCGCCGCGCCCTGGCCGACCGCTTCCCCGCCGCGACGGGCAGCCCGCATATCGGCTGAGCCGCCCCGGCCGCGTCCCGCGCGCGACCCGAAGCCCGGCCCTCCGAGGCCGGGCTCTCGCGTTCCGGCAGGTCGTGCGGGCGGCTCCCGCGCGCGCGGCGCGACCGGTTCAGGCTCCCTGCGCGGCGGCGTCGCGCCGCTCGCGCCGTCGGCGACGCCGGCCGGGCTCGGGCGTGGCGTCGAGCCAGATCACCAGCGCGAGGGCGCCGAGCGCCGGCACGCCGAGGGCCAGGAAGGCGCCGGTCCAGCCGAACAGCCCGTAGGACAGGCCGCCGTACCACCCCGACAGCGCCCCGCCGACGCCCTGCACGGCGTTGACGCTGCCGATGGCCGTCTGCGTGCGGCCCGATCCCCAGGTCAGGTCGGCGACGACGACCGGCACGGCCACCCCGACGATGCCGGAGGCGACGCCGTCCAGCACCTCGGCGGCGATCAGCCAGACCGGGTCGTCGATCAGGCCGGACAGGAGCGCCCGCACCGGCAGGACCGCGAAGGCGACCATGAGCAGCTGGCGGCGGCCGCGCCTGTCGGCGAGCGATCCGGCGAACAGCGCCACCGGGACCATCACCAGCTGGGCCACCATGACGTAGCGGGCCGTCCAGGTCGTCGCGTCGGCCGCGGTCGCGACCAGTTTCTGGCCGAGCAGCGAGAGCATGCCGCCATTCCCCAGGTTGAACAGGGTCAGCGCGACGGTCAGCACCAGCAGGCGGCGATTCCCGAGAACCTGGCGGATGCCGCTGCGCTCCGGCTCGTCCGCGTCCTCCTCCTTCCAGCCGACGGCGCGGCGGCGGTTCCAGGCGCCGGCCGGCGTCGTCACCGTGGCGACGATCGCCGCGAGCGCCATGCCGCCCAGCACCCAGAACGCGATCGCGGGGCCGAAATAGCCGGTGCCGAGGCTGATGGCGCCCGCCGCGATCAGGATGCCGACGTGGTTGAAGGCCTGGTTGCGCCCCTGCTGCGCGGGGAACCGGTCCTTCCCGACGATCCCGAGGGTCAGCGACGCGACGGCCGGGAGCAGCAGGGTCCCGCCCGCCGCGGCGAGGAGCTGCGCGCACAGCACCGCCGGGAAGCTGCGGGCCGGCAGGAGCAGCAGCGTGCCCGCCAGGATCGCCGCGCAGGCCATCGCGATCAGCAGGCGCGGGCGCGGGAACCGGTCCACCAGGGCGCCGAACGGACCGCTCAGGAACAGCGTGCCGATCCCCACCAGCGTGATGACGAACCCGACCCGCGCGGGGCTCCACGAGGCCGATTGCGCCAGCCAGGTCCCGAGGAAGGGTCCGAGGCCGCCCTGGATGTCACCGATGAACAGGTTGATCAGGGCGAGGTTTGCGGTGGGAGCCATGCGATCCTGGAGCCGTTTCGGGCTCCGGACCTGTACTCCGCTCCCGGTACGGTCAAGCCCGGATCGTCGCCATCGTCGCCGCACGGCCCCCGCAGCGGCGTCGCGGCGCCGGTCTCACGGTCGCCCGCACTGCTGCCTCGGCCCGTCCCGGACGACCACGTCTCCGAATCGGCCTCGCCGCGATTGAGGGAGACGTCCGCCGGCGCGCGGCCGGGGGCCCGGGCGAGATCGCGGACCCCGGCCCGATCCGGGGCACGGCGATGCGGGTTCCCGACGCGGTCGGGCGCCCCCGGACCGAGGTCTCCGTCGGCGGCGTGACGGCGGGGGTGGCGGCCCTGGCGCCGAGCACGGCACCGGCCGGCGCCGCGGGGGTCGGCAGCCGGTTCAGGCCGCCCGACCTGCCGTGCCCCGTCGTCGTGCTGCGCGCCGGCGGCGGCCCGTCGCGGTCCCGGCGGCCGCAGAGCAGCCACCGGCCCGTCCTGCCCTTACGAGGCGAGCGGGCCCTGGGCGCCCTGCTGCTCCATCATCTTCTGCCGGTAGAGACCGACGAAATCGATCGGGTCGATGTAGAGGGGCGGGAAGCCGCCGTTGCGCACCGCCTCGGCCACGATCTGGCGGGCGAAGGGGAAGAGCAGGCGCGGGCACTCGATCATCACCGCCGGGTGGATCTGGTCGGCCGGGATGTTGAGGAGCCGGAAGACACCGGCATAGGTGACCTCGAAGGCGAACAGCACCTCGTTCTGGACCTTGGCGTCGCCCTCGAGCTTCAGCTCGACCTCGAAATCGGTCTCGGAGAGCTGCTGCGCGTTGACGTTCACCTGGATGTTGATCTGCGGCCCCTGGCCCTCCTTGGGCTGGAGCGAGCGCGGCGCGTTCGGATTCTCGAAGGACAGGTCCTTCGTGTACTGCGCCAGGGCATTGATGGTCGGGACATCGCCCTGCGGCATGCCGCCGCCGTTGCCGTTCGCTGCCGGGGAATCGGCCATGCGGATCATCCTTCTCGATCGACCGGCAGGGCCGGCGCGGGTTGTTGTCGCGGCGGGAGCGGCTGGATCACGCCGCGGAACTGCCCAAACGGCAGGGCCGCTAACACGCGGGCCGAGCCTGGACAAGCGAGCGGGTCCGGCGCTGGCGCCGGCGGCCTGCGCGACCCATATCGACGGCTGACGCGATTGACGCGTGGGTTCGATCGTCCGGCCGACACAACCGGCTCGCTCCCGGCGCGTTGGTCGGATATGAGTCGGCCAGACCTCTGCGCGCTTAGCCGGCGCCGCACCGCGCGTGACCTGAGCAGGGGGCACAGGGTCTCGCCGCGGCCACCATCGGATCGGTGATGCAGGACAGTTTCGACGTTACGACGATCATCTTCCTCGCGCTGGCCGTCTTCGTGATCTGGCGTCTGCGCTCGGTGCTCGGCCAGAAGACCGGGGCGGAGCGCTCGCCGTTCAAGCCGGTCGACCGCAGCCGCACCGAGCCGCAGGCGCGCTCCGATGGAGACAACGTGGTGCGTCTGCCCGGCGCCGACCGGGTCCAGGCCGCGCCGGCGCCGGCCGCCGCACCGCGGGACTGGCGGGGTATCGCCGAGCCGGGGTCCGAGGTCGCCCGCGGGCTGGAGGCCTGCGTCCAGGCCGAGCCCAGCTTCGATCCCCGCGCCTTCATCGAGGGCGCCAAGTCCGCCTACGACGCCATCATGATCGCCTTCGCCAAGGGTGACCGGAAGACCCTGCGCGGCCTGCTCTCGAAGGAGGTCGGCGAGGCGTTCGAGCGGGCGATCGCGGAGCGCGAGCGCAACCGGCAGACGCTCGAGACCACCTTCGTGTCGATCGACAAGGCGGAGATCGTCGCCGTCGAGGTGCGCAACCGCGTGGCGCACGTGACCGTGCGCTTCCTGTCGAACCTGATCACCGCCACCCGCAACGCGGAGGGCAAGGTGGTGGACGGCAGCGCCGAGACGGTGGTCGAGGTGCCGGATGTCTGGACGTTCGCCCGCACCCTCGGCTCGCGGGATCCGAACTGGCAGCTCGTGGCCACCGAGGCCGGCGCCTGAGCCAGTGACCGGCGTCCCGTGACGATCTCGCCGTGCCGATCCCCCGCGCCCGGTCCGGAGCAGTCCCGGCCGTCCTCCTCGCCTCGGTCCTGAGCCAGGCCGTGTCCGCCGCGCCGGCGGCGGTCGGCGACGCGATCCTGACCCCTGTCGCCCCGGCCGACCTGCCGGGCTTCCCCGGCGCGCGGGCGGACGCGGCGCTCGAGGCCTTCCGCCGGGTCTGCACGGCCCCGCCGCCCGCCCTGCCCCAGCCCGACGGCGTCGCGGGGGATCCGGCCGCCCTCGCCGCGGCCTGCGCGGCGGCCGCCGGACCCGTACCGGACGCCGGCGCCTTCTTTCGCGACCGGTTCGCGGCGTTCCGCGTCGCGCGGCCCGGCGCCGATCGGCCCGGCTTCCTGACCGGCTATTTCGAGCCGGAACTCGTCGGTTCCCTCGAGCCGGGCCCGGATTTCCCGACGCCGGTGCTCGCCCGGCCGGACGACCTGATCTCCCTCGGCCCCGGCGAGACCCGCCCGGGGCTCGATCCGGGCCTGCGCGCCGCCCGCGCCACCGCGGACGGGTTCGCCCCCTACCCCGACCGCGCCGCGATCGACGACGGCGCCCTCGGCGCGCGCGCGAAGCCGATCCTGTGGCTGCGCGACCCGGTCGACCTGCTGGTCCTCCAGGTCCAGGGCTCCGGGCGCGTCCGGCTGCCGGACGGGCGCGCGGTGCGGGTGCTCTACGACGGCCGCAATGGCCGCCCCTACACGGCGGTGGCCAAGCTGATCGTCCAGGAGGGCCACCTGCCCCTGGAGGGCCTGACGCTCGCCCGCTGGACCGGCTGGCTGCGCGCGCATCCCGAGACCGCCAGGCGCCTGATCCGCGCCAACGCCTCCTACATCTTCTTCCGCCTCGCCCCGGTCGAGGACCCGTCCCTCGGGCCGCCGGGCGCCGCGAACGCCCCGCTCAGCCCGGGCCGCAGCCTGGCGGTGGACGCGACCCTCTGGCGCTACGGCCTGCCGTTCTGGCTCGCGGGCCCGCTCCCCGCGGAGGCGCCGGCCGCCGCGCCGGACGCGGCCGGGCGCCTCGTCATCGCCGCCGATACCGGCTCGGCGATCGTCGGCCCGGCCCGCGGCGACCTGTTCGTCGGCACCGGTCCGGAAGCCGGCGCGGCCGCCGGAAACCTCCGCGACGCGATCGGCTTCGTGGTCCTGCTGCCGCGCCGCGCCGCGGTGCCGGGAGCCGCGCCGTGAGACCCCCGCGCCGGGGGCGCCGCCTGACCGCGGGCGAGGCCCGACTCTGGGACGCGATCGCCAAGCTGGTGACGCCGTTGCCGGACCGGGCGCCCGCGAAGCCGGCGGCCGCCGCGCCGCCGGCGGCGCCGACCGCGACCATGCCGGCGCTCTCGGCGCCGATCCTGAAGCCCAGCGCGCCGCCGGCCGCCAAGAGGCCGCGGGCGAAGCCTCCGCCCAAGCATCCCCCCAAGACGGCGCCGGTGCCGCCCCGCCCGGCGACCGCCGCGCCGTACCAGCCGCCGCCGCAGCGGCACGCCCCGAGCACGGGCCTCGAGCGCACGGCCAAGGTCGCCCTGCGACGCGGCCGGCTGGCGATCGACGCGCGGATCGACCTGCACGGGATGGTGCAGGCGGAGGCGCACGCGGCGCTGACGGGTTTCCTGCTCCGCTCGCGGGCCGCCGGGCACGCCTACGTGCTGGTCGTCACCGGCAAGGGCGGGTCGGGTTACGGCGAGGCCTTCGCCGAGCGCGGCGTGCTCCGCCGCAGCGTGCCGCACTGGCTGCGGGGGCCGGATCTGCACGGGATCGTCCTCGGCTTCGAGGAGGCCGCCCGCCACCACGGCGGCGGCGGCGCGCTCTACGTGCGCCTGCGCCGCCGGTAGCGCGGCTTTCGGCGCGGGACGCGCGGCAAACCGCGCCGGTTCCGCGCGGTTGCGGCCCGGACCGATCCCGCCGATATCCGGAGCCGGCGCACGGAGCGCCGCGCACGGAAAAGCCGCGAGAGAGATGCCGGAGCTTCCCGAGGTCGAGACCGTGCGGCGGGGCCTGGCGCCCGCCCTGGTCGGCGCGCGCTTCAGCCGCGTCACCCTGCGCCGGGCCAACCTGCGCTTCCCGTTCCCCGAACGCTTCGCCGCCCGCCTCGAGGGACGGACCGTCACGGGCCTCGCGCGCCGGGCGAAGTACCTCACCGCCGCGCTCGATTCCGGCGAGACGCTGGTGATGCATCTCGGCATGAGCGGCCGGTTCGACGTGGCGCTGCCCGACGGCAGCAACCTGTCGCCGGGGGATTTCTACCTCGAGGGCGCCCAGGGCACGCCCAAGCACGACCACGTGGTCATGGCGATGAGCACCGGCGCCACGGTGACCTACAACGACGCCCGCCGCTTCGGCTTCATGGATCTCGTCCCGAGCGCGGAACTCGCGGCCTGCCGCCACTTCGCCCGGATGGGGGTGGAGCCCCTCGACGGGCTCACCGGGGCGGTGATCGCGCAGCTGTTCCGCCACAAGATCGCGCCGCTCAAGGCCGCCCTGCTCGACCAGCGCCTGATCGCGGGCCTCGGCAACATCTACGTGTGCGAGGCGCTGCACCGGGCGCGCCTGCATCCGGAGGCCCCGGCCGGGAGCCTCGCCCGACCGGACGGGCGCCCGACGCAGAAGGCCAACGCCCTGGCCAAGGCGATCGTGCAGGTCCTCGAGGAGGCCGTGAAGGCCGGCGGCTCGACCCTGCGCGACTATGCCCACACGGACGGCAGCGCGGGCGCCTTCCAGCACGCGTTCCGGGTCTACGACCGGGTCGGCCTGCCCTGCACCCGGCCGGGATGCGCCGGCGCGGTCACCCGCATCGTGCAGGCCAACCGCTCGACCTTCTACTGCGCCACCTGCCAGCCCCCGGGCTGAGCGCGCCGCCCGGCGCCTATCGCGCCGCGGAACGGCAATTTCGCCACAAACCCGACTAGGGTTACGGCCCTCCACGTGCGCACCCGGTTGCGGGCAGCCGATCCCGGCCCGCGACGCGTGACGGGTCGCGCGGGCCCAGACAGGATCCCGATGTTCTTCCGCCGCTCAAAGACGCCCGCGCCCGAGACCACCGCGCAGGATCCGACGGACGAGCCCGCCCTGCCGCAGCGGCTGTCGCCGCGCTCGCCCGGCGAGGCGATCAAGCCGACGGTCGCGCCCCCGCCGCCGGAGAAGCCCGAGCGCGAGCGCAGCGGCCTCGTGGGCCTGATCAGCGGCGCCCTGACCTTCGCGGTCGTCATCGCCATCGCGGCGATGATCGGGATCACGCTGTTCCAGCGGCAGGTGCGCGAGCCGGGACCGCTCGCGGCCGACAAGGTCGTGGTCATCCCGACCCACAGCGGAACGTCCGAGATCGCCGAGACCCTCAAGCGCGAGGGCGTGATCGACCATACCGGCCTGTTCGAGTTCGCCGCCCGCTTCGGCGGCCGGCCGGCGCTGCGGGCCGGCGAGTACGTCTTCAAGGCCCACGCGAGCATCTCCGACACGCTCGACACGATCGCCACGGGCCGGCAGGTCCAGCACGCCATCACCTTCCCCGAGGGCCTGACCTCCGAGCAGATCGTCACCCGCCTCAACGACAACGACGTGCTCACCGGCGAGATCAACGAGATTCCCCCGGAGGGCTCGCTCCTGCCGGACACCTACAAGTTCGAGCGCGGCGCCACCCGGCAGCAGATCGTCAACCTGATGAAGGCCAAGCAGCGCGAGGTCCTGAACCAGATCTGGCTGCGGCGCAGCGCCGACGTGCCGGTGCGGACCCCGGCCGAGATGGTCACCCTCGCCTCCATCGTCGAGAAGGAGACCGGCCGCGCCGACGAGCGGCCCCGGGTGGCCGGCGTCTTCATCAACCGCCTCAACAAGCGGATGAAGCTGCAATCCGACCCCACGATCGTGTACGGGCTCGTGGGCGGGCGCGGCACCCTCGGCCGCGGCATCCTGCGCTCCGAGATCGACCGGCCGACGCCCTACAACACCTACGTGATCGAGGGTCTGCCGCCGGGACCGATCGCCAATCCCGGCCGCGCCGCCCTGGAGGCGGTGGCCAACCCGTCCCGGACCAAGGACCTGTACTTCGTGGCGGACGGCACCGGCGGCCACGCCTTCGCCGATTCCCTCGAGGCACACCAGCGCAACGTCGCCCGCTGGCGGGCGGTGGAGAAGAGCCGGCAGGCGCCGCCGGACGCCGTCGACAAGGTCGAGCCGAGCCCGGATCCGGCCACGCCCGGCCGCGCCTCGGCCTACGCGCCGGGCGGCGCCCCCGCGGGCAACGGGATCAACACCAACGCGGCCTTCGCGCTGGATACCGGCACGCCGGGCACGCGCGCCTTCGACGCCTCCGAGGGCACGCGCCTCGATCCGCTCAAGAATCGCAGCTACGACCTGGGCTCGCCCAAGACCGTCCCGACCCTGAGCGAGCCGGCACCGGCGCCGCGGGGCCGCCGCTAGGCAGCGGCGCCGGACGGCCTCGTCGGGCCCGGCTCAGTGCGCCCGCGGGTTCCGCGGGCGCCGCGGCATGTCCGGCGGCGCGCCCGACAGGGTGGCGGCGATCTGCCGTCCCAGCTCGTACAGCAGGGCCTCGAGCAGCGGCTGCACTCGCTTCGCCTCCTCGGGCCCGAGATCGCCGACCATCTCCCACAGGCGCATCGCGCAATCGGCCATCCGCTCGACGGCGGTCCCCTGCTCGGTGGGGGCCCCGAGAAAGCCGGCCGGCGGCTCGAACGGGCCGTCGGCCCGGCTGTCCGTGATGTCGATCACGATGCCGCGGCCGTAGATGTGCCCGTCCGCGCGGCGCTCGAACCGGCCGCGCGCCAGCACCCAGCGCACGATTCCCGGCGCGGGCACGATGCGGTGCTCCCAGGCGAAGAGCCCGCCCTCCTCGCGGACGCGGCGTCGCTCGATCTGGTCCCGGGCGAGATCCTCCGGGTGGAAGAGCGCGGAGAGCTGTTCCCAGGTGACGCCGTCCGCCGCCTCGGCCTCGGTCAGGCCGAAGATCCGCGCCATCGTCGCGTCCCCGCGCACGTAGCCCGTGTGCGGCGCATCCTCCCAGATACCGACGCCCAGCGCGGACATCCCGAACGGCGTGAGCGCGGCCCTCCCCAAGACTGATCGCGGCATGCGCCATCCGAGTTCACGTGCAGACGAGCGAGATTTCGAGCACACCTTCACGGCGAAAGGCAACGTCGGCCGCGCGACACCCGCGGGGAAACGTGATCGCACCGATCGCGCCCGGACGACGCGCGCGGCCGGTGCGGTGGGCCCGCGGGGCGCCCCGAGCGGGCCGCGGCGCGGCGGCCACGGCGACCGGCCTCTTCCCACCGGAGAGATCCGTGCTACAGGCCCCGATCTTCACGGGGACGGGGGTCGGCGTGGCCCAGATCGCGAGCATGACCGGTTTCGCCCGGACGGCGGGCAGTGCCGGACCGGTGCACTGGGCCTGGGAGGTCCGCAGCGTCAACGGGCGCGGCCTCGACGTGCGCACCCGCGTGCCGGCCGGCTATGACGGTTTCGGCGAGACGGCCCGAGCCGCCCTGCAGAAGACCCTGAGCCGCGGGCAGTGCCAGCTGACGCTGACGCTCACCAAGCCGGAGGCGACGGCGCGGGTGCGGATCAACGAGACCCTCCTGGCGAGCCTCGCCCAGGCTGTGGCCCGTGTGCCGGTCCCCGAGGGGGTCTCCCCCGCCACCATGGACGGGCTGCTCGGCGTGCGCGGCGTGATCGAGGTCGAGGACGAGGCGGCGGACACCGACTCCCTCGCCCGGGACCTGGCCGCGGGCGTCGTCCGGCTGGTCGCGGATCTCGTCGAGGCCCGCCGCGCCGAGGGGCGTCAGCTCGAACAGGTCGTCACCGCCCAGGTCGAGCGGATCGCCGCGCTGACCGAGGCCGCCGAGGCGAACCCGGCCCGCCAGCCCGAGGCCGTGCGGGCGCGCCTGGAGGCGGCCGTCGCGGCGCTCGGCGGCACCGGCCTCGATCCGGACCGCCTGCACCAGGAGGCCATGCTGCTCGCCGGCAAGGCGGACGTGCGCGAGGAGCTGGACCGGCTCCGCGCCCACGTGGCGAGCGCCCGCGAGCTGCTGGCGGCCGGCGGCGCGATCGGCCGCCGCCTGGACTTCCTGGCCCAGGAATTCGGCCGCGAGGCCAACACCCTGTGCGCCAAGGCCAACGACATCAGCCTGTCCCGGATCGGACTCGACCTGAAGGCCGTGGTCGAGCAGTTCCGCGAGCAGGTCCAGAACATCGAATGATGCCGGATCAGGACGTGAGGATACGGATGCGAAACGTCGGGGAGCCACGCGCATGACCGAGCCGGCCGGGAGCGTCTCCGACTCGATCGCGCGGCGCGGGTTGATCCTGATCCTCTCCTCGCCCTCGGGCGCGGGGAAGACCACCCTGACGCGGGCGATCGCGCAGGATCCGAGCTGGGCGCTCGACCTGTCGATCTCCGTGACCACGCGGGGGCGGCGGCCGTCCGAGATCGACGGGCGGCACTACCACTTCATCGATCGCGAGGCGTTCGACGACCTGCGCGAGCGCGACGACCTGCTCGAATGGGCCGAAGTCCATGGCAACTTCTACGGTACGCCCCGGCGGCCGGTGGAGAAGGTGCTGGGTTCCGGCCGGGACATGATCTTCGACATCGACTACCAGGGCACGCGGCAGGTGCGCTCCAAGCTCGCCCAGGACGTGGTGACCGTGTTCATCCTGCCGCCCAGCATGGCCGAACTGCGCCAGCGCCTGGAGCGCCGGGCGGAGGATTCCGCCGAGACGATCGAGAAGCGCCTCGCCAACGCCCGGACGGAGATCCAGCGCTGGGTCGAGTACGACTACGTCATCGTCAACGACGACCTGCAGAACGCCTTCCGGGCCCTCCAGGGGATCCTGGCGGCCGAGCGCCTCCGGCGGGCGCGCCGCACCGGCCTCGCCCCCTTCGTCGAGGGCCTGCTGGCCGAGACGCCGTGATCCGGCCCTGGAGCGCTCTCCGCCGAAGTGGATACCGGTTCGGCGCGAGAGGGCGCGTCTGGGCACGGCTCTAGCGGCGGATCAGCACGACGCCGCCGATCAGGAGCGCGATCCCGAGCAGGCGCGGCAGGTCGACGGGCCGCTGCGCGAGGCCGAGCAGGCCGGCGTGGTCGAACAGCACCGAGGCGAGCATCTGGCCCGTGACCAAGAGCGCGAAGAAGGTCGCGGCGCCGATCTTCGGGACGAGCAGGATCGCGAGGCCGATGAACACCGCGCCGAACAGCCCGCCGCTCCAGGTCCACCACGGGATCCGCTCCGCCACGCCGGCGGCCGGCACCGGGTCGCGCAGGGCGGCGGCCAGGAGCGCCATGCAGGCGAGCCCGACCGCGTAGCTGGACACGCCCGCCCAGGACGCCGAGCCGAGGCCCGCGCGGAGATTCGCGTTCAGGATCTGCTGCAGGACGAGGCCGGCGCCCGCCAGCACGGCGAGCAGGGCGGAGAGCGCGAAGGCGAGCATTGCGGGGCGAACCTCGGGGTCGGGACGGCGGGCGGCATTGACAACCGTCCCGGCCGACTCCGTCAATTGCCACGCTGTCCCGCGGCTGATCGATCATCCGACGGCGGAGCGCGACGGCGTCTGGGGCCCCTGAGCGGCTCAGGCGGCGGCCGGCAGCTCCGGGACCGGGCAGAGCCACGCGCGCATCGCCGCGAAGGTCGACACGGCCGCGCCGGTGAGCGCGGCCTCCGCGGCCGGGTCGTCGCCGAACGCGTCCAGGCGCGTGCGGAAGGCGGCCCACATCGCCCCCGCGGCGGGCCCGTGCGCCCGGTAATAGGCGAGCCCCGCGTCGGAGAAGCCGTGCAGGGAGGCGATGTGGCGGCCGATCAGCTGCCCGCCGAGGGTCGATCCCTCCAGCACGTAGAGCGCGCCCGTGGCGGCGGCCGGCCCGCGGAGAACCGGAGCGGCCGGCCTCGGGAGCGCCGCGACCGCGCCGGGCAGGAGGCCGAGATGGCCGAGGTCGGCCGCGAGGAGCGCGAGGCGGCGGCGCGGCCCCAGGAACGGCTCGTCGGCGAGCCCCGACCCGATGGCCGCTTCCCAGACCGCGTGGAAGCCGTAGAGGCGTCCCAGCAGATCCCGGTAGCCGCCGAGCGTCGCCACCCGCGCCTGCCAGTCGAGGGACGTCTCCAGCGCCCGGTGGGCCGGGTCGGTCGCGGCGCGCAGCCGCGCGTGCAGGCCGTCGCGGGATCTCACGCGGTGATCGTGAAGCAGGCGCCGGGATTGTTGGCGACGGTGAGCTTGGCGTTGATCTGATCGAGCATCGCGCGGATCAGCTTCATGCCCAGGCCGGAGCCCTTGCTCCGCGCCTTCGCGTCCGCCCAGTCGTCGGGCAGGCCGGCCCCGTCGTCGCAGACGCGCAGCTGGACCTCGCCGGGGCCGGAGGCCGACACGCTGACCTCGACGCGGCCGACGCCGGCCGGGTTGGCCGCGTACTTGAAGGCGTTGGTGACGAGTTCCGTGGCGATCAGCGAGAGCGCCACCGCCTTGCGGTACGGCACCATCAGGCCGGGCTCCGCCGACATGTCGACCGCGTGCCCGTCGCCGGCGAGCCCCGCGAGGTCGTTGCACAGGCTCTCGATGGTCTGGCCGAGATCGACCTCGTCGAAGCGATCGGCCTGGTAGAGGCTGTCGTGCACCCGCGCGACGCTCATCACCCGCGCGGAGGTGTCGGCGAAAGCCTGCCGCGCCTCGCCGTCGGCGATCTGGCGGCGCTGCATCTGCAGGAAGGCCGAGACGATCTGCAGCGAGTTCTTGACCCGGTGGTCGATCTCGCGCGTGAGCAGGTCCTTCTGCTCGAGCAGGCGCTCCTTCTCGGCGAGCAGGCCGGTGAGCTCGTCGATCTTGCGCCGCTGGCGCAGCACCACGCCCTCGACCGCCTCGGCCAGGGAGCCGGCGAGCTGGACCTGCCATTCCGCGAAGGGCGCGGCGAAGCCGGTACGCTCCTCGACCCAGCGCTCGAAGGACCGGCGGGGCAGCACGGCCACGGGGCCGCTCCCGGCGAGCACGGGCTTGCGCGGGTCGCCGCCCCAGGTGACCGTGCTGGGCACCTCGGGCCGGAACCACAGCAGCAGGTTCTCGCGCGAATCGTCGACGAAGGCCGCGAGCAGGCCGCTGGCGATCTCGCGATGCGGGCCGGCCTCCGGATAATCGGCGCTGAAGCTGTCGCTGCTGTAGACGACCTCGCCCGCCGGGACGCGCGCCCGCAGCCAGGCCGCGATCGCCGGCACCATCTCCGCCGGTGGCGTCCGGCCGATCAGCGTGACCCGCTCGCCCGAGACGATGCCGGCGCCGGTGGCGCTGAACAGGTCGAGCAGCGTCGTCGTGCCGGCGGTCAGGGCGGCCACGAAGTCGTCGGACCGCGTCAGGCCGCGGACGAGGCGCCCCTCGACGTCGAGATGCGCCTGCCGCTCGGCCCAGAGCCGGCGCGACTCGATCTCCTGCACGCGCATGGCGAAGGCGTCGGTGAGCACCGTGGCGGCCGCGCGCGTCTCCGGCGTGACGTAGTGCGGGCGACGGTGGTGGCCGATCATCAGGCCCCAGAGCCGTCCCTCGACCATGATCGAGATCGACATGGAGCCGTTCACGCCGAGATTGCGCTGGTACTCCAGGTGGATCGGCGAGAGCGTGCGGTGCTGGGCGAAAGTCAGGTCGATCGGGCCGTTGCCCGCGCCGGGCGCCGAGACCAGCCCGACCGGGACGCAGTCGCGATCGATCACGAAGCGGCTCTTGGCCTTGGTGTAGAGGGCCCGGGCCTGGGCGGGAATGTCGGAGGCGGGGAAGCGCAGGCCCAGCAGGCTGCGCGACCAGCCCGGCACCTTGTCCTCGGCCACGGCCTCGCCGTTCCAGTCCGCGTCGAAGCGGTAGACCAGGACCGCCTCGAAGCCGGTCAGGGCCCGGATCTCGTGGGCCGCGATCCGGGCGGCCTCCATCAGCGTCCCGGCCTCGCGCAGGCGCCCGACGGCGAGCTCGGTGTCGACCTGGCTCGCCGTGGCGAAATCCTCGGCCGAATCCGGCTCCAGCTCCAGCTCGACGATGACGCGGCCGGCATGGGCGTGGGCGACGGCGTGATAGGCGGTGCCGCGATCCGGGAAGGTCAGGGTCCGGCGCAGGGAGGCACCGTCGTCGAGGGTTCCGCTCGCCAGCCGCGACCGGATCGCCGCGACGAACGCCGCCGGCAGCACGTCCGCCAGGGGCCGGCCCGCCAGCGGCGGCTCGATCGGGTCGATGATCTCGCCGACATTGGCCGAGTAGGCCGCGACCAGGAGGGTTCCGGCATCGGCCGCGAGCATCACGGCGTTGGGCTGGATCGAGCCCGGGATGTGGATCGGTTCGCGCTCGCAGAGGCTGGCATCCACCGGTTCGGCGCGGACCCGCCGGCCGATCGCCGCCAGGACGGCCTCGCGCGACAGGTCGGCCCCGAGGCTCTCGACGGGGTCGATGGTCAGCCACGTCACGGGGCGCGTGCCGCCGATCTGGCCGTGACGCATGTGAATCCGGGCCCGGAGCGGCTGCGGCAGCCGGCCGAAGACGTAGTCGAAGCTCTCGTCGAGGGCGCCGCGGCGCGCGCCCGCCAGGAACCTCCCGCGGAAGCTCGGCACGTTCGTGCCCGGCATCACGTCGCGGAAATAGTCGCGCCCGAGGACGGCCTCGCGCGAAAGCCCGGAGATCGCGCTCGCGCCCTCGCTGAAGGCCACGACGGTGCCGGCCGCATCGAGCCCGATCACGCCCTGGTCCAGGCGGTCGAGCGCGTCCGGCGCCATGACGTCGAGATCGACGTCCGTATCGGGGGCCTGGCTGGGCGGCATCAGGAACGAGACCGGCGCATTCAGACGGGTATGGCGACCGGAATGGCCGAGCGCAATGCTTGTGATGTCGGCAAGAACAACGGCTCAGCTTCTCTGTATGATCTTAGACATAATACTGATAAGTCCTTCTTCAACCGTAGGATGATATACCGGTCGGTCATGCACGGCCTGGGCCGTCTGCTGGTCCGCAACGGCGTAGGTCAGCAGGTGCGCGAGGTGCTCGACGGCCGGCCCGAGCATCTCACCCCCGAGCAGCCGTCCGGACCGGTCGGCCCAGATCCGCATGCCGCCGCGGTTCAGGCCCTCGACGCGGGCGCGCCCCTGGTCCGAGAAATCGAGGGCCCCGACGATCCGTCGATCGTCCTCCGGCTCGTAGGGCGCTCCGATCACCGCCGCCTGGGGATGGGTGAAGACCATCGCGAGGCGCGTCCAGGGCTCCGGCGTCGCGACCGGGCGGCCCGCGGCCAGGGCGGCCGCGTTGGCCCCCGCGATGCCGCCCTGACGGCTCGCCTCGTGCAGAACCGGCCGCCAGCCGTCGGCGTCGCCCGCGATCAGGATCGGTGCCCCCGCGCAGACGAGGCTGCGCCGGTCGAAATCCGGCAGGCCCTCCGGCTCGAGGAACAGACCGGTCGCTTCGAGGCACAGGGCCCCCAGATTGGGGGAACGGCCGGTGGCGGCCAGCACCCGCGCCGCCCGCGTGACCTGTTCGCGGCCGTGGCGATCGGTCCAGTGAAGGCGGACGCCGTCGCCGTCCGGAACGGCCTCCCGAAGCCCGGCGCCGAGGTGGAGATCCAGGTCCGCGCCGAAGATCGCGGCGGCCTGCCGGGCGAGACCGGGCTCGGTCAGGCCCGCGACGGTGTCGCCCGCGTCGATCACCGTGACGGCGACGCCGAGCCGCGCCATCGCCTGCGCGATCTCGATCCCGACGGCACCGGCCCCCAGGACGGCCAGCGAAGCCGGGAGGTCGGGGATCTCGAAAAGGGTGTCGGTGGTGAGGACGTCCGCGCCGAGGCCGCGCAGGGGCTCCGGGAGGATCGGGCTCGAGCCCGTGGCGATGACCGCGGCCCGGAAGCGGATCCGGGTCGCGCCGTCGATCAGCAGGGAGCGGTCGCTCTCGAACCGCGCCGTGCCGCCGAGGCGCTCGTCGCCGGGCAGAGCGTCGAGGCCGTCGAGCACGCTGCCGACGAACCGGTCGCGCTCCGCGCGGAGGCGCCGCAGCACGGCGGGCCCGTCCACCGCGACCTCGGGAACCCGGATGCCGAACAGGTCGGTGCTGCGCGCCGCGTGCGCGGCCGCGGCCGCGGCGATCAGGAGCTTCGAGGGCATGCAGCCGACCCGCGCGCAGGTCGTCCCGCCGGGCCCGCGCTCGATCAGCACCGACCGCGCCCCCGCCGCGGTGGCGGCGCGGTGGGCCGCGATCCCGGCAGTCCCGGCACCGATCACCGCCACGTCGTAGTCGAGTTCGCGCATCAGCATCCCGGACCGTTCGCCGGGGCCAAAGCGTCACGGCTCAGGTTCGTTCCGCCTGCGCGCTCACGTCTCAGCCCGGCCTGGACCGGCCGGAGCCCCGCGCGCGCCCGACCGGGCCGCGCGGAGCCGGAAGGTCAGGCGCTGCGGCCGGGGGCCGTGCCGCCGAGGTGGAACACCCGGTGCGGGATCAACTCGCCGCGCTCGACGTCGCCCACGGCGACCAGGATGCCGGCGCAGGTCGCGAACGCCTTGCCGTCCACCGGGGCGTCGCGGCCCCGCAGGATGACGGGCTGTCCCCGCATCAGGCGCAGGCCCAGATCGCGCGACACGGCGACCTCCGGGATGGCGTCGAGGGCCGTCTCCACCGGGCGCAGATAGGCGAGGGCCGCCTCGGGGCTGCCGTCGGTCAGGGCCGAGACGGCGCAGGCCTCGGCCTCCGAGAAGGGTCCGACCCGGGTGCGGCGCAGGGCGGCCACGTGGCCGTAGCACCCGAGCATCCGGCCGAGATCGCGGGCCAGCGCCCGCACGTAGGTGCCCTTGCCGCACTCCGCCTCGATCACGGTGCGCTCGCCGTCGTGCTCGACGACCGCGAGGCGGTCGATCTGCACGGGCCGGGCGACCAGTTCCACGGTCTCGCCCTCGCGGGCGAGGTCGTAGGCGCGCTCGCCCTGGATCTTGATGGCCGAGTAGCGCGGCGGCACCTGCTCGATCGCCCCCACGAAGGCCGGCAGCGCCGCCTCGACCGCCGCCCGGTCCGGCCGGGCGTCGCTCGTCGCGACCGAACGCCCCTCGGCATCGTCGGTGTCGGTCTCGACGCCCCACTGGACGGTGAACCGGTAGGCCTTGCGGCCGTCCATCACGAACGGGACGGTCTTGGTGGCCTCGCCGAGAGCGATCGGCAGGATGCCGGAGGCCAGCGGGTCGAGGGTGCCGGCATGGCCGGCCTTCTTGGCGTTGAACGCGCGCTTCACCACCGCGACCGCGTGGGTCGAGGTCATGCCGACATGCTTGTCGAGGATCACCCAGCCCGAGACGTCCCGGCGCTTCGGCCGGTCGGGCCGCGGCCCGCGCTGCGGGCGGCGGCCTTCCGACCCGTGGCGCTCAGCGCTCGGCGGGGGAGCCTGGCGCTCGGCCGGCGGAAAATCTTCCATGGAAACCGTCATGTCCGCGTGTCCCCCGGGGTCGATGCCCCGTCCCTTTCTGCTTGGTATCGGGACTCAATGCCCCGTCCCGGTCTCCGGTTCGTCGTCCTCGGGCGCGGACTCGAGGTCGCGCTGGACCCGCTCGTCCCGCAGCAGCCTGTCGATGCGCGCCGCCTCGTCGAAGGTCTCGTCCCGCCGGAACCGCAGCTCCGGCGCGAATTTCAGATTCACCCGCCGGGCCACCGCCTGACGCAGCACCTTCCGGTGACGCTCCAGCGCGGCGATCACCGGGGCCTCGTCGAGGCCGCCGAGCGGCATCACGTAGGCGGTGGCGAGCTTCAGGTCCGGCGACATCCGCACCTCCGGCACCGTCACGACATGCGTGCCGAGCACCGGATCCTGGATGTCGCCCCGCTGGAGCACCTCGGCCAGCGCGTGCCGCACGAGTTCGGCCACGCGCTGCTGGCGCTGCGAGGGGCCGGTGGAGGTCGGTTTCTGAGCCATTCTGTCTCGGGCCGGCCCGCCGGAGCGGACGGCGCACGTCCTGAAAAAGAAAAGACGGCCGCGGCAGGTGCCGCGGCCGCCCTGTCCGGATGAGTCCGGAGCGTCAGAGGGTGCGGCGGATCTCCTCGACCCGGTAGCACTCGATCACGTCGCCCGCGCGCATGTTCTCGAAGTTCTCGAAGGCCATGCCGCACTCCTGCCCGGAGGTGACTTCCTTCGCGTCGTCCTTGAAGCGCTTGAGCGTCTTGAGCTTGCCCTCGTGGATCACGACGCTGTCGCGGATGAGGCGGACATGCGCGCCGCGCTCCACGATGCCGTCGGTGACGCGGCAACCCGCGACCTTGCCGACCTTCGAGACCTCGAAGACCTCCTGGATCGTCGCCTCGCCCAGGCGCTCCTCGCGGAGCGTCGGCGGCAGCATCCCCGACAGCGTGGCTTTGATGTCGTCCACGAGGTCGTAGATGATGTTGTAGTAGCGGATCTCGATGCCCGCCCGCTCGGCGGCCTCGCGGGCCTCCTTGTGGGCGCGCACGTTGAAGCCGATGACGACGGCCTTCGACGCCTGCGCCAGGGTGATGTCCGACTCGGTGATGCCGCCGACGCCGGCCAGGAGGATGCGGGCCGCGACCTCGTCGTTGCCGAGCTTCTCCAGGGCGCCCGAGATCGCCTCGACCGAGCCCTGCACGTCGCCCTTGATGACGACCGGCAGCTCCTTGCGGCCGGCGCCTTCCTTGAGGTCGCGCATCATGTCGACCAGCGAGCGGTTGGCACCGCCGGTCCGCGCGTTCTGGCGCTCCCGCTTCTGACGGGCGCGGTACTCGGTGACCTCGCGGGCGCGGGCCTCGTTCGGCACCACGATCACGCGGTCGCCGGCATCCGGCGTGCCGTTGAAGCCCAGCACCTCCACCGGCACCGACGGCCCGGCGTACTGCACGTTCTCGCCGAGATCGTCGATCAGGGCGCGCACGCGGCCCCACTCGGCGCCCGCGACGACGATGTCGCCGGTGAACAGGGTGCCGCGCTGGACCAGGACCGTGGCCACGGGGCCGCGGCCGCGGTCGAGCTGGGCCTCGATGACCGTGCCCTCGCCGTCGCGCTTCTCGTTCGCGCGCAGGTTCATGATCTCGGCCTGGATCTGGATGCCCTCCAAGAGCTGCGGCAGGCCGGCGCCGGTCTTGGCCGAGACCTCGAACTCGAGGGTCTCACCGCCCATCGACTCGACCTGGATGTCGTGCTGCAGCAGCTCCGTGCGGACCCGCTCCGGCTTGGCATCCGGCTTGTCGATCTTGTTGACCGCGATGATCATCGGGACGCCGGCCGCCTTGGCGTGCTGGATGGCCTCGATGGTCTGGGGCATGACGCCGTCGTCGGCCGCCACCACGATCACCACGATGTCGGTGACCTTGGCGCCGCGGGCACGCATCGACGTGAACGCCGCGTGGCCGGGCGTGTCGATGAAGGTGATCATGTCACCGGAGGGCGCCGCGACCTGATAGGCGCCGATATGCTGGGTGATGCCGCCGGCCTCGCCCTCGACCACGTTCTCCTTGCGGATCGCGTCGAGCAGCGACGTCTTGCCGTGGTCGACGTGGCCCATGATGGTGACCACCGGCGGACGGGGATCGAGATCCTCCTCCAGATCCGGCTCGTCGGAGGAGAGACCCTCCTCGACGTCGGACTCGGCGACGCGGCGCACCGTGTGGCCGAGTTCCTCGGCGATGAGCTGGGCGGTGTCCGAGTCGATCACGTCGGTGATCTTGTGGATCTGACCCTGCTTCATCAGCAGGCGGATCACGTCCACGGCCCGCTCCGACATGCGGTTGGCGAGTTCCTGGATGGTGATCGTCTCGGGGATCGTCACCTCGCGGGACAGCTTCTCCTTCTGCTCCACGTGGCCGCGGCCGCTCATGCGCTGCTGACGGCGGCGGAACGAGGCGACCGAGCGCGTGCGCTCGTCCTCGCCCGAGGTCGCGTTGGCGATGGTCAGCCGGCCGCGGTTGCGGTCGCCGCCCGGGGATTTCGGGGTCTTCGGCGGCGCGATGATCTTGAGCGGCATGCCGGGACGGCGGATCACCCGCTTGGTCTCGGACTCGTCCTCGTTGGTCTGGGCGCCGCGACCGGCGGGGCGCGCCGCGGCACCCGCGCCGGCGGGACGCGCGGCGGTCGCCGGCGTCGCGCTCTTCTCGGGCTCCGGCGCCGGGGCCGGACGGGCCATGAAGTTGAGGTCGCGGGGCTTGCGCGAATCGGCCGTGATGGTCTTGCGCGGCTCGCCCGTGGAGGGGCGCGGCGTCAGCGGCGGGCGCGGCGCGGCGGGAGCCGCGGCGGGCGCCGTCGGACGCGCGGCGGCCGGGC
>NZ_JBKFAV010000040.1:0-56737 GCF_053345825.1 Methylobacterium sp. C33D
TGCGCAACCGCGACCTGGTCTACGTGTCGAACGCGCCCTTCACCGAGGTCCAGAAGGTCCTCACCGCCTTCAACGGCGTCACCGGACCGGTCGCCTCCGCCGCGACCGCCTACGCCTACGCGAAGTAAGTGGCCGCCCGGCGACGGGGGCGCTCGCTCCCGTCGCGCGAGGGACGCCGGAATCGTGCCGCGTCGCTCCGGTCGACGCGCGCGTCCGATCGCGGCTGCTGAACTCGGTCGCTCGAATGCCGAAGGGGGCGCGGATGACATCCGCGCCCCCTTCGGTTTCGTGGCGGCTCTCGGTAGACCGGGGCGCGGCCCCGGCCGGGCTCAGACCCGCTTGGCCAGCAGCTGCTCGATCAGCGAGCCGCCCTTGTCGATGGCCGCCAGTTCCTCGGCCACCGCGTTCACGGTGTCGCGGATCTGGTCGGGCGTGTGCTCGGAGGTGAGGAAGAAGCGCAGGCGCGAGGCCCGCTCCGGCACCGCCGGGTGGATGATCGGCTGCACGTTGATGCCTCGGCGGAACAACCGGTCCGACAGGGTGACGGCCTTGAGCGAATCGCCGACGATGATCGGCACGACCGCGAGGCCGAGGCTGAAGCCGGTGTCCAGGCCGAGCTTCTTGGCGGTCGCCAGGAACAGGGTGCCGTTCTGGCGCAGCCGCTCGACCCGCTCCGGCTCGGCATGCATCACCGCGAGGGCCGCCTCGGCGGCCGCCGCGAGCGGCGGCGACATGCCGACGCTGTACACGAAGCCGCCGGCCGTGTGCTTGAGGTACTCGATCAGCGCGATCGGGCCGCAGATGTAGCCGCCGCAGGTCGACAGGGTCTTCGACAGCGTGCCCATCCAGATGTCGACCTCGCGGGGATCGACACCGCAATGCTCGAACAGGCCCGCGCCGGTGCGGCCGGTGACTCCGAGGCCGTGCGCCTCGTCGACCATCAGCCACGCGTCGTAGCGCTTCTTGAGGGCCACGAGCCCGGCGAGGTCCGGCGCGTCGCCGTCCATGCTGTAGAGGCCCTCGACCACGATCAGCGCCCGGCGATGCTCGTGGCGGGTCGACTGGAGCAGGGTCTCCAGGGCGTCGAGGTCGTTGTGCGCGAAGGAGCGGCGCTGGGCGCCCGACAGCTGCGCGCCGGTGACGATGCTGTTGTGGGACAGCGCGTCGTGGAAGATCACGTCGCCGGCTTCCAGCAGGGCGCCGATGGTCGTGACGTTGGTGGCGTGGCCGCTCACCATCACGATGCAGCCCTCGGACTGGTAGTGCTTGGCCAGCGCCTGCTCGAGGCTGATGTGTCCGGGCCGCTCGCCCGCCACCACGCGGCTCGCCGAGGCCGACGTGCCGTAGGCGTCGATCGCCTCGCGGGCGGCGTTGCTCACGCGCGGATGGCCGTTCAGGCCGAGATAATCGTAGGACGAGAAGTTGGTGAAGCTCTTCTGGTCGATCCGCGTGGTCGCGCCGGCCTTGGCGTCGTGGACGCGGAAGAACGGGTTGCCCAGGCCGATCAGCTCGGCCGCCTGGCGCTGGAGCTTCAGCTCGCGGTAGCCCGGCAGGTTCTCGAAGTTCTGCGCCGCCGACTTGCCGGCGGGAGAGGCCGTCTTGACGGGGGCCGGGCGCGGCGTGGCGCGCCCGAGCCGGTTGGTCACGAAGCCGGCGAGCGCCGCGCGCCCGCCGTCCGGCCGTGCCGTGTCGGTCATGAGTTGGTCTCTTTGATCTCGCTGGACGTCTGCTCGATGAGTTCCTTGAGAGGCGCGAGGATCTGCGCATCGACCTCACCGCCGACATGCTTCGAGACGAGGCTCATCGCGACGCCGGCCGTCTCGTCCATAGGCGCGGAAACCGCCTGAATTAAGGACTCCGACAGCTCATTGACGGTCATGCCCGACGAAAGTCCGGCGGGCGGCGCGTCGAGGGCGAAGCGCTCCTGCAGGCTGGCACCGAGTTCGACACCCATCAGCGAGTCGAGGCCGATCTCCGAGAGCTGGCGCACGCGGCTGATGTCGTCCTTCGGCAGGCGCAGGATGCGGGCGATGTCCTCGACGATCGCGTCCGACACGGTCTTGCGGACCGCGTCGATGTCGCCGCCCTTGAGCAGCGCCCCGATGTTGATCGCCTGGACGCCGCCGGCCTCGGTCTGCTGATCGGACCCGAGTTCGGCGTAGCTCGGCGAGCGCATGGTGGCGAGACGCTCGCGCGCCTTGCCCCAGTGCATCGCCGCGATGGCGATGACCGCCTCGTCCGGGGACGCACCCTGGCTGCCCAGCGCCTCGGCCATCAGGTCGAGGCAGCGACGGGCCTCCATCGGCGTGACGCCGACGCGGCCGGCGAGCCCTTCCATGACCGCCTTGTTGCGGGCGAGCATGCCGACATCGCCGATCGCGCCCCAGGCCACCGCCAGAGCGGGCAGGCCGCGGCGGCGACGCTGCCGCGCGAGGCCCTCCATGAAGCCGTTGGCGGCCACGTAGGAGCCCTGGCCCGGATTGCCGATGAAGGTCGTCGCCGACGAGAACAGGACGAAGTAGTCGAGGCTCCGGTCGCGGGTGGCGGCGTCGAGGTGCTGGGCGCCGATCACCTTCGGGCCGATCACCGCGTCGAGCGCCGCGGCGTCGATGTTGGAGATCAGGCCGTCCTGGAGCACCGCCGCGGCGTGGAGCACGCCGGCCAGCTTCTTGCCCTTCTGCTCGATCTCGGCGAGCAGCCGGTCCACCGAGGCGCGGCTCGTGATGTCGACGGCCTTCGCCTCGACGGTCACGCCCCGGGCCGACAGCTCGGCCACGATCGCCTTGGCCTCGTCGGTGGCCGCGCCCTTGCGGCCGGCCAGCACGAGATGCTTGGCACCCCGGTCGATCAGCCAGCGCGCCGCCTCCAGGCCGAAGCCGCCGAGGCCGCCGGTGAGAAGGTGGACACCCGTCTCCGAGACCGTGAACGGCTTCGCCGTGTCCTTCATGATCGTGCCGGCCTTGGGCGGGCTGATCACGATCTTCCCGATGTGACCCGACTGCTGCATCAGCCGGAACGCGTCCGAGGTCTCGGCCGCCGTGAAGGGCTGGTAGGGCAGGGGCTTCAGGCCGCCGTCGTTGAACAGGGCCATGACCTCGCGGAACATCCGCGCGCCGTCGTCGCCCTGGTGCTGGATCACCTGATCGAGGTCGACGCCGAAGTAGCTGAGGTTCCGCCGGAACGGGCGCAGGCCGATATGGGTGTTGGCGACGTAGTCGCGCTTGCCCAGCTCGATGAAGCGGCCGAACGGCCGGAGCGCGTTGAGCGAGCGCTCCATCGCCTCGCCGAACAGGCTGTTCAGCACGATGTCGACGCCGTCGCCGGTGATCGCCCGGACCTCGTCCACGAAGGCGAGCGAGCGGGAATCGAGCACGTGCTCGGCACCCAGCGCCTTCACGAGCGCCCGCTTCTCGCGGGAGCCGGCGGTAGCGATGACACGCGCACCCTTGAGCTTGGCGATCTGCAGGGCCGCCAGACCGACGCCGCCCGCACCGCCATGGACCAGCACCCACTCGCCGCGCCGCATCCGGGCGCAGGAGACGAGGCCGTAATAGGCGGTGAGGAAGGCGACCGGCACGGTGGCGGCGGCCATCGGGTCGAGGCCCTGCGGCATCGGCGCGACGACGAGGTCCGGCACGACGATGTGCGTGGCGAAGCCCGACTGGGCGAAGGCGACGACCGGGTCGCCGACCTTGAACCCCTTCACGCCAGGGCCGACGGCCGTGACGCGGCCGGCGCATTCGAGGCCGAGGCGGGGGCCGGCGAAGCCGTCCTCCAGGATTTCTTCCGGGAGCATCGAGAGCGCCCAGAGAACGTCGCGGAAGTTGAGGCCGGTGGCCTCGACCGCGATCTCCATCTCGCCCTTGCCGGGGGTGCGGCGCTCGGCCGGACCCCAGACCATCTCGCTGAGGCCGCCGGTGTTGCTGCGCTCCAGGCGCGCGGCCTCGGCCGGGACCAGATCCGCCGGATCGCGGTGCTGCGGCCGGCCGGCGTGGAAGCGCACGACCTGCGTCCGCTCGTCGTCCAGCACGATCTCGGTCTCCGGGGTGCCGGAGAGGATGAGGTCGCGCAGGCGCTCGGAGGCCCGCTTCGACGACATCTCGGGGGAGAGGTCGATGCGGCGGACGTCGAGGTTCGGGGCCTCGTTGGCGAGCGTGCGGGAGAAGGCCCACACGCCGGCCTCGATGTTGGTGGTCTGGCCGCCGCGGTCGCGGGTCGCGCCGGGGGCGACGACCCAGAGGCGGGTCTGGCGGGCACCGAGGTGCTCGGTGCAGCGCTTCAGGCTGAGGCAGCGGTCACGCAGCCGCTCGGACGCCTCGCCGCCGCGGGTGAAGGCGCCGGCCAGGAACACCACCGTGTCGGGGGTCTCCTTCTCCAGCTCCATCAGGGAGGTCTCGGAGTCGAGGATGATCGAGACGTGCACGCCGCCCGCGACCAGCAGGGTCGCCAGGGAGGAGGCGGTCTCGGCCGCGAACTCGTCGTCGGAGCCGATGATGAAGGCGAAGCTCTGCGCCGGGGCCGGGCCCGGACGCACCGGCGCCTCGGCCGTCAGCAGCAGGTCGTCGCCGTTGGCGGACGCCGCCCGCTCGACCTCGACCTTGACGAGGCCGTGGGCGCTCAGGATGCGCTGCCAGCCCTCGATATCCTCGAGACGGCCCACGGGCAGGCCGCCCGCGGCCTCCTCGAACCAGCCGGCCGTCAGCCCGAACACGAGGTCGCGGAACAGGGAGGCGCCCGGCTCAACGGCCACCAGCAGGCCGCCGGTGGCGAGCGCCCCGGCGAGCTGTCCCGGCAGGCCGCGGTCGCCGCGGTGCAGGCTGCCCGACGCCAGGATCAGGTCGAAGCTGCCGGGCGCGAGCTCCTCGGCGGTCTCGACCACGGCGGCGGCGCGGCCGAGGGACAGGCGTGCGCGCTCGGCGAGCCGGCGGTCGGTCTCGAACACGGTGAGCCGGGCCTCGGCTGCGGCCGCGAAGGTCGCGGTCTGGGCCGAGAGCGGACCGAAACCGACCTGGAGGACCCGCAGCGCACGCTCCTTGGGGAGCTGGGCGCGGCTGCGCTCGATCAGGCCGGCGACGACGTCGGCGCCGTGGCGCGCGGTGGCCGAGCGCAGCACGAAGGCGTCGATCGCCCCCTGCGGCAGGGACGGCGCGTCGCTCAGCGTGCCGGCGAGCAGCCGATCGACCAGGGCGCCGACATCGGCGATGAGCACCAGCTCGGCCGAGAGGTCCGGGTGGTCGCCGGCGATCCAGCGCATGATCTCGTCGGGCGCGGGCAGGGCGGCGCCGTCGCCGAGCGTCCAGTTCTGGCCCGCGCGCTCGGCGAGGCCGCTGCTCTCCAGGGCGTAGAGGGCGTTCAGCAGCCAGGGGCGCAGGACCTCCGGCACGCGGCTGTCGGTGATCGAAACGCTCTCGCCCTGCGCCAGCCCGGAGGCGAGGCGGTAGGCGAGCGAGGTTGCCCAGCCCTCCAGCAGGAGATGGCCCGGCGACAGGGCGGCGTCGGACGGCCCCTTCGCCTCGGCGGCGAGCGGGCGCAGGCGCGCGGCCACGCTCGGGCGGCGCTCCATCGGGATCGCGGTCGGCTCGGTGGCGAGTTCCGGCACCTGCGAGATCGCGAAGGCCGAGAGGTCGCCGCCGTTCTTGGCGCGCAGGGCCTGGAACCGGCCCTCGCGGATCGTGGCGATGACCGCACCCTCGGGGTCGAGGAGCGTGAAGTCCGCCAGGATCGAGCGCTCATTGCAGCGGCGCGTGCGGATGATCGAGCGGGCGATCACCGCGCCGGGGCGCAGCAGCCGGACCTCGCCGAAGCGCACCGGGATGTAGGCCTTGCCGCCGTTCTCGCCGAGCAGGTCGGCGAACAGCAGGATCAGCCCGTGGAAGCAGGCGTCGAGCCGGTTCGGCACGAGGCCGTAGCGGGTGTCGGGCTCGGCCGGCAGCAGGTCGGACACGATGGTGGCGTCGTCCAGACGGGCGCTCAGGGCGACCTGCTGGAAGCTCGGGCCGAAGGCGAGGCCGGAGGCCAGGGCCTTGGCGTAGAGCGCGTCGCCGCTGAGCACGTGCTCGCCCGCGGTCTCGAAGCTGAAGCCGTCGAGATCCGGGCTCTTCGGCGCCGAGAAGGTCCCCTCGACGATCTTGGCCTGGGCGTGGAGCTGCCAGGGCGTCTGGGTCAGGCGCGGGCGGCTCAGCACCTGGATGCCGTTGCCGGAGCCCGACAGGCGCACCGCGACCTCGCGCAGGGCGTCCTCGGTGAACACCATCGGCGCCACGATCTCGAAGTCGGCCAGCACGACCTCGTCGTCGCGCAGGGCCTCGCGGACGCAGGCCAGAGCCATCTCGACGAAGCCGGCGCCCGGCATGATCACCTGGCCGTCGACCTTGTGGTCCTCCAGTTCCGGCACCATCACCGGATCGACGAAGCCGTTCCACTCCAGCCCGTCGAAGGTCGTGCGCGACCCGATCAGCGGGTGGTAGGGGCGGGGGCTCATCGCGCCGACGCCCTCGGTGGTGTCGGCGAGGCGGAACGGGCGGCGCTGCCACGGGTAGGAGGGCAGGCGGACATCGCCCTTCGGCGCGTCGCCGAACAGCACGGTCTCGTCGACCTGCGCGCCCTGGACGAGGGCGGCGCTGACCGCCTTGGCGATCGGGTCGCCGCCGGAGGCCTTGCGGTGCATCACGCCGACCGTGGCGGTCTCGATGCCCAGCGGCTCGACCGCGTCGCCGACGTGGGACATCAGGGTCGCGCGCGGTCCGACCTCGACGAAGACGCGGGCGCCGCGGCGGGTGGCGTCCTGCACGGCCTCGCAGAAGCGCACCGGCTCGCGGATGTTACGCCACCAGTAGCCGGCGCCGAAATTCTCGCCGCCCAGCACCGAGCCGGTCACGGTCGAGACCATCGCGGTCGTTCCGGTCCGCGACTTGAGGCCCGCGAGGTCGCGCAGCAGCGGCTTCTCGGTCGGATCCATCAGCCGGCCGTGGAAGGCGTAGGCGAGGTCGAGCTTGCGGCCGCGGCGGCGCTTGCGCGACAGGGCCTTGATGGCGGCGTCGATATCGGCCACCGGGCCCGCGACCGTGACGGCCTTGGGGCTGTTGTAGGCGGCGATGTCGAGGGTCGGGTAATCCTTGAGGAAGGTCTCGACCTCCTCGGACGGCATCAGCAGCACCGCCATGGTGCCCTGGCCGTGCGTCGTCTCCTGGTGGTGGCTGCGGTAGTAGATGACCCGGACCGCGTCCTCCAGGCTCAGGATCCCGGCGGCCTCGGCGGCCGCGATCTCGCCCACGCTGTGGCCGAGGACGTAGGACGGGATCAGGCCCTTGGCCTTGAGGGCGGCCGTCGAGGCGCTCTCGATGGCGAAGATCAGCGGCTGCGAGACGCTGGTGAGCGCGAGGCGCTCGTCCAGGTCGTCGGCGTAGAGCGCCGCCTTCAGCGACCAGTCCGAGTAGGTCTGGAACAGGGTATCGATCCGGTCGAAGGTCGCGCGGAAGACCGCGTTCTCCTCGTAGGCCTCGCGGCCCATGCCGGCCCACTGGCTGCCGTTGCCGGAATAGATGAAGGCCACCTCGGCGACGCGGTCGACGGCGGTGCCGGTGAAGGCGTCCTGCGTGTCCTCGCCCTCGCCGACGGCGCGCAGCGCCGCGGCGACGTCGGCCTTGCCGTCGAGCGCGACGGCGAGGCGGGCGGGCATGCGTTCGCGACGATGCGCCACCGCGGCCGCCACGGTCGCGACCTGCTCCGGCGCGGCCTCGAGGCGCTCGGCGTAGTCGAGGGCCAGCTCGTTCAGCGCGGCGCGGCTCTGGGCCGAGAGCAGCAGCACCTGGGCCTGGGGCTCCGCGGTCGCCGGGGCGGGCTTCGCCCAGGCGGGGGCGTCGGTGATGACGACGTGGGCGTTGGTGCCGCCGAAGCCGAAGGAGTTGACGCCGGCGAAGCGCTCGCGGGCGCCGCGGCCGATCTTCAGCGGCGCGCGCACGACGTCCAGGTTGAGCTCGCCGAACGGGATCTCGGGGTTGAGCTCGGCCGCGTGCAGCGACGGCGGCACGAGGTCGTGCTCCAGGGCGAGCGTCGCCTTCATCAGTCCGGCGAGGCCGGAGACCGGCTCGGTGTGGCCGATATTGGTCTTGATCGATCCGATCGGCAGCGGCGCCTGCCGGCCGCGGCCGAGCTTGGAGCCGATGGCCGAGGCCTCGATCGGGTCGCCCACCGGCGTGCCGGTGCCGTGCGCCTCCATGAAGGCGAGGTCGTCGAGCCGGATCTCGGCCTCGCGGTAGACCTTCTCCAGCAGGGCACCCTGGGCGTAGCCCGAGGGGAGGGAGATGCCGGTGGTCCGGCCGTCAGAGTTGATGCCGGAGGCGGCGACCACGGCGCGCACGGTGGCACCGTTGCGCCGCGCGGCCTCGGCCGACTGCAGCACGAACACCACGCCGCCCTCGGAGCGCACGTAGCCGTCCGCGTTCTTGGAGAACGCCTGGCACAGGCCGGTGCGCGAGAGCATCTGCGCGGTGGAGAAGCAGATGAAGTTGAACGGGCTCGCCAGCACGTTGACGCCGGCGACGACGGCGGTGTCCACGCGGCCCGACCGGATCGCCAGAACGGCGTTGTCGAAGGCGACGAGCGAGGACGAGCAGGCCGTGTCGACCGTGAAGCTCGGGCCCTTGAGGTCGAAGATGTAGGAGATGCGGTTCGAGATGATCGAGAGCGTGTTGCCGGTCGCCGCGTAGGCGTCGCCCGACGGCGCGTCGAGGATGCGCAGGTTGCCGTAATCGAGCGAGGAGGCGCCGACGAACACGCCGATATTGCTGCCGGCGACGCTCGACGGGCGCAGGCCCGCGTCCTCGAGCGCTTCCCAGGTCAGCTCCAGCAGCATCCGCTGCTGCGGATCCATCTGCTCGGCCTCGCGGGGCGAGATGCCGAACACCGCCGGGTCGAACGACCACACGTCGTCGATGACGCCCGCCGCCCAGGTGTAGCTCTTGCCGCGCTCATGGGCCCGCGGGTGGGCGAACCGCTCCAGGGAGAACCGGTCGGCCGGCACCTTGCTGACAGCGCAGCGCCCCTCGGAGAGGAGTGACCACAGGCTGTCCACGCTGGGGGCCCCGGGCAGTCGGCATGCGCGTCCGACGATCGCAATGTCTGTACGTTGTGTCACGTTCGGTTCGCACACGCTCGTTATCGGAAGTCGGCTCGGCTCTCGACGAGTGAGTACCCTCTCACCCCTTACTGTGGCACCATTGCGGTGTCCAACCAGCCCCGGCGCGAGGTCATCCCCGCGTGGCAAAATTGCCAGAGGCTGTGACATGTATTCATCAGAAGCTTATCCAATTCCTGCGGCCAAAACGCCAAGTTTGAACCGCCGGACCGGCTTCCGAGACGCGGGCTCGATCACGAGAAAGCCACAGTTGCGGCTCCGCGGCCGCCGCCCGTCTAGCGGCATCGACGCCGATTCCGGAAGAAATCTTCGCGATGTCGCGCAGGTCCCGCACAGGAATCCGGGCCCGCGATGCCGCGCGGCGACGATCAAGACCCGATCCGGGCGACGCTGTCCTTGGTTCGTCCGACCCCGCAATAGGTGAAACCGTGACGGGCGGCGCTCACCGGGTCGTAGATGTTGCGCAGGTCGATCAGCACGGGGGCCGCCTCGCCGGACGCCATGGCCCGACGCAGCCGGTCGAGGTCGAGGGCCCGGAACGCGTTCCACTCGGTGACGATCACCACCGCGTCCGCGCCCTCGGCGCAGGCGTAGGCGTTCTCGGCGTAATCCACAGCCGGCATCAGGATCCGGGCCTGCTCCATGCCCTCGGGATCGTAGGCGCGGACGACGGCGCCGGCGTCCTGGAGGCCGGCCACGATCGCCAGCGAGGGCGCGTCGCGCATGTCGTCGGTGTTCGGCTTGAAGGTCAGGCCGAGCAGCGCCACCGTCCGGCCCCGCACCGACCCGCCGCAGGCCCTGATCACCTTGCGCGCCATCGCGCGCTTGCGCTGGTCGTTGACCGCCACAACCGTCTCGACCAGCCGCAGCGGCGTGCCGGCATCCTGGGCGGTCTTGACCAGCGCCAGCGTGTCCTTGGGGAAACACGAGCCGCCGTAGCCCGGCCCGGCGTGCAGGAACTTCGACCCGATCCGGTTGTCCAGGCCGATGCCCCGCGCCACCGCCTGGACGTCGGCGCCCACCGCCTCGCACAGGTCCGCCACCTCGTTGATGAACGTGATCTTCGCCGCCAGGAACGCGTTCGCCGCGTACTTGGTCAGCTCGGCCGTGCGCCGCGACGTGACCATGATCGGCGCCTGGTTGAGGTAGAGCGGCCGGTAGACCTCGCGCATCACCGCCTCGGCGCTGGCCTCCTCGGCGCCGACGACGATGCGGTCGGGCCGCTTGAAGTCGGCGATGGCCGCGCCCTCGCGCAGGAACTCGGGGTTCGACGCGACCGCGAACTGCGCCGCGGGGTTGGTCTCGCGGATGATGCGCTCGACCTCGTCGCCGGTGCCCACGGGAACGGTCGACTTCGTCACCACCACCGTGAAGCCGGACAGCGCGCCGGCGATCTCCCGGGCGGCGTCGAACACGAAGCTCAGGTCGGCGAAGCCGTCGCCGCGGCGGGAGGGCGTGCCGACCGCGATGAACACCGCGTCGGCCTCGGCCACGGCCTCCCGCATGGTCGAGCGGAAGGCGAGCCGGCCCTGGCGGACGTTCTCGGCGACGAGGACGTCGAGTCCCGGCTCGTAGATCGGCATCCGGCCGGTGTTCAGGCTGGCGATCTTGTCGGGGTCCCGGTCGATGCACACGACCGTGTGGCCGAAATCGGCCAGGCAGGCGCCGGAGACCAGGCCGACATATCCGGCCCCAATCATCGCAATCCGCATCGGGCCCTCCCGGCAGCTCGCCCTCGGCTTGCTGCGATGCAACATGATCCGGGCCGCACGCGGATGCAACCCGGGCCAGCCTGGATCTGGTCCAGTCTGTCACGGGAATGCAACACCCGCGAAGGATGACTGTAGTTTGACAGCGGGGCGGTGCGCGCCCCGCCCCGGCCGCCGGGCCGCGCACCGCCCGTCCGCGAAGGCGCGCGGGGCGTCTTCGCAGCGGGGGCGGCTTCCTGTAGAAGCGCCCCGCCCGACGGGGAGGCCCGGATCCGCCCCCGAGGACCCGACCCAAGGATCGGTGAAGGACCGCGATGACCGAATTGCCCAACGTGCACGTGCGTGCCGAGGTCCTGGCCCAGGCGCTGCCCCACATGCAGCGCTACGACCAGGAGATCGTGGTCATCAAGTACGGCGGCCACGCTATGGGCGACCGGGCCGCGGCCGAGGACTTCGCCGAGGACATCGTCCTGCTGGAGCAGTCCGGGCTGAAGCCGATCGTCGTGCACGGCGGCGGGCCGCAGATCGGCAAGATGCTCGACCGGCTCGGCATCCAGTCCGAGTTCCGCGGCGGCCTGCGCGTCACCGACGAGGCCACCGTCGAGGTGGTCGAGATGGTCCTGGCCGGCCTGATCAACAAGCAGATCGTCGGGTGGATCTCCGCCGAGGGCGGCCGGGCGGTCGGCCTGTGCGGCAAGGACGGCAACATGGTCCGGGCCAAGCGGGCGATGAAGACCGTCGTCGATCCCGAGAGCCACGTGGAGCAGACCGTCGATCTGGGCCTCGTCGGCGAGCCGGACCACGTCGAGCGCGGCGTCCTCGACGCGGTGCTCAAGGCCGAGCTGATCCCGGTCCTGGCGCCGGTCGCCTACGGGGCGGACGGGCAGACCTACAACGTCAACGCCGACACGTTCGCGGGGGCGATCGCCGGGGCGCTCCGGGCCAAGCGCCTGCTGCTGCTCACCGATGTGCCGGGCGTGCTCGACAAGGACAAGAAGCTGATCCCGGAACTCACCGTGGAGGATTGCCGGCGCCTCATCGCCGACGGCACCATCACGGGCGGGATGATCCCGAAGATCGAGACCTGCATGTACGCGATCGAGCGCGGCGTCGAGGCGGTCGTCATCCTCGACGGCAAGGTCAACCACGCCGTGCTCCTCGAGCTGTTCACCGATTACGGCGCCGGCACCCTGATCCGCCGGGGCTGACATCCGGGCCACCCGCGCACCGCGCCGGAACCGGCGCGGTGCGCGGACGCAACCTCCGCGCGCGCAGCGCATTGTCGTACCCCGCCCGCCCCGGAGGGGCCGGCCAGCAAGGTCCGGGCAAGGTACCGGCAAGCATCGAACTTGCGAGCTTGACCGTTCCGGTCCAGATTCCGGGGCAGCAGCAACCTGAGGGGTTCCGGTGCACCACCCCGACAAGGCCCAGTTCACCACGCCCGCGGCGCGCGGCTTCGCCGACGTCGACACCTGGGTGTTCGACCTCGACAACACCCTCTACCCGAGCGACGCCGCGGTCTGGCCGAAGGTCGACGAGCGCATCACCCTGTACGTGATGCAGCTCTACGGGCTCGACGGGCTCTCGGCCCGCGCCCTGCAGAAGTACTTCTACCACCGCTACGGCACGACGCTGTCGGCGCTGATGATCGAGTCGCGGATCGACCCCCACGACTTCCTCGACTTCGCCCACGACATCGACCACTCGTCGATCAAGCTCGACAAGAGCCTCGGCGACGCGATCGAGCGGCTGCCCGGGCGCAAGCTGATCCTGACCAACGGGTCGCGCCGGCACGCCGAGAACGTCGCCGGCAAACTCGGCATCCTCGACCATTTCGAGGACGTGTTCGACATCGCCGCCGCCGACTTCGTGCCGAAGCCGGAGCGCACGACCTACGAGCGGTTCCTGGAGAAGCACGCCGTCGAGCCGACCCGCGCGGCCCTGTTCGAGGACATCGCCCGCAACCTCGCGGTGCCGCACGACCTCGGCATGGCGACCGTGCTGGTCGTGCCGAAGGTCACCGATCCCTACCGCGAGGCCTTCGAGCAGGAGGCGGTGCGCGAGCCGCATATCGATCACATCACGGACGATCTCGCCGCCTTCCTCTCCGCCTGCGTGCTGCCCGAGGCGCGGTCCGCGTCCGAGGAGCGTCGCTGAGGCGGAGCCGGGCGGCGCGGCGCGCGGCGTCGCCGCATCCGGGGGAGGAGCAGGCCGCAGACCCGGCCCGCGCCCGGACGGGCGGCCAATCGCGTCCGCAACCCGATCGACAAGCCGGCAACGATCCTGTAGAGAGCGGCCCAACTCACAACAGGATCGCCGAAATCCTGGCGCCGATCGCCCATGAGGGGCGGAACGGCGCGACGGCCGGAGCTATGCCATGAACATCATCGAGCAGCTGGAGCGCGAGGAAGTCGCGCGCCTCGCCAAGACCATCCCGGATTTCGAGCCGGGCGATACGCTCATCGTCAACGTCCGCGTGAAGGAAGGCGAGCGCACCCGCGTTCAGGCCTACGAGGGCGTCTGCATCGCCCGCTCGGGCGGCGGCCTCAACGAGAGCTTCACGGTGCGCAAGATCTCGTACGGCGAGGGCGTGGAGCGCGTCTTCCCGGTCCATTCCCCGATGATCGACTCGATCAAGGTGGCCCGCCGCGGCAAGGTGCGCCGCGCCAAGCTGTACTACCTGCGCGACCGGCGCGGTAAGTCGGCCCGCATCGTCGAGCGCACCGACCGCTACAAGGCCAAGGACACCCCGGCCCAGGCGCCCGCCGCTGCCGAGTAGGCTGCCCGATCCGCTCCGCGGGTCGGAGCCATCGCCCCGTCTCAGACCGGTCCGGCTCAGCCGGGCCGGTTTTTTCGTGGCCGACGCCCCTCAGGCAGCCCGGATCCCGTCGCGGAACCGCTGGATCTCGGCGGAGAGCTTCTCGGACCTGCGCGACGGGTCGATCGCGGCGCCGAGGACACGCCCGGCCTCGCCGGCCCGGGCCGCCTCGATCGTGGCGCTGAGGGCCAGGAGTTGGTCTGGCGGGCGATGCCCGCGATCAAGCTGGCGAAGGCCCCGATCTGCTCGGCCCCATCCGCGAGTTCGCCCACGAGGGCGTCCGTGCGTCGCGCCTCGGTCGCCGCCGGCGCGGTCTCGGCGGAGGATCGCGCCATCCGCCCGGAGATCTCCTGGATGGCGATCGCCATCTCCTCGGGGGCCGCGGCGACGCTCTCGACGCTCCCGGCGGTCTCTCGCGCATCGCTGCCGACGAGCCGGCGGTCGGGAACCGCAGAACCGTGCCGTCCCTCGCGCAGATGGCGACGGAGTCGGCCCCTCCATAGAGGCGGATGTCCATGGCGGTCTCGGCCGGCGCCGCCAGGGCGGCCTCGCGGGACCGGGTGCCGCGCCCGACCCGGATCTCGAGGCTTTGAGCGTAGGTGAGAGCAGCTCGGTGACCGTGCGCGGGGATTGCAGCCGCTCCGACAGCAGTGTCTCGCAATACAGTCGCGGTCCGGCAGTGCCGATGAACCCGAAGAGCGATACCGTGAGCGCGATCCGCGCGATCAACCTGATTTACAGAGTATTACTCGAGAATATCCTGATCGTGATACCTTCCGAAGGATTGCCGACAACGGCAACGCCGCGGTGAGAACTGATGAATCCGCGCGCCCATGTCAACGCGGACTCGGGGACCCGATACGAGATCTGAAAGGTGGAGGGACCATCGACGCAGGGCGGGCGAAGAGGCGCGGCGTCGCCACGCGGTCTGCACCGGGCGCAGGAACGGACGGCCGAGCGGCGATGGAAGACCTGAGATCGCGCCGCCTCTGCCGCGACGCAGGGGCCCGACCGCCCGCGACGGCCGGTCCCGCCCGGCCGTCGCGGGCGGTCGGGCGCGATCGGGCGTCTAGCCGATCCGCGCGGTCACCTCGATCTCGACGCGCATCTCGGGGCGCAGGAGGCCCGCCACGATCACGATCGTGGCGGCGGGCCGGACATCCGCCAGCACCCGCCCGCAGACCGCCAGCACGGCCTCGGCATCGTCCCGGTCGGTGACGTAGTAGGTGGCGCGCACGAGGCCGCCGAGACCGGTCCCGGCCTCGGCGAGAACCGAGCGGATCGTCCGCCAGCAGGCCTCGGCCTGCGCGGCAGCGCCCTCCGGCATGGTCATCGTGGCGTAGTCGTAGCCCGTCGTCCCGGACAGGTAGACGGTGTCGCCGTCGACCACCGCCCGGGAGTAGCCGTAATCCCGCTCGAACGGGGAGCCCGAGGTGATCAGCCGCCGGCTCATCCGCCGCGCAGGGCCTCCAGAACCTTGCCGCCGGCACGACCCGTGGGCGTCATGCCGAGCCGGCGCTCCACGTCCTTGATGGCGTCGCGCGTCTTCTGGCCGACCTTGCCGTCCGGCTCGCCGACGTCGTAGCCGCGGGCGGCCAGCCGGGTCTGGAGGTCGCGGCGCTCGGCCCGCGACAGGGGCGGGTCGTCGGTCGGCCAGGCCGCCTGGACGCCGGGCTTGCCGCGCAGCCGGTCGGACAGGACCGCGATGGCGAGGCCGTAGGATTCGGCGGCGTTGTACGAGTAGATCGCGTCGAAGTTCCGGGTCACCAGGAAGGCCGGTCCGTCGATCCCGGCGGGCGCGATGATGCCGGCGGGACCCTCACCCGAGAGCGGGCGGCCATCGGCGCGGGTGACGCCGAGCGAGGCCCAGTGGGCGATCGGCTTCTTGTTCTTGCGTCCGGCGGCGCCGACGTTGAAGCCGCGGGGCAGCTTGACCTCGTAGCCCCAGACCTGACCGTGCTGCCACTTGGCGACGTGCAGGAAATTGGCGGTGGACGCGACGGCGTCGGCCACCGAATCGACCACGTCGCGCCGGCCGTCGCCGTCGCCGTCGACCGCGAGGCGGTGATAGGTGGTCGGCATGAACTGGGTCTGGCCGAACGCGCCCGCCCAGGAGCCGGTCAGCCGCTCCGGCGCGATGTCGCCCCGCTCGATGATCCGCAGGGTGGCGATCAGCTCGCCGCGGAAGAAGTCCCGGCGGCGGTTGTTCGAGCAGGCCAGCGTCGCCAGCGACTGCACCAGCGGCATCTTGCCGAGGTTCTTGCCGAAATTCGACTCGACGCCCCAGACAGCCGCGATCGTGTAGCGGTCGACCCCGTAGCGCGACTCGGCCTGGGCGAGCGCGGCCGCGTTCTGGCGCATGGCCGCGCGCCCGTCCTCGACGCGCTCGTCGTCGACGAGCGCCGCCATGTAGTCCCAGATCGGCGTCTTGAACTCGGGTTGCGCCTGGGACAGCTCGATCACCTTGTCGTCGTAGCTGATGCCGCTCGTGGCGGCCCGGAAGGTCTGCGCCGAGACGCCCGCGGCCGCGGCCTGGGACTGGATGCCGGCGAGGCAGCTGTCGAAATCGGCCCGCGCCGGCAGGCTCGCCAGGGGCAGGATCGCGATGCCAGCGAGCAGCCCGAGCGCGCGCGCCATCCTCGGTCCCGTCGGGTGCTTCGGCATGCTGACGATCCTCACGATGCGGAACGGAGTCTGGGCGCGGATTCAGGCGACATGTGGGTTAACGAACGGTGAGGAAACCCGCCGCACCTTGACCCACTTGCCTACCAATCGGTCGGTTGACTCGGACCCGGTCCGTCAACGGCCGGCCCACAGGGCAGGGAGACGGGACGCCTGATGAAGGACTGGAATCAACGGCGCCGAACTCGTCAGCACGCACGGGCGCATCGGTGCGGTGAGTCCAGAACTCCTCGAGGCCCACGTCCAGCTCGCCGCGGCGGCCCCGGCCGCGCGCGAGCCGGACGCGAAGACCCGCGAGCTGATCGCCCTCGCGGTGGCGGTGACGACCCGGTGCGGCGGCTGCATCGCCGTGCATTCCGATGCCGCCCGCAAGGCCGGCGCGAGCGAGGAGGAGGTCGTGGAGGCGCTGGGCGTGGCGGTGGCGCTGAACGCCGGCGTCGCCCAGGTCTATAACGCCCGCGCCTTCGAGGCGTTCACCGGTGAGTCCGTCTGAGCCGACCGGGACAGGGCCGCGCGCCACCCTCCTCGCAGGGCGGGGGGCGCGCCTTCAGGACGGCCCGCCAACCCGGCCTGGGCTGCCGAAGCGGTCCAGATAGGCGCAGAGCATGTCGGCCAGGGCATCCGCGAAGGTCATCATGTCCGCCTCGGTCCGGACCATCTCCGAGATGCGCTCGCCGACCTCGCCGAGCGTCATCGCGATGATCTCGCCCGCGACCCGCAGGTCGGCCTCGGGAGCCGCGGGCCGTGCCGCGCGCAGGAAGTCGCGGAAGGCCTGTGAGCCGGCCAGCTGCGGCTCCGCGGCCTCCGGCGCGTCGCGATAGGCCGGGGCGGCCGCGTCGAGGGCCCGGCGCATCGCGGCCTCCGCACATTCCGAGCGCACGAAGGCGTGGACGGCGGCGCGCAGGCGCGCCCCGGGCGCCAGGTCGGGATCCGTCAGGATGCCGGCGAGGAGCGCGGAGGTGTCCCGCCACTCGTCGCTCTGGAGCTGGAACAGGATCGCCGCCTTGTTGGGGAAGTACTGGTAGAGCGAGCCGATGCTGACGCCGGCGCGCTCGGCGACCCGCGCGGTCGTGAAGCGCGCCGCGCCGACCTCCGCCAGAACCTGAGCGGCGGCCTCCAGAACGGCCGCGACGAGGTCGCTGGAGCGCGCCTGCCGCGGCTGCTTTCGCTTGGAGATTCCGAGGCTTGGCCGGTCGGGCATGGGGCGGGGCTCGGAACGCGAATAGGCGCGGGCAGGGGGCGCCGGTACTCTGCGTCGCGTTCAGTCGAACACGCAAGACGGAAAGCAACGCGCCATGTCACGCTCAGCATCCACACTCGCCGAACCGCGTATCGCGTCACTGTTGGACAGTCTCTTCGCGCACGCGGAGGCTTCTTCTCCGTTGAGCGCCATCGGCGATCTCTCGGCGGACGAGCGGGCGCGCCTCATGGGCAGCCGCACCGGCTACCGGGACTTCTACGGCCGGCTCAAGGACATGCCCCTCGCGGTCTCGCGGGAGACCGGCCGGCTGCTCTACATGCTCGCCCGGACCCGCCGGGCGCGGACGATCGTCGAGTTCGGCACCTCCTTCGGCCTCTCGACCCTGCACCTCGCCGCGGCCCTGCGCGACAACGGCGGCGGGCGGCTCATCACCTGCGAGTTCGAGCCGTCCAAGGTGGTGCGGGCGCGGGCGAACCTGATGGAGGCCGGGCTGGCGGACCTCGTCGAGTTCCGGGAGGGCGACGCCCTCCAGACCCTCGGCCTCGACCTGCCCGACTCGGTCGACCTGCTGCTCCTCGACGGGGCGAAGGGCCTCTATCCCGAGGTTCTGAGCCTCGTCGAGAGCCGCCTCGGACCGGGGGCCCTGGTGGTCGCCGACAACGCGGACCACAGCCCGGACTACCTGGCGCGGGTGCGCGCGCCGAGCCGCGGCTACCTGTCGGTGCCGTTCACCGACGACGTCGAGCTGTCCATGCGGCTCGGGTGAGGCCGGGCGCGGGATCCGGACCGGCGGTCGCCTCGGCGCGACGCGGCCGCCGTCGGGACGCGGATCCGGCCGCTCAGGCCCACGCGCGCTGAGCGAGCTTCTGCTCGTAGGCGTCGATGGACGAGACGCGCTCCAGCGTCAGCCCGATCTCGTCGAGGCCGTTCAGCAGGTTGTGCTTGCGGCCCTCGTCGACGTCGAAATGTAGGGTCCCGCCGTCCGGTCCCCGGATCGTCTGCGCCGCCAGATCGACCGTCAGGGTGGCGTTCGCGCCGCGCTCGGCGTCCTCGAAGAGCTTCTCCAGATCCTCGGGCGACACGACGATCGCCAGGATTCCGTTCTTCGCGCAGTTGTTGAAGAAGATGTCGGCGAAGCTCGTGGAGATCACGCAGCGGATGCCGAAATCGGCCAGTGCCCACGGCGCGTGCTCCCGGGACGAGCCGCAGCCGAAATTGTCGCCGCAGACCAGGATCTTGCTGTTGCGGTAGGCGGGCTGGTTGAGGATGAAGTCCGGGTTCTCGGAGCCGTCCTCGCGGTAGCGCATCTCGGCGAACAGGCTCTTGCCGAGTCCGGTCCGCCGGATCGTCTTCAGGTACTTCGCCGGGATGATCCGGTCGGTATCGACGTTGATCGTCCGCAGGGGCGCCGCGACGCCCTCCAGGGTGGTGAACTTTTCCATCGTCTGACGGCTCGTGTCGGTGGTCTCTCTGCCGGGCGGTTTAGCAGCCGCCGGCCCGGGCCGGAAGCGTCAGGCGAGGTCGGGCGCCGTTGCCCGGGACAGGGTGCCGTCGTGGAGAGCCGAGGCGACCAGCGCCCCGGCGATCCCGGCCGCCCGCAGCGCCCGCAGGTCGTCCGGGCCGCGTACGCCACCCGCCGCGTAGAGGCGGCGCTCCGGCGCCCGCGCCCGCAGGGCTCCCAGGGCCGCGAGGTCCGGGCCCGCCCCGGCGCCGACCTGCGCCAGCGTCATGGCGATCACCTCGGGGGGCCAGAGCGCGGGATCGTCGTGGAGGGCCGCCGGGCCGAGCCGCTCCGCGCCGCGCGTGTCGAGGGAGAACACCGCCCGGTCGCCGAGCCGCGTCACGAGGTCGGCATCCGCCTGGCTCTCGCTGCCGATCACCGGGCGGCCCACGCCGGAGGCCAGGAACGCGTCGACGCCCGCAGGCTCAGCGAAGCCCGCATCGACCCACAGGCTGACGCCCGGGCAGGCGCGGGCGATCGCCTCCAGGGCGCGGAGATCGGGTGGGGCGCGATCGATGATCGCGTCGAGATCGGCGACGTAGAGGATCGCGGCGGGCCACGCGTCGACCAGCCCGCGGGCCACCGCGTCCGGCGCCGAGCCCTTTGCCAACGGCGTCTCGATCGGGGCATAGGAGGAGCGCTCGCCCCGGCGCGCCCGCACCACGCGGCCGCCCCGGAGATCGAGCACCGGGATCACCGCGAAGCCGGGGCGCCCGATCCTGTGGTCCATCGAGGCGCTCATCGCGGTCCCATGCGCTCATCAAACCCAACGACGATCGGGTGGGACCTCGGCGGGGTCCACGTCAAGGTCGCCCTGGTCGAGGACGGCCGGGTCGCGGCCGCCGCGCAGGTGCCGTGCCCGCTCTGGCAGGGCCTGCCGGCCCTCGACCGGGCGCTGGAGGCTGCCCCCGCCTGGGCCCGCGGCGCGGCCCTCCACGCCGTGACCATGACGGGCGAGCTGACCGACTGCTTCGCCGACCGGCGCGACGGCGTCGCGGCGCTCGCCGGATGGGCCGGGTCGCACCTCGCCGGGACCGTGCGGATCTATGCCGGCCGCTCCGGCCTCGTCACCCCCGAGACGGCCGCCTCCCTATCGGCGGACGTGGCCTCGGCCAACTGGCACGCCACCGCGGCGCTCGCCGGCCGGCACGTCCTGGACGCGCTCCTGGTCGATATCGGCTCGACCACCGCCGACCTGATTCCCGTCGTCGGCGGGCGGCCGGCCGCGACCGGCTACAGCGACGCCGAGCGGCTGGAGACCGGCGAGCTCGTCTATACCGGCGCGGTGCGCACGCCGGTGATCGCCCTATCCGACCACGCCCCCTTCGCGGGCCGCCGGACCCGGCTGATGACCGAGACCTTCGCCCACATGGCGGACGTCTACCGCATCCTCGGCCAGCTCCCCGAGGGCGCTGACCAGCAGCCGAGCGGCGACCGCAAGGGCAAGACGGTCGCCGAGAGCGTGACCCGGCTCGCGCGGATCGTCGGGCGGGACCGGGCCGAGGCGCCCGAAACGGCCTGGACGGCGCTCGCCGCCCACTTCGCCGAGGCGCAGCTGCGCCTGCTGCACGACGCGGCGGCGGAGATCCTCAGCCGGCCCGATCTGGGCGCCGACGCGCCCCTCGTCCTGTGCGGCGCCGGCGCCTTCGTGGGCGCCCGCCTCGCCGAGCGGCTCGGCCGGTCCGCGACGCCGCTCGTGGCGCTGCTGGCGGACCGGATCGGCGGCGCGCGCGACGGGATCTCGACCTGTGGACCGGCGGTGGCGGTCGGCCTCATCGCCGCGGAGGAGGCAGTCGCATGAGTGCAATCAAGATCCTGGCCCGGATCCTGACCGCCCGGGTCGGGCCGCATATCGAGCTGGCCGTCGAGACGGAGACCGGCGAGGTGCTGAAGGTGCTGGCCACGGAGGATCAGGTCGACCGGCTGGTCGACGAGCTGGAGGATATCCTCAACTCGCCCGCCGACCCGGAGGATGACGGGCCGCCTCAGGCGGCCTGAGGCCCCGGGCCCCGCCGGTCGCCATGAGCCTGATCGCCGCCAAGATCGTCGTCACGCCGACCCTGATGTGGGCCGTGTCGGCGGCCGCGCGCCGGTGGGGCAGCCTCGTCGGCGGCCTGCTCTCGGGCCTGCCGCTCACCTCGGCGCCGATCTCGATCTACCTCGCCGCCGAACAGGGCGAGCGCTTCGCCGCCGACGCGGCGATCGGCTCGGTGGAGGGGCTCGGCGCGGTCACCGTCAGCTATCTCACCTACGCCGTCGCCGCGCCGCGGACGGGAATCCTCGCCTCCGTGTCCCTCGCCCTGGCGGCCTTCGTCCTCGCGGGCGCGCTGCTGCACGGCGTGATCCAGCCCGGCCTGTGGCTCGCCACGGCGATCGACCTGCCGGCGATGGCGCTGGCGGTCGCCCTGTGCCGGCCGGCCGCCGGGACAGCGGCGCCGGTCCGCCGGGCGCGCCCGCCGCGCTGGGACATGCCGGCCCGGCTCGCGGCCGCCACCGCCCTGGTCCTGCTGGTCTCGGGGCTGGCGCCGCATCTCGGCTCCGGCCTGAGCGGCGTCCTGGCGCCGATCCCGATCATCTCCTGGCCGCTCATCGTCTTCGCCCGGGCACAGGACGGGGTCGGCGCCGCGCTGGACGTGGTGCGCGGCAGCGCCCAGGGCGCCTTCGGCGTGCTGGCCTTCTATGTCTGCGTGCACCTGCTGCTCGGACGGATCGACCCGGTCGCGGCCTACGCCGCCGCGATCGCGGTGTCGGCGGCCTGCGTGCTGCCGTGGCTGGTCGCGCGGCGGCGCCCGCTCGCCGCGTGACCGGGCCGCGCCGAGGCGACCGCGGAGAGGATCGATGCTGCCGGATACCGGGATCCCGACCCTCGTTCCGGGCTATGCGGCGGTCCCGCCCGGCCACATCGCCACGATCGTCACCAGCCTGGAGATGCTGCGACCGCCGCCCCCGCGGCCCGGACGGCCGTTCCCGCCCGGGCTCGCCCTCGACCCCCTGGCACGCACCGACCCGGAGACCTACCGGAGCCTGTACCGGGCGGTGGGCGCCGACTGGCTCTGGTTCTCGCGCCTCACCCTGGCGGAGGAGGCGCTGGCGGCGATCCTCGCCGACGACGATGTCGAGATCTTCGCGCTCCGTCGGGACGGGCGGAACGTCGGCATGCTGGAACTGGATTTCCGCCAGCCCGGTACCTGCGAGCTGGTCTTCCTCGGACTGACCGGGGACGCGGTGGGAACCGGGATCGGCCGCACGCTGATGAACGCGGCGATCGGGCGGGCCTGGGCGCGCCCGATCGCGCGGTTCTGGGTGCATACCTGCACCCTGGACCATCCTGGCGCGCTCGCCTTCTACCGGCGCTCCGGCTTCGTGCCCTTCGCGGTCCACGTCGAGGTCGCGCCCGATCCGCGGCTCGACGGGACCCTGCCGCGCGACTGCGCCCCGCACGTGCCGCGGCTCGGCTGAGGCGCCGCGGGGCCCGGACACGAAGAGACCCGCGGCCTCGCGGCCGCGGGTCTCTTTGTGTCGTCAACCGTGCGCGCCGGTCAGGCGGCGGTGCGCTTGCGGGCTTCCTGCTTCGTGTCGACGCCGGCCGCTTTGATCTCGGACAGCTTCTGCGCGACGTTGCGCGAGAACACGAACTCGGCCGGGCGCTGGTTCTCCAGGCTGACCTCGGGGGCCATCGCGCCGTCGGTCTTGATGCCGCGAATCGCGTGCACCAGCGGCTTCCAGGGCTTGCGGACCGAATCGACCACCGAGGAGGCCTCGTAGCCCGAGTGGACCATGCAGTCGGCGCACTTCTCGTAGTTGCCGGTGCCGTAGGAATCCCAGTCGGTGGTCTCCATCAGCTCCTTGAAGGTCGCCGCGTAGCCCTCGCCGAGCAGGTAGCAGGGCTTCTGCCAGCCGAACACGGTGCGGGTCGGGTTGCCCCACGGGGTGCAGTGGTAGGTCTGGTTGCCGGCCAGGAAGTCGAGGAACAGGCCCGACTGCTGGAAGGTCCACTTCTCGCGGCCCTTCTCCTTGCCGTGCCGGAACACGCCGCGGAACAGCTCCTTCGTCGCCTTGCGGTTCAGGAAGTGCTTCTGGTCGGGCGCGCGCTCGTAGGCGTAGCCGGGGGAGACGGTGATGCCGTCGATGCCCATCCGGGTCACGCTGTCGAAGAAGTCGGCGATCTTCTCCGGCTGGGAATTGTTGAAGAAGGTGCAGTTGATGGTGACGCGGAAGCCCATCTCCTTGGCCTTCGCGATCGCCGCCACCGCCTTGTCGTAGACGCCGCGCTGGCACACCGACTGGTCGTGCATCTCCTTGTCGCCGTCCAGATGGATCGACCACGTGAAGTACGGGCTCGGCTTGTACTCCTTGATCTTCTTCTCGAGGAGCAGCGCGTTCGTGCAGACGATCGCGAACTTCTTCTGGGCGATGATGCCCTCGACGATCTGCGGCAGGTCCTTGTGCAGGAGCGGCTCGCCGCCGGCGATCACCACCACCGGGGCGCCGCACTCGCGCACGGATTCGAGCGCGTCGGCGACCGGAAGGCGCTTGTTCAGGATCTCGTCCGGGTAGTCGATCTTGCCGCAGCCGGCGCAGGCCAGGTTACAGCGGAACAGCGGCTCCATCATCATCACAAGCGGGTAACGCTTGCGGCCCGTGAGGTGCTGCTTCAGGATGTAGCCGCCGATCTTCGCGACGTACCGGAGGGGGATACCCAAGATTGCGGCTCCTTACTTCGTCGACCCCGGGGCATCGGGGTGCTTAACGCGAAAAAATCTCGAATTCCAGCGATCTAGCTTGGAACTAATCTGAAACGACCCCGTTTCGGCGGGGCGATGACATCTTATTCCGTGCCTGACGCAACGGCGCCACATGGACCGCGCGTGCGAAGCCCGTGGGCGGACGCGCCCGATCGTTGAGGACAGCACGTGCATTGCGTCGGCAATACGACCGGAATCCCACGATTCGGGTGGCCGCGCCAGAAACGCCGTGCGCTAGCGCACACGGGCGGGCGCGGGATGCGCGCCACGGCGGCCGCGTTGCAATCTGGCATCGCCCTCTTTACTGAGCCTCGTGGCCGCGATGCAAGTCCCGGCCCGCGGCGGGTGTCCCGATCGCGGACCGCGTCGGGCGCAATCAGTCGGGTGGCGGGCGCGCGCGGCGCGCTCGGATCGGGCGGTGTGGCGTTCCTCGAACCCGATGCGAACCCGGCCGAATCGCGGAGCGTCGCGCGGCGGGGCCCTGAGCCCACCCGCGCCGGTGGCCCGGGTTCGGACTTGACGGATGGCAGGAGCCGGTCGCGCGCGGGGCGCGTCCGGCGCGAACAGGCAGGGTGCTCGTGATCGAAAGTCTCGTCGCGTTCTCGGTGCGGTATCGGTGGATCGTGATCGCCCTCACGGCGCTCCTCACGGTCGCGAGCCTCGGAGTCGCGGCGCACCTGTTCCGGATCAACACCGACGTCGAGCGGCTGATCGACCCGAAGGAGCCGTGGCGCCAGGACGAGATCAATTTCGAGAAGGCGTTCCCGCAGCGCAGCAACACCATCGTGGCGGTCATCAACGGCGAGACGCCCGAGGAGACCGAGGAGGCGGCCGCCAACCTCGCCAAGGCGCTCACGGCGCACAAGAACCTGATCGAGACGGTCTACCGGCCCGACGGCGGCCCGTTCTTCAACAAGAACGGCCTGCTGCTGATGTCGCAGGCGGACCTCGACAAGACCCTGGAGGCGCTGACCCAGCAGCAGGGCCTGCTCGGGCCGCTCGCCGCCGACCCGTCGCTGCGCGGCATCATGCGGGTGCTGACGCTGGGCGCGCGCGGGGTGAAGACCGGCGACGCCAAGATCGAGGATCTCGAGAAGCCCATGGGGCAGATCGACGCCACCCTGCAGAAGGTGCTGGCGGGTCAGCCCGCGCGGATGTCGTGGCAGGAGCTCCTGTCGGGGGGTGAGACCAGCGTCACCGACAAGATGAAGTTCGTGGTGATCCAGCCGGTCCTCGACTTCAACGCCCTGGAGCCCGGCTACCAGGCGACCAAGCTGATCCGCAACGTCGCCAAGGATCTCGGGATCGACGCCCAGAACGGCCTGCGGATGCGCCTGACCGGCACCGTAGCGGTGGCGGACGAGGAGTTCGCGACACTGTCGGAGGATGCCGGCCTCAACAACAGCATCATCGTGGGCGCGATCGTGCTGTTCCTGTGGCTGGCCCTGCGCTCGGGCAAGCTCGTCGGCGCGGTGATCATCACCACCTTCGCGGGCCTCGTGGTCACGGCCGCCCTGGGCCTCATCATGGTCAAGGAGCTGAACCCGATCTCGGTGGCCTTCGCGGCCCTGTTCGTCGGACTCGGCATCGATTTCGGCATCCAGTTCTCGGTCCGCTACCGGGCCGACCGCTACGAGCAGCCGACGCTGGAGAGCGCGATCCGCGCCGCGGCGCGGGGCGTGGGCTGGTCGCTGACCCTCGCCGCGGTGTCGCTGGTGGCGGGCTTCTTCGCCTTCCTGCCCACGGCCTTCCGGGGCGTGTCGGAGCTGGGCCTGATCGCCGGCGTCGGCATGATCGTGGCCTTCCTGTTCTCGCTGATCCTGCTGCCGGCGCTGATCGCGGTGTTCAAGCCGGCGGGCGAGAAGGCGGCGGTCCAGACCGAGTGGCTCGTCGGCGTCGACCCGTGGATCATCCGGCACCGCAAGCCGATCCTGATCGGCGTCGGCCTTCTGACCCTGGCCGGCGCGCCGCTGCTCTGGCACCTGCCGTTCGACTCGAACCCGATGCACCTGCGCAGCGCCAAGACGCAGTCCATCGCGACCTACCTGGACCTGATCAAGAATCCCGAGACCAGCCCGAACTTCATCGACGTGCTGGCGCCCAACGTCGAGGCGGTCCCGGCGCTGTCGAAGACGCTCCTGGCCCTGCCGGTCACCGCCTCGGTCAACAGCATCGACACCTTCGTGCCGCGGGATCAGGACAAGAAGCTGGCCCAGATCGCCGACACGGCCCAGCTCCTCGACCCGGTGCTCAATCCCGGTCGCCGGCCGCCGCCGCCGACCGACGCCGACAACGTGAAGGCGCTCAAGGACGCCGCCGCGGCGCTCAACGGCCTCTCCGCCGACGCCAAGGGCGACGCGAAGGGCGCCCAGGAGGCGAAGCAGCTCGCCGGCACCCTCGACAAGCTCGCCGCCGGCCCGGTGCAGCTGCGCGAGGCGGCCTCGGTGGCGCTCACCAAGGATCTGGTGCCGCTGCTCGCCCGGCTGCGCGACCTGCTGCATCCCGAGAAGATCACGCTCGACAACCTGCCGCCGCAGCTCAAGGCCGACTGGGTGGCGGCGGATGGCCGGGCGCGCATCGAGGTCCACCCGAAGGGCGACTCGAACGACGACACGGTGCTGCGCCGGTTCTCGGACGAGGTCCTGAAGGTGGCCCCCCACGCCACCGGCGCGCCGGTGGCGACGACGCAGTCGAGCTACACGATCCTGGGCGCCTTCGTGCAGGCGGCGGTGACGGCCTTCGTGCTGATCTTCGTCATCCTCTCGGTCGCCCTGCGCAAGCCGTGGGACGTGGCGATGACCCTCGGCCCGCTGGTGATCGCGACCCTGTGGACGCTGATGGCGATGCGCATCGTCGGCATGCCGCTGAACTTCGCCAACATCATCGCCCTGCCGCTGATGCTCGCGGTCGGCGTGGCGTTCCACATCTACTACGTGATCGCGTGGCGGGCGGGCGTGACCGACATGCTCGCCTCCAGCCTGACCCGGGCGATCTTCTTCTCGGCGCTGACCACGGGCAGCGCCTTCGGATCGCTGGTCCTGTCGAGCCATCCGGGCACGGCGAGCATGGGCAAGCTCCTGGCGCTGTCGCTGTTCTTCACCCTGGTGGCGGCGTTCTTCGTGGTGCCGGCGACCCTCGGCGAGCCGCCGGAGCAGCCCGACGAGGATCGTCCGGAAGCCGAGAAGGCGGCCGGCGCGGCGCTGCGTAAGGCCGCCCCGCACCAGGATCCGGTACCGGCCAAGTAGGCTGACCGATCAGGACTGACCGATCAGGGCCGGCCGAGCAGCGCCGGCCCAGTCGTGGCCGGCCCAGTCGTGGCCGGCGCCTCGGAGGGCCTCAGAGGGCCTTCTCGAAGAAGTGGTCCGGGTAGGGATCGTCGTTGAAGCGGTCGATCTCCACCCAGCCCGACCGCCGGTAGAGCGTCAGGGCCTCGGGGAGGGCGCTGTTGGTGTCGAGCCGCAGCGTCCGGACCCCGAGGTCGCGGGCGGCGGCCTCGGCCTCCCGCATGAGCCGCTTGGCGAGGCCCAATCCCCGGGCCGCGGGATCGATCCAGAGCCGCTTGATCTCCGCCGCCGCGCCGCCGCTCCCCTTGAGCCCGACGCATCCCACCGGCAGGCCGTCGGCGCTCGCGAGGAGGAACACGCCGCGCGGCCGCACCATGGCGCCGGCCTCGGGGTCGCACGACCGGGCGACGTCGAACCCGCCGTCGAATCGGCTGGCCAGCTCGGCGTAGTAGGCGGCGAGGCAGGCGCGGGCGGCCGCGCTCGCGGGATCGGCCTCCCGGATCGCGACGGCGTCGCGGCCGAGGGCCAGGGCGATCCGGTCCATGGCGCGCAGGAGCGCGTCCACCTGCGGGGCGCGCTCCAGCAGGGCGACGGCGCGAGCATCCGACAGCGCCTCGTAGGCCGCGAACTCGCGCCGACCGGCCTCGGTCAGGGACGCGACCCGGCGGCGGGCATCCGCGGGATGCGGGGCGGTCGCGACCAAGCCCTCCTCCTCCAGGCCCCGCAGGAGACGGCTCATCAGGCCGGAATCGAGACAGAGATAGGCCCGGATCTCGCCGATCTCCGCGCGCCCGGCACCGATGGCGTTCAGGACGCGCGCGGCGCCCAGGGGACGGCCCCGGCCGAGGAACGACGAATCGAGCGCGCCCACCTCGGCGGTGACGGCGCGGGCGAAGCGGCGGACGCGGGCGATCTCGGCGGGTCCCATGATCTCTGACTAAAGTCAGATATCGATCCGGGTCAACCGAGGAAGTCGGAGAACCCGCCGCGGACCGCGCCCGACGCGTCGGCGGCCGACCGGGATGCGGGGGCGGTCAGCGCGTCCCGCTCGTCGGCGTAGCGGTAGCCCGGCGCCTCGCCGGGGAAGCCGCCGGCGGTGGCCGGGTGGGTGTAGAGCTCGGTCAGCCCGTCCGGGAGCTCGGCCAGCAGCGCCGCGACCCGGGCCGGTGTCATGGCGCCGGACCACGCGAGGCCGAGGGTGCGGTCGGGGATCAGCAGACCGGCCTGACGGGCGCGGACGGCGAGCAGCGCCGCCCAGGGGGCGATGTCGAGGGCGGCACGCGGCCGGGCGCCGGGCTCGGCGCGCCGCAGGATCTCGCGGGGCTCCCGGGGCACCCGCAGGGCGCGCATCCCGAAATCGCGGCCGATCCGCAGGACCGCGCCCGCGACCAGCGGGTGGACGTGGAAGTGCTTGTGGGCGTTGACGTGGTCCAGCGGCAGGCTGGTCGCCCGGTAGGCCTCGAACTGCGCGCGGATCTCGGCGGCGAGCTGGCGCCGGGCCGCGGGCCTGCGGGCGAAGTCGAGGCCGAGGCGGGCCATGTCGGCCCGCATCAGGCCGGCCGCGTCCGTCAGGTCGGGCAGCTCCGCGGCGGGGAGGGTGGGCCACGCCTCCACGAGGACGAGGTGCAGCCCGACCCGCAGGGACGGCATCCGCCGGGCCCGCGCCACCGCGTCGGCGGCGGCCGGCGCCGAGACCATCAGGCTCGCGGCCGTGAGGACACCCTCGCGATGGGCCTGCTCGACGGCCTCGTTGACCTCGGGGCTGAGCCCGAAATCGTCCGCGGTGACGACCAGACGCTTCACGCAAACCTCGTAAAGGGTGTCGACTGGTCCAGGGCGGAGCCCTGGAAGAAAGAGCGGGGCTCTGCCCCGCGCTCTCCGCCGGGGCGTGAGGCCCCGGACCCCCGACTCACGCCGCCTTGGCGGTGCCCTGACGCTCCTTGAGGAAGCGGTAGAACTCGACGCCCTCGCGCAGGCGGCGCTTCATCATGTCGGGCGAGCGCACCATCTCGCTGACGATCGAGGCGATCTTCGGCGCCCGGAAGTAGAACTTCTTGTAGAACTCCTCGACCGAGGTGAAGATCTCGGTGTGCGAGAGGTGCGGATAGTGCAGCGGCGCGACCTGCACGCCGTTCTCGTCGACGAGCTCGGCGTTCTCGATGTCGAGCCAGCCGTTCTCCACCGCCTGCTTGTACAGGAAGGTGCCCGGATAGGGCGCCGCCAGGGAGACCTGGATCGTGTGCGGGTTGATCCGCTTGGCGAAGGCGATCGTCTCCTGGATCGTCTCCTTGGTCTCGCCCGGCAGGCCGAGGATGAAGGTGCCGTGGATGGCGATGCCCAGGTCGTGGCAGTCCTTCGTGAACTTCTCGGCGACCTCGACCCGCATGCCCTTCTTGATGTTGTGCAGGATCTGCTGGTTGCCGGACTCGTAGCCGACCAGCAGCAGGCGCAGGCCGTTCTCCTTGAGCACCTTCAGGGTCTCGCGCGGCACGTTCGCTTTGGCGTTGCACGACCAGGTGACGCCGAGCTTGCCGAGCTCGCGGGCGATCTCCTCGGCGCGCGGAAGGTTGTCGGTGAAGGTGTCGTCGTCGAAGAAGAACTCCTTGGTCTGGGGGAACTCCTTCAGGCAGTACTTGATCTCCTCGATCACGTGCGCGACCGAGCGGGTGCGGTAGGTGTGGCCGCCGACCGTCTGCGGCCAGAGGCAGAACGTGCAGCGGCTCTTGCAGCCCCGGCCCGAGTAGAACGAGATGTAGGGGTGCTTCAGGTAGCCGATGAAGTACTTCTCCATCTCCAGGTCGCGCTTGTAGACGCTGGTGACGAAGGGCAGCTGATCCATGTCGGTCATGATCTCGCGGTCCTCGTTGTGGACCACGACACCGTTGGCGTCGCGATAGGACAGCCCCTTGATCTCCGACATCGGGACGCCCTCGGCGACCTCCTTGACGGTGAAGTCGAACTCGTTGCGGGCGCAGAAATCGACCACCGGGGCCTGGGCCATCGCGCCGGCGGCGTCGACCGCGACCTTGGCGCCGATCAGGCCGGCGATCAGTTTCGGGTTGGCGGCCTTGAGCGCCTCGATCGTCTTCACGTCGGACTTGAACGACGGCACCGAGGTGTGGAGCACCACGAGGTCGAAGTCGTTGGCCTGGGCCACGATCTCGGCGAGCTTGATGTTGTGCGGCGGCGCGTCGATCAGCTTCGAGTTCGGCACCAGGGCGGCGGGCTGCGCCAGCCAGGTCGGGTACCAGAACGACTTGATCTCGCGCTTGGCCTGGTAACGGGAGCCGGCACCGCCGTCGAAACCGTCGAAGGTGGGGGCCTGGAGGAAGAGCGTGCGCATGGGGTTCAAGGCCTCAGGGCAATGCCGGGGAGAGGGCGGAGGACGAGGGAGCCGGGTTCAGCGGAGCGGCGCGCCGGCATCGCGGCCGAGTTCGGCGTCCGGGATCAGGGTGCCATCCGCAACCACGTGATAATCGTGACCTTTCCATGTCACCGCCCCCGACACGAAGGCCCAGGAGAAGTTCAGGAAGGAGAGGATGTCGCGGATCGGCAACAGTCCGTAGGGGTGCGGGGCGAGGCCGAAGGCCCGCTCCAGCTGCCGGCAGAGCAGGACGCGGCTCGCCAGCGCCGCCGCGGCGACCCAGAGGGCGCCGGTGCCGGCGCCGGGCAGGAGCGCGCCGAGCAGGGCCAGCGGGAAGGCGTGCGTGACGATCGAGCCGGCGTAGCCCGCCGGATCGACGGTGCGGATGGTGCGGTTCCAGCGCAGCTCGTGCCGCCACAGGCCGGAGAGATCGGTGTCGACGCTGGTGTGGCCGATCGTGAAGCTCGGGATCACCACCCGGCCGCCGAGGCCGCGCAGGGCGGCGCCGATGGCGTAGTCGTCCGCCAGATCGTTGCGGAAGGTGCGGAAGCCGCCGACCGCCTCCAGGCTCGCCCGGGTGAAGGCGACGGTGGAGCCGAAGCAGGGCTTCGCCAGACCGAGGCTCAGCCCCATCACGACGTTGGGCAGGAAGTGGGTGTCGATCGCGAGCGTCGAGAGCTGGTCGTACAGGCCCCGGAAGGCCGGGACGCCGTGGTACAGGCAGGTCACGCCGGTGACGCCGTCCTGCGACAGCTCCGCGACGAGGCGCTCCAGGTAGTCGGGTCCCACCACCATGTCGCTGTCGGCCAGGACCACCACGTCGTGGGCGATGGCCTCGGCCATGTTGATCAGGTTCGAGACCTTCCGGTTCGATCCGTGCTGGCGACCGTCGATCACCAGGTCGATGCGGGCCTCCGGATAGGCCTGCTGCAGGCGCTCGACCACGCCGATTGCGGGATCGGTGGGCTTCTGGACGCCGAACAGGACCTGGACAGGCCCGGCGTAGTCCTGGCGCAGCACGGTCTCGAGGTTCGCGTAGAGGTTGGGCTCGAGGCCGCAGAGCGGCTTCAGCACGGTCACGGAGGGCCGCGTCGCGCCGGCGGGGAGCGCCGGCGGGCGGCGGCCCGCGTAGCGTCCGGCGCTAAAGGCGGCGGCCAGCCCGTAGACGCAGCCCGCCGCCGCCAGGATCAGGCAGAGCAGCGAGAGCCACGAGAGGCCGAGCAGCGCCAGGGAGGAGACATCCATCCGGTCGGATCCGTGCGGTCGTCCGGCCGCCGAGGCGGCGATGGCCGCGAACGGCCGGGTTCAGGTCGGCGCGGACGCCGATGCCGCTCAGGGCGTCGGCTTGGCCGCGAGCATGCCGTCGGTCCGCGCCCGGAGGAACTTCACGACGCCGTCGGCCCCACCGGACTTCAGCGGCGCCGACAGGGCGTTCCGCTGCGCGGCGATCTCGCTGACGTCGCCGTTGAGCAGGACGTCCTGGATGCGGTTGTCGGCGTTGACGACGAAGTCCACGGCCGAATCGTCGCCGTCCGCGGCGGTGACGCGGGTCGGCACCACGCGCTGCGCGCCCCGCTCCTCGACCTTCGGGGTCACGTCGAACTTGCCGCCGGCGGCGCGGGCCAGCCGGTTGGCGTAGGTGACGGTCAGGCTGCGCTTGAACGCGTCGATCACGGCGGCCTGCTGCTCCGGGGTGAAGCTCGACCATTTCGAGCCCACCGCGATGCGGGTCATGGCGGGGAAGTCGAACGCCTTGTCGAGCGCGGGGCCGACGGCCTCGACCCGGGCCGGCAGCGGGCCCGGCCCGTCCTTCAGCGCGGCCGAGAAGGCGGCGTAGAGGTCGCGCACGGTCTGAACGGCCGGATCGTCCGCGGCCCATGACGGGGCCGGGACGAGGAAGTTCAGGGCCAAGGGAGCGGCGATGAGGGCGGCCGCGAGCCGGCGGGTCAGGCGCACTTCTTCAACTCCTCGCCGTCGCCGAGCCGCGCCCCCATGCGCGGCGGGGCGTAGCTGTAGAACGGGCCGAGGGTAGCGGGCTGCGCGACCCTCTTGGCCTTGCGCCCGGCCTCCGGCTCCGGCTCGCGCTCCTCTTCCTCGGGCGCCTCGGACCGGAGCCTGGACTCGATCCGGTGCCAGAGGAGGAGGCTCGGGAGCCCGACGCCGAGATCGGCGAAGCGCTTGACCAGTGAGAGGGCGAGGGCCGCCTCGGCCGGGATATTGAACAGGCCGCACAGGGCGATCAGGCCGCCCTCCTGCGCGCCCAGCGCACCGGGGACCGCGAAGGCCGCGCCGCGCACGGCCTGGGCGAGGCTCTCGATCATCAGCGCCTGCGCGAAATCGATCGGGTAGCCCATGAACCGCAGGCAGACGTAGACCTCGAGCGTGCCGATCACCCAACCGGCCAGATGAACCACCAGAGCCAGCGCGAACCGGCCGTGATTGCCGTAGAGCCGGCGCAGGCTGTCGTAGAGCTGATCGATGGCGCCGAAGGCACGCCACTCGCGCCCGGAGGCGAAGCGGCTGAGCAGGCCCTGGATCAGGCGGTGCCCGGCCCGGCGCTGGATCAGGTAGAAGGCGCCGAGCGCCGGCACCGCCAGGGCCAGACCGCCCTCGACCGTGTGGGCGATCGGGCCGTCGCCGGAGATCAGGACCAGCAGGGCGAGGCCGATCACCGTGAACAGGAGCTGCGTGAGCGCCTGGGTCATCAGGTCGACGAACATGCTGGCGCCCGCGAGCGCGCCCGGAACGTCGCGCTTCGACAGGAGCCGGGCGCCGACGAAGTCACCGCCGACGGTGGCCACGGGCAGCAGCGTGTTGATGCCCTCGCGGACGAAGCGGAGCGAGACGCAGTCGGAGAGCTTGGTCGCGCCGGCGGGGAACACGACGTACCAGCCGAGCCCCGCCCAGGCGACGGCCACGACGCGCGCCAGCACCACCAGGGCGGCGCCCCAGCCGGCGCTCACGACGGCGGCCGACACATCCTCCAGGCCGGAGGACATGAACAGGCCGACGACCGTGCACAGACCGGCGATCGAGGCCAAGGTCGTCAGGCGCTTCATTGTCGTCTTTCAAGCTCGCGTAAGGCTTGATGCGGGAAATCGGTCACGGTCGCGGCAGAAATAGGTCCGTCGGCCCGGGAACGTTTCTGTCACGTTGCAGCACGGATTAGCGGTGTCTATCACCCGTTTGACACACCGGGGGCCAAAGCGGCGGCGGGGCTGAAGAGCCCGCGCAGAAGGCCGCGGCACGTCGCAGAAGGGGCACACGTCATGGAGCGCGAATCACCGATCACGGCCCTCGAGGCCGTGACCGACGACACGCATGCGGGCGGGCTCCCGGGCGGGACCGGACCGGGCGTGCCGGCGCCCCAGTCGCCGGTGATGGCCTGGAACGAGTGGGATCCGCTGGAGGAGGTGATCGTCGGCTCCCTGGACGGCGCCACGATCCCGACCCACCACCTGACGGTGATCTTCAACCTGCCGCGCGCCGCGCAGCCGTTCTACCGGCTGGCGAGCGGCTGGAAGTATCCGAAGTTCATGAAGAAGCTCGCCCAGGCCGAGCTCGACAACTTCATCACCATCCTGGCCGGCGAGGGCGTGAAGGTCCGCCGCCCCGACGCGGTGGACTTCTCGAAGAAGTTCAAGGCGCCGCGCTGGTCGTCCCGGGGCTTCTGCGTCGCCTGCCCGCGCGACCCGTACCTCGTGATCGGCGACGAGATCATCGAGAGCCCGATGTGCTGGCGCTCGCGCTACTTCGAGGGCGACGCCTACCGGTCGCTGTTCAAGGAGTACTTCCGCGCCGGCGCCCGCTGGACCTCCGCGCCGCGGCCGCAGCTGACCGACGACCTCTACAACTACGATTACCGGGTGCCGAACCTGAAGGCCGGCGAGCCCATGCAGTTCACGGTCAACGAGTTCGAGCCGGTCTTCGACGCCGCCGACTTCGTCCGCTGCGGCCGCGACCTGTTCGTGACCCGCTCGAACGTGACCAACCTGATGGGCATCGAGTGGCTGCGCCGCCACCTCGGCCCGGGCTTCCGCATCCACGAGATCGAGAGCCGCTGCCCGCAGCCGATGCACATCGATTCGTCGTTCATGCCGCTGGCCCCCGGCAAGGTGCTGGTGAACCCGGACTACGTCGACGTCGAGAAGCTGCCGGCCGTGCTCAAGAAGTGGGACGTGCTGGTCGCCCCGCGCCCCGACCCGGTCGAGGGCTTCATGAGCAAGATCTCCATGTGCTCGCCCTGGACCTCGATCAACGTGCTCGCGATCACCGAGAAGAAGATCGTCGTCGACCAGAGCCAGCCGACGCTGATCAAGGCCCTGAAGGACTGGGGCTTCGACCCGATCCCGGCGCCGTTCCTCAGCTACGGCCCGTTCGGCGGCTCGTTCCACTGCGCGACCCTCGACGTCCGCCGCCGGGGCGTCCTGAAGTCGTACTTCTAGGACCGGCCCGCCGTCGTCCCGGGGCGCCGCGAGCGCCCCGGGACGACGGGCCACGTCACGCGGCGCCTACCGCGCCGCGATCCCCGCGATCAGCGCCGCGTTGAACCCCTCCGGGTCGGACATCTGCGGCGCGTGGCCGAGATCCGGGAACTCCACGAGCCGCGCGCCCGGGATCGCCCTGGCGGCCGCCTTGCCGAGTTCGGGATAGTTGCCGAGGCTCGCCCGCACCTCCGGCGGCGCGAGGTCCTTGCCGATCGCCGTGTTGTCCTTCTGGCCGATCAGGAGCAGCGTCGGCACGGCGATCTGCGGGAACCGGTAGACCACCGGCTCGGTGAGGATCATGTCGTAGAGCAGCGCCGAGTCCCAGGCGACTGCCTCCTTGCCGGGGCCGCCGTTGAGGCCCGCCAGCATCGCCACCCACGGCTCGTAGCGGGGCTCCCAGGCGCCGGCGTAGTAGGTCGCCGTCTCGTAGGCCCGGATCGAGGCCGCCGTCACCTTCAGCTCGCGCTGGTACCACTGCTCCACCGAGGTCGGCGGCACGCCCTTGGCCGCCCAGTCCTCCAGGCCGATCGGGTTGACCAGCACGAGCTGCTCCACCGCCTTCGGGTAGAGCAGGGCGTAGTGGGCGGCGAGCATGCCGCCCGTGGAGTGGCCGACCAGGATCGGGCGCTCGATCCCGAGCTTGGCCAGGAGCGCGTGGGTGTTCTCGGCGAGCTGCCGGAAGGTGAAATGGTAGGCCGCCGGCTTGCTCGACTTGCAGAAGCCGATCTGGTCCGGCGCGATCACCCGGTAGCCGGCCGCGCTGAGCGCCCGGATCTGGCTCTCCCAGGTGGCCGCGCAGAAGTTCTTGCCGTGCAGCAGCACCGCGGTGCGGCCGTTCGGCGTCCCCGGGCGGATGTCGAGATAGGCCATCTGCAGCGGCTGGCGCTGCGACGTGAACTGGAACCGCTCCACCGGGAACGGGTAGGCGAAGCCCTCGAGCTCCGGCCCGTAGGTCGGATGCGGCGGTGGCTCCGCGGCAGCGGGTCCCGCCGGGAGCAGGGCCAGGGGGGCCAGCAGGACGGAGGCGAGGAGGATTCGGAGCATGGCCTGCGTCGGAGCCTGATCTGCGAGCGGCGTGCGGCGCCGCGCCGCTCGCTCAGATCGGTCATCCGGGCGCCCCTGTCCACGCCCCGCCGAGCGCCGCGGCTTCGCGCCCGCCGCGGGGCGCGCTATCTCCCGGGCGCGACCGTCTCCCGCCGCGGATGTCCCGATGCTGCGCCTCACCGCCCTGACCGCCCTCGCCGGCGCGCTCCTCCTCGGACCGGCCCCCGCCCGGGCGGCGGATGCCTGCGACGCGCTCGCCGCGCGGGTGATCCGCACCACCGGCGCCTCCCTGGCCGGCCGGGCCGGCCCCCTCGCGGTGTTCCGGGCGCAGGATGCCGAGCGGCTGAGCCTCGATTGCCGCGCCCCCGCCCGGATCACCGTGGCCTCCCGCGACCGCGAGCCGTCGCCGGCCTACTTCGTCCTGATCGGCCGGGCCGCGCAGGCGCTCGCCGGGGCGGACGCCGCCGCGGTCGAGGTGCTGGCGCTCAACCTCCACCAGGCCAGCCTGCTGGCGGATGCCCCGCGCCGGGGCGGCGCCGGCCGGATCCTGATGCTGTGCGAGACCGGCGCGCGCGCGGACGCGCTCCGGGACGACCGCACGGTCTGCCGCGTCGCGCCCCGGCCCGGGCTTTCGCGGATCCGCCGCGCGGGCTAGACCGGCCGGCATGTCGAAGATCGAGACACCCGGCCCCGTCGTCCAAGTCGGCGACGCGCGCTTCGCCAACCACCTGCCGCTGACGCTGATCGCCGGACCGTGCCAGCTCGAGGGGCGCCAGCACGCCCTGGAGATCGCCGCCGCCCTCAAGGAGATGGCCGCGGGCCTCGGCGTCGGCCTCGTGTTCAAGACGTCCTTCGACAAGGCCAACCGCACCTCGGGCAGCGCCGCCCGGGGCATCGGCCTCGACGGGGCGCTCCCGGTCTTCGCCGAGATCCGCGAGACCCTCGGGCTGCCGGTGCTGACCGACGTGCACGCCGCCGAGCAGTGCGCCCGCGCCGCCGAGGCGGTGGACGTGCTCCAGATCCCCGCCTTCCTGTGCCGCCAGACCGACCTGCTGCTGGCCGCCGCCGCGACCGGCCGGGCGGTCAACATCAAGAAGGGCCAGTTCCTGGCGCCCTGGGACATGAAGCACGTCGCCGCCAAGGTGACGGAGGCCGGCAATCCCAACGTCATCGTCACCGAGCGCGGCGCCTCCTTCGGCTACAACACCCTGGTCTCGGACATGCGCAGCCTGCCGATCATGGCGCAGGTCACGCAGGGCGCGCCGGTGGTGTTCGACGCCACCCACTCGGTGCAGCAGCCCGGCGGGCAGGGGGCGAGCTCCGGCGGCCAGCGCGAGTTCGTCGCCGTCCTCGCCCGCGCCGCCGTGGCGGTGGGCGTGGCGGGGGTGTTCATCGAGACCCATCCCGACCCGGACCGGGCCCCCTCCGACGGCCCCAACATGGTGGCGCTGAAGGACCTGCCGGCGCTGCTGGAGGAGCTCCTCGCCTTCGACCGGCTGGCCAAGCGCCGGACCGCCTGACCGTCTCAGGCGGCCGCCGGCTCCAGGACGTGGATCCGCAGGGGCTGGACGAGGCCGAACGGCCCGTCGGCCTCGCGCGCCGCGGCCCCCAGGAAGGCCTCCTCGATCACGGATCGCCGGTCCCGGATCGTCGCCTCGCGGGCCGGGTCCACGGCGCTGACGCGGGCCAGGAACGCGTCGAAGGAGTCGAAGCGCTCCCAACGCTCGATCGTCGCGTCGCGGCGGCACGTGTAGGCACCGCGGGCGAGGGCGGCCGCGATGGCCTCCTGGGCGGCGGCGCGGACCGCCGTCTCGTCCTCGATCGGCCGCAGCGCCGCGAAGAAGCTGCCCTCCGCCAGGGGCTCAACCACGACCAGCCGTCCGCCCGGGACCAGCACGCGGGCCGCCTCGGCGAGGGCCGCCGCCGGGTCCGGGACGTGGTGGAGGGAATTCAGCATCACGGCGCCGTCGAAGCTGGCGTCGCGGAAGGGCAGGGCCTCGCCGGTCGCGGCCTCGAAGCGCGCCTCCGGCGCGGCGTCCCGCGCCCGGGCGAGCGCTGCCGCGCCGGGATCGATCCCGGTGACCCGCGCGCCGGCGTCGACCAGCCGCCGCGCGAGCGTCCCGGGGCCGCACCCGATGTCGACGACCCGCTTGCCGGCCAGGGGCGCGAGACTCTCACGGATCAGGGTCAGGGCATCCATCGTCGGTCCTCCCGGCCGATCCGTAGCACGGCCGGGTGGAAGGCGGATGGATTTCCTCCGCGCCCGGCGCGGTCGTGGCGGCGTCAGGACAGGAGTCTCGCGCCTGTAGTCGTCAGGTCTGCCCCGAACGGCCGCGCGCAAGAGTACGGAGACTCTTCCCGTAGAGACGCGCAAGCTTGACCGCAGTCACCGGCGAACTGGGAACGATGAACGGCGGTTCATAATCCAGGCCGGGTGCGAACCCGCACGCACGCACGTCATGAAATCTGGAACTGTCCGGATGCGGCCACGTTATTGGGCATGTTCGATCGAGGATCGAGAAGGAAGACTATGCGCAAGATCGGTATCATCGCCACCGCCGCCGTCATGGCTCTCGGCAGCGTCGCCGTCACCAGCAGCGCCGAGGCCCGTCCCTACGGCTACCACGGCGGCTACGGCGGCTACGGCCACGGCTACTACCGCGGCCGTCGCGGCATCGGCACCGGCGCGGCCATCGGCCTCGGCATCGCCGGCCTCGCGGCCGGCGCGATCGCAGCGGGCGCGGCCCGCGACAGCTACTACGGCGGTGGCTACGGCTACGCCCCGTCCTACGGGTACGGCTACGCCCCGGTCTACGGCGGCTACGGCTACGCGGCCCCGGGCTACGGCTACTACGGCTACGGCTACTGAGAACGGAGATCCGTCAGGATCGGGGGCGACCGGCGCGAGCCGGTCGCCCTTTTCGTTGGGCCGGTCAGCGCCCGCGGTAGGGCGGCACACCTGGGTCCGGCAGCCACGCGGTTTTCGGCAGCTCGCCGGTCTGCCAGAAGACGTCGATCGGGATGCCGCCGCGCGGGTACCAGAAGCCGCCGATGCGCAGGTAGCGCGGCTCCAGGAGGTCGCGCAGCCGCTTGCCGATCGCCACGGTGCAATCCTCGTGGAACGCGCCGTGATTGCGGAACGACCCGAGATAGAGCTTCAGCGACTTCGATTCGACGAGCCAGTCGCCGGGCACGTAGTCGATCACCAGGATCGCGAAATCCGGCTGCCCGGTGACCGGGCAGATCGAAGTGAATTCGGGCGCGGTGAACCGGGCGACGTAGTCGGTATCCGCGTGCGGGTTCGGGACCCGGTCGAGCCGCGCCTCCTCGGGTGAGGTGGGGAACGGCGTCGGCTGGCCGAGCTGGAGATGGTCGGTGGAGGTCATGGCGGGCATATAGAGCCTGCCGACGCGGCGCGCATCCGCCCGATCCGCGTCGCCGGCCCGGGCGGGCCCGGCTGTGCGCGGTCACCCTCCCGGCGCTTGCCGCCGGCCGCGGCTTGACGGATAAGCCGCCGCGATGCGCCGCACCCCTGATCTGGGCGCGGCCGCCGACCCGCGGCCCCCGCGAGAGGACGTTCCATGACCGCGATCACCAATATCAGCGCCCGCGAGATCCTCGACAGCCGCGGCAATCCCACGGTCGAGGTCGACGTCATCCTGGAGGACGGCTCCTTCGGCCGCGCCGCGGTGCCGTCGGGAGCCTCCACGGGCGCCCACGAGGCGGTGGAGCTGCGCGACGGCGACAAGAATCGCTTCCTCGGCAAGGGCGTTCTGAAGGCGGTCGAGGCGGCTCAGACCGAGATCCTCGACGCGATCGGCGGCATGGAGGCCGAGGATCAGGTCGCGGTCGACGAGGCGATGATCGAGCTCGACGGCACGCCCAACAAGGCCCGCCTCGGCGCCAACGCGATCCTCGGCGTGTCGCTCGCGGTGGCGAAGGCCGCGGCCGAGGCCTCGGGCCTGCCGCTCTACCGCTACGTCGGCGGCGTGCAGGGCCGGGTCCTGCCGGTGCCGATGATGAACATCATCAACGGCGGCGCGCACGCCGACAACCCGATCGACTTCCAGGAATTCATGATCATGCCAGTGGGCGCCGATTCGCTCGCCGAGGCCGTGCGCATGGGCTCCGAGGTGTTCCACACCCTCAAGAGCAAGCTCAAGAAGGCCGGCCACAACACCAATGTCGGCGACGAGGGCGGTTTCGCCCCGAACCTGCCGTCCGCCGAGGCCGCCCTCGATTTCGTGATGGACGCGATCAGCGCCGCCGGCTTCAAGCCGGGCCAGGACATGGCGCTCGCCCTCGACTGCGCCGCCACCGAGTTCTTCAAGGACGGCGCCTACGCGTACGAGGGCGAGGGCAAGACCCGCACCATCGAGGCGCAGGTCGACTACCTCGCGCAGCTCGTCGCCACCTACCCGATCGTCTCGATCGAGGACGGCATGTCGGAGGACGACTGGGCCGGCTGGAAGCTCCTGACCGACAAGATCGGCGACCGTTGCCAGCTCGTGGGCGACGACCTGTTCGTCACCAACGTCGAGCGCCTGTCCCGCGGCATCGCCGAGGGCACGGCCAACTCGATCCTGATCAAGGTCAACCAGATCGGCTCGCTCACCGAGACCCTGGCGGCGGTCGATATGGCCCAGCGCGCCGGCTACACGGCGGTGATGTCGCACCGCTCGGGCGAGACCGAGGACTCGACCATCGCGGACCTCGCGGTCGCGACCAATTGCGGGCAGATCAAGACCGGCTCGCTGGCGCGCTCGGACAGACTGGCCAAGTACAACCAGCTGATCCGGATCGAGGAGGGCCTCGGCCCGCAGGCGCTCTACGCCGGCCCGTCGGCGCTCAAGCAGCTCGCCCGCCGCTGATCCGGCGGATCCTGCTGGCCGGCCCGCTCGTCCTCGGAGCGGCCGGCCCGGCCTGCGCGGACCCGCTCTGCGACGGCGCCCGACCGACGCTCAGCGCGCAGCTGCTGTTCGGCCTGTCGCGGCCGGATGGCCGCCGCGTCCCGGGCGCCGCCTTCGACCGGTTCCTGGCCGAGCGGATCACCCCGCGCTTCCCGGATGGGCTGACGGTGTTCTCCGGCCGGGGACAGTGGCGGGGGCCGGACGGCCGCCGCGTCCACGAGGCCGCCCGCATCGTTCTGATCGTCACCGAACCGACGCAAGAAGCGGTCGCGGCCCTGCGCGCCGTTCAGGACGAGTACCGGTCGCGCTTCGCGCAACGCGCGGTCGGGCTGGTGCTGCAGCGGAGCTGCGCGCTCTTCTGAGGTTGCCGGCTAAGTCGTCCGTGGCCGCCGTGCGTCTCCCTCCCCCCTCTGCGGGGGAGGGAGGGCGCGTGACTCCAGATCCGGCTCCCCATCTCCAGCGCAGATCCACGAATCCGGTTAGCCTGTCCCGGAGATTGGCTCTGCGCCTCCTCCGACAGCCACGCCGTCGGACGGCTCTCCCGGCACGGTCCAGACCCGCATCGGCCGCGACAGGCCCCGCAATTCGATCGTCCCGACCGGCTCCAGCGGCCGGTCGCACCGCTCGGCGAAGGAGTCCGACACGAGAAGGTCGTGGCCGAGGGCCGCGCACTGGCTCTCGATGCGGCTGGCCTCGTTGACCGCCCGCCCGATGATCGTGAAGTCGAGCCGCCGCTCGGTCCCGACATTGCCGTAGATGACGGTCCCGAAATGCACGACGCACTCGGCCGGGAGCTCGGGCAGCCCCGCGGCGCGGCGGCGGGCGTTGAGCGCCGCGTTGGCGGCGAGCCCCTCGGTCGCGGCGGCGAGGGCGCCGCCGCAGACCGGGCAGGGGAGGGTGTCGGCGTCCGGGACCGGGAAGATCGCCAGGAAGCCGTCGCCCAGGAATTTCAGGATCTCGCCGCCGTGCCGCGCCACCGGGTCGCCGAGGGCGTCGAAATGCTCGTTGAGCCACGTGACCATGTCGGCCGGATCCACCCGGTCGGCCAGGGCCGTGAAGCCGCGCAGGTCGGTGAGCAGGATCGCCGCCGGCACGGCCCGACCCTCGCCTCTCCGGATCTGGCCGTCGAGGATGCGCTCGGCGGTCGACCGGCCGAGATAGGTCGCCGACACTTCGCGGAACGTGTGGGCAAGGCCCATCTTGGCCATCGCCAGCGTCAGGAACGGGAGGACGTCGACGATGGCCGACAGGTGCGCGTCGGTGAAGCCGGCGGCCTCGCGGGTGCAGAACGAGACCGCGATGCCCCGCAGCGCGGTGCCGGGCGCGTACTCGGCGATGTGCAGCGCGTAGTCGACGCCGCCCTGCGCGCCGAGGGCCTTCAGGACCGGGAAGTCCACCGCCAGCCCGGGCGCGTCGAGGCGCCAGCGGCCGAAGGTCTCGCCCGTCTCCACCAGGGCGTAGACGGGGCTCAGGAGCCAGTCGCTCTCCTCGTCGGCGCCGTGGGCGTTGCCGACGAAGGAGATGCCCTCGCCCGCGTGCCAGTTCAGGCTGACGCCGCGCAGCGTCGGGTCCAGGGCCGGCGCCATGACGCTGACCCGCCAGACGGGGAGGCCGGCCTCGACCAGCGACTCGCAGAAGCCCGAGAGCAGGGTGTCGTGGTCGTCGGTCGCGGTGGCGTGCGCGGCGATCCAGCGTCCCAGATGCGTCAGGTCCATGCCTCAGGCTCGCCCGTGTCCGTCCCGGCCGCGGTCCGGCCCTGTCCCGGCCCCGCCTCGACCGCGCCGCGGTCGAAAAGAACCGTTAACCTTTCCGCGCGAGGGTCGCGCCATGGTCGTGCGCCGCCGAGTCAGAATGGTCGTGTTGCCGCTGGGTCTCTGGACCCTGTCGGCGCTCGTGGTCGGCTATTTCGTGTGGCAGGCCGAGAGTGGCAACCGCGGCCTCGAGGCCAAGAAGGCCCTGAAGATCCGCGCCTACGGCCTCAGCCAGGAACTCGCCGCCGTGAAGGCCGAGCGCGCCGTCTGGGAGCACCGGGTGAACCTGCTCAAGAGCGACCAGATCGACCGCGACCTCCTTGAGGAACGCGCCCGTATCGTCCTGGGCCGGGTCCACGCCAACGACGTGGTCATCATCACGCCCTGACAGTCGAGCGGGTGTCCGCCGGAAGTCCAGGGGATCGTTTTCCGGAGTCCCGAAAGTCCTCTGACAAGAGCGGCTTCCTGTCAGAGCGGCAGCCCTCGCTTTCCAATCGTCGCTGTCCTACACCCCCACGAAGTCGCGTGGAATCACGGGGAGAGCGCCGATGGACGCCGCCAAGGAGCCTGCCAAGGAGCCCGCCAAGGACGCGTCGTCCGCGCCGGTGCAGGCCGCGAGTCCTCAGGCCGCCGAGGCGCACCGCCCCGCGCCGAACATGCCCCAGTTCACGCGGGACGAGGACCTCCACGCCTATCACGAGATGCTGCTGATCCGGCGCTTCGAGGAGAAGGCCGGCCAGCTCTACGGCATGGGCCTGATCGGCGGCTTCTGCCACCTGTATATCGGCCAGGAGGCCGTGGTGATCGGCATGCAGATGGCCTCGGTCGAGGGCGACCAGGTCATCACCGGCTACCGCGACCACGGCCACATGCTGGCCTGCGGCATGGACCCGAAGGGCGTCATGGCCGAGCTGACCGGCCGCCGCGGCGGCTACAGCCGCGGCAAGGGCGGCTCCATGCACATGTTCAGCCGCGAGAAGCAGTTCTTCGGCGGCCACGGCATCGTCGGCGCGCAGGTCTCGCTCGGTACCGGCCTCGCCTTCGCGGACCATTACCGGGAGAACGGCAAGGTCAGCCTGACCTACATGGGCGACGGCGCCGCCAACCAGGGCCAGGTCTACGAGAGCTTCAACATGGCGGCCCTCTGGAAGCTGCCGGTCGTCTACGTGATCGAGAACAACCGCTACGCCATGGGCACCTCGGTGGCCCGGGCCTCGGCGCAGACCGACTTCTCGAAGCGCGGCCTCTCCTTCGGCATTCCCGGTGAGCAGGTCGACGGCATGGACGTGCGCACGGTGCGCGAGGCCGCCACGCGGGCGATCGAGCACGCCCGCACCGGCCAGGGCCCGTACATCCTGGAGATGCAGACCTACCGCTACCGCGGCCACTCCATGTCCGATCCGGCCAAGTACCGGACCAAGGACGAGGTCTCGAAGATGCGCGACGAGCACGACCCGATCGAGATGGTGCGCAAGCGCCTGCTCGAGCTGCACGCCGTGCCCGAGGCCGAGCTGAAGGCCACCGACGCCAAGGTCCGCGAGGTCGTCAACGCCTCGGCCGAGTTCGCCACCAACGATCCCGAGCCGGATCCGTCCGAGCTGTGGACCGATATCTTGTTGGATGCGCACGCCTAGCGCGATCCTGGACCCCTGGCCGCCCCGACCGAAAAGACGACCGCAGAGCTGAGCATGGCGACCGACATCCTGATGCCCGCCCTCTCGCCCACCATGGAGGAGGGCAAGCTCGCCAAGTGGCTGAAGAAGGAGGGCGATCCGATCAAGTCCGGCGACGTGCTGGCCGAGATCGAGACCGACAAGGCCACCATGGAGGTGGAGGCGATCGACGAGGGCGTGCTCGCCAAGATCCTGATCGCGGAGGGCACCGAGGGGGTCGCGGTCAACACGCCGATCGCCGTCATCGCGGGCGAGGGCGAGGATCCGGCGAGCGTCCAGTCCGGCGGCGGCGCCAAGCCCAACGGTGCGGGCGGCCATCCGGCCCCGACCCCCGACATGCAGGCCGAGGGGATGGCCGACAAGGCCGCCCCCGCGGCCAAGACCGGCGACGACGCCCCGAAGGCGCCGGCCGCGCCGGCCGTCATCACCAACAAGGCGCAAGAGCCGGTGATGGAGGAGTTCCCGGCCGACACGCCGATGGTCACCCAGACCGTCCGCGAGGCCCTGCGCGACGCCATGGCCGAGGAGATGCGCCGCGACGGCGACGTCTTCGTCATGGGCGAGGAGGTCGCCGAGTACCAGGGCGCCTACAAGGTCACCCAGAACCTGCTGCAGGAGTTCGGGCCGAAGCGCGTCGTCGACACCCCGATCACCGAGCACGGCTTCGCGGGTATCGGCGTCGGCGCGGCGCTCGCAGGCCTGAAGCCGATCGTCGAGTTCATGACCTTCAACTTCGCCATGCAGGCGATCGACCACATCATCAACTCGGCGGCCAAGACCCTCTACATGTCCGGCGGCCAGCTCGGCTGCCCGATCGTGTTCCGCGGGCCCAACGGCGCCGCGGCCCGCGTGGCCGCCCAGCACAGCCACGACTATTCCGCGTGGTACTCGAACGTGCCGGGCCTCAAGGTGATCGCGCCCTACACGGCCTCCGACGCCAAGGGCCTGCTCAAGGCCGCGATCCGCGACCCGAACCCGATCATCTTCCTCGAGAACGAGATCCTGTACGGGCAGTCCTTCCCGGTGCCGAAGCTCGACGACTTCGTGCTGCCGATCGGCAAGGCGAAGATCCACCGCACCGGCAGCGACGTGACCATCGTGTCCTTCGCGATCGGCATGACCTACGCCCTCAAGGCCGCGCAGGCTTTGGCCGAGCAGGGAATCGAGGCCGAAGTCATCGACCTGCGCACGATCCGCCCGATGGACACCGAGACGGTGGTCGCGTCGGTCAAGAAGACCGGCCGCTGCATCACGGTCGAAGAGGGCTTCCCGCAATCCGGCGTCGGCGCCGAGATCGTGGCCCGCCTGATGGTCGACGCGTTCGACTTCCTGGACGCGCCGGTCCTGCGCATCACCGGCAAGGACGTGCCGATGCCCTACGCGGCCAACCTCGAGAAGCTCGCCCTGCCGACGGTCGCGGAGGTCGTCGAGGCCGCCAAGAGCGTCTGCTACAAGTGACCGGCGCGCGGGCGACGTGTCGCCCGCCCCGGCCAGATCGAGGAACAGCCGGCGCGCCATGAGCCAGGATCCCAGCAGCGACTTCGCCGAACTCGCCATCCCGCCCGACGCCCTCGAGCAGGGCGGCATCGAGGTGCTGCGCGCCGCCGTGGTCGACGGCGCGGTCAGCGTGGCGCTGCGCCGCTCCTTCGACGACCCGGCGACCTGGGGAAGACTGCTGATCGACCTCGCCCGGCAGGCGGCCCGCGCCTACGCGCTGGAGACCGACCTATCGGAGGAGGAGGCCCTGGAGCGCATCCGCGCCGGCTGGGAGGCCGAGGGTCTCGACCCCGGCGGCCTCAACTAGCGATGGCGTGCGACCATGGCTGAGGCGGCTGTCCGGCAGGCGACCTACGCGGACCTGGAGGCGGTCCCGGAGCATCGCGTCGCGGAGATCATCGACGGCGTGCTGGAGACGCATCCCCGGCCGAGGCCGCGGCATGCCGGCGCGGCTGTGCGGTTGGGGGGCGAGCTCGATCTCACCTTCAGCCGGGGACGCGGCGGTCCAGGGGGCTGGATTATCTTGATCGAGCCGGAGCTCCATCTCGGATCTCAGATTGTGGTGCCCGACCTCGCGGGCTGGCGCCGTACACGCATGCCCACCGAGCCCGAGGGCGCCTATATCGAGACTTGCCCCGACTGGGTCTGCGAGATCCTCTCGCCATCCTCGACCAGCCTCGACCGGGGTCCGAAGCGCCGCATCTATGCCGAGGCCGGGATCGGCCACCTCTGGCTCCTCGATCCGGCCGCGGGCGTACTCGAAGGCTTCGCCCTCGCGGACGGGCGCTGGGTGCTCCTCGCCACGATCCAGCGCGGCGAGACCGTGGCGCTGCCGCCCTTCGACGCCGTCCCGTTCCCCTTCGACGATCTCTTCCCCTTCGACGATCCGGCCGCCCCGGCCCAGCCCGAGACCTGATGCCATGCCGATCAACGTGCTGATGCCCGCGCTCTCCCCGACCATGGAGAAGGGCAACCTCGCCAAGTGGCTGAAGAAAGAGGGCGACGCGATCAAGTCCGGCGACGTGCTGGCCGAGATCGAGACCGACAAGGCCACCATGGAGGTCGAGGCGATCGACGAGGGCGTGCTCGCCAAGATCCTCGTGCCCGAGGGCACCGCGGACGTGCCGGTCAACGACCTGATCGCCATCATCGCCGGCGAGGGCGAGGACCCGTCGAGCGTGCAGGCTGGCGGCGCGCCGAAGGCGGCCTCGAATGGCGAGGCCAAGGCCGAGTCCAAGCCGGAGCCCAAGTCTGACGCGTCGGCCGCGTCGCAGAACACCACGCCCGGCGGCGGCCACATGTCGTACGAGCGGGTGAACGCCGCACCGGAGGGCGCGCAGCCCGGCGGCGCCCCGCAGGCGGGCGCCCAGGCCGGCTCTGGCGGCCGGGTCTTCGCCTCGCCGCTCGCCCGGCGCATCGCCAAGCAGGAGGGCGTCGATCTCGGCGCCGTCCAGGGCAGCGGGCCGCACGGCCGCATCATCGCCCGCGACGTCCAGGCCGCGAAGGCCGCCGGCACCACCAAGGCGCCCGCCGCCGCGCGGCAAGCCGCCGAGGCGCCGAAGGCCGCGGCCCCCGCCCCGAAGGCCGCCCCCGCGGGCGGCGCGCCGGCCGGGCTCACGACCGAGCAGGTCAAGGGCTTCTTCGCCAAGGACGCGTACGAGGACGTGCCCCTCGACGGCATGCGCAAGACCATCGCCAAGCGCCTCACCGAGGCGATGCAGGTCGCCCCGCACTTCTACCTGACGGTGGATTGCGAGCTCGACGCGCTGATGAAGCTGCGCGAGACGCTGAACGGCTCCGCCGGCAAGGACAAGGACGGCAAGCCCGCCTTCAAGCTCTCAGTGAACGACTTCGTCATCAAGGCGATGGGCCTCGCGCTGACCCGCGTGCCCGCCGCCAACGCGGTCTGGGCCGAGGACCGGATCCTGCGCTTCAAGCACGCCGAGGTCGGCGTCGCGGTGGCGATCGACGGCGGCCTGTTCACCCCGGTGATCCGCCGGGCGGACGAGAAGACGCTCTCGACCATCTCCAACGAGATGAAGGACTTCGCCGCCCGCGCCCGCGCCAAGAAGCTGAAGCCCGAGGAGTACCAGGGCGGCGTCACCTCGGTGTCGAACCTCGGCATGTTCGGCATCAAGCACTTCACCGCGGTGATCAACCCGCCGCAATCGAGCATCCTGGCGGTGGGCGCGGGCGAGAAGCGCGTCGTCGTGAAGGACGGGGCACCGGCCGTGGTCCAGGTGATGACCTGCACCCTGTCGTGCGACCACCGGGTGCTCGACGGGGCCCTCGGTGCGGAGCTGATCTCGGCCTTCAAGGGGCTGATCGAGAACCCGATGGGCATGCTGGTGTGAGCAGGCCACTCTCCTCCCCCTTGTGGGGAGGAGTTGGAGGTGGGGGGTGGTTCAGGATCGAGCGGTACGGTGCCTACTACACCACCCCCACCCTCACCCCTCCCCACAAGGGGGAGGGGAAAGCGCGTCCTGGAATTTCGAGGTGGGGGAAGGTGGCAGGCATCGGTCAGAACACGCAATCCTGCTGCGATGAGCCGTGCTCCATGCGCACGGTTAGCTTGCGCCCATCAGCCACGTTCGCTTGATCTGCCGCCCGATGCCCTGGAACCAACAGCCCAGAAGAGCAGCCTCGCCCAGAGCGGCCGCGAACGCGAAGACGCTGCGGCATTCGCTCACCGAAGCGGAGAAGCGGCTCTGGTGGCACTTGCGTCACCGGCTGCCGGTGGACGGCTCGCATTTCCGCAGGCAGGTCGCCCTCGGCCCCTACGTGGCGGATTTCTGCTGTCTGTCCGCCCGGTTCATCGTCGAGGTCGATGGCGAGCAGCACGGCTTCGAGGCTGGGTCGGCCTACGACACCCGTTGCGACGCCTATCTCCAGTCTGAAGGCTTCCGCGTCCTGCGCTTCCCGAACCGCATGGTCCTGCGGGAGATCGACACCGTCCTCGACACGATCCACGCGGCGCTCGCCGCACCCGACACGCCTCTTCCGGATTCAGCCGGCCTGGCGGAGCCACCCCCACCCCATGCCCCTCCCCGCAAGGGGCAGGGGCGTTCGCGGAGCGGTAAATGTCCGACACCTACGACGTCCTCATCATCGGCGCCGGGCCCGGCGGCTACGTCACGGCGATCCGCGCGGCGCAGCTCGGCTTCAAGACCGCCGTGGTCGACCGCGAGCATCTCGGCGGCATCTGCCTGAACTGGGGCTGCATCCCCACCAAGGCCCTGCTCCGCTCGGCCGAGATCTTCCACTACTTCCAGCACCCCGGCGATTACGGTCTGACAGCCGACAAGGTCGGGTTCGACACCGCCGCCATCGTGAAGCGCTCCCGCGGCGTCTCGGCCCGGCTGAACGGCGGCGTCGGCATGCTGCTCAAGAAGAACAAGGTCGACGTGATCTGGGGCGAGGCCGCGGTCGACAGCGTCGCGCAGGGCAACCAGCCCGGCCAGGTCACCGTGAAGGAGACGAAGCGCGCCGAGCCGCCGAAGGGCGCCAAGGGCGCCGGCACCTACCAGGCCAAGCACATCATCGTGGCAACCGGCGCGCGCCCCCGCGCCATCCCCGGGATCGAGCCCGACAAGAAGCTGATCTGGACCTACTACGAGGCCATGGTCCCCGAGACCATGCCCAAGAGCCTTCTGGTGATGGGCTCGGGCGCGATCGGCATCGAGTTCGCCTCGTTCTACCGCACCATGGGCGCCGAGGTGACCGTGGTCGAGCTGCTGCCGCAGATCCTGCCCGTGGAGGATGCCGAGATCGCCGGCCTCGCCCGCAAGCGCTTCGAGAAGCAGGGGATCAAGATCCTCACCGGCGCCAAGGTCACGAAGGTCGAGAAGGGCGCGAATTCCATCACGGCGACCATCGAGGGCGGCGACGGCAAGACCCAGCAGATCACCGCGGAAAAACTGATCTCGGCCGTGGGCGTCGTCGGCAACATCGAGAATATCGGCCTCGAGAAGCTCGGGGTGAAGATCGACCGCGGGATCGTGGTGACGGACGGGCTCGGCCGCACCAACGTGCCCGGCCTCTACGCGATCGGCGACGTCGCCGGCCCGCCGATGCTCGCCCACAAGGCCGAGCACGAGGGCGTCATCTGCATCGAAACCATCAAGGGCCTGCACACCCACCCGATGGACAAGGCCAAGATCCCGGGCTGCACCTACTGCCAGCCGCAGATCGCCAGCGTCGGGCTCACCGAGGCCAAGGCCAAGGAGCAGGGCTTCTCGGTGAAGGTCGGCCGCTTCCCCTTCGCGGGCAACGGCAAGGCGATCGCGCTGGGCGAGCCGGACGGGCTGATCAAGACCGTGTTCGACGCCAAGACCGGCCAGCTGCTCGGCGCCCACATGGTCGGCGCGGAAGTGACCGAGCTGATCCAGGGCTACGTGGTGGCGATGAACCTGGAGAGCACCGAGGAGGAACTGATGCACACGGTGTTCCCGCACCCGACGCTCAGCGAGATGATGCACGAGAGCGTGCTCGACGCCTACGGCAAGGTCATCCACACCTGAACGGCGGCCGGCGCGGCGCGCGGGTCGGACCGGAATCCGACCCGCGCGCCATCGACCGGTCAGTGCGGACCGGACCGCGCCGCGAGCCTCAGGCTCACGGCCTGGAACAGCAGGATCACCAGAACCGTCGCCGCGCTGCCGCCGATCGGGATCAGCAGCAGAACAAGGAGCGGATCGAGCCCCCGGACAAGCAGGAGCGTGATGCAGCTGCCGATCACGGAGGCGATGGTCATCCGAAAGATGCAGCATTCGGACGGTTGCATGCGCCCTCCAATCAGGCCCCCGTCGGGAGTGTGAAGACCCGCGTCCGAAAATGCAACCAAAGATAGTACATATTGAATAAGCAATCTTAGGTTAAGATCCCTGCGCCCCGCGAGCGCCAGCCCCTCAGGAGCATGCGCGATCCACGGGCTCGGCTTGGTCCGGGGACGGCACATAGGCGCACCACTCGCAGATGCCGCGCTCGGCCCCCCGTCGGGCGTTGCGCTGCGAGCAGAGCGGGCAGACCAGCAGGATCAGGCGCGAGCCGGTGCGCAGCGCCAGCCCGCGCCCCCGGAAGGTCACCTCGGTCGCCGCGTCGCCCGAAGCGCGGTCGCGGGCGCTCACGGCGTGTCCCCGCTGCCGCGCGGTCGGCGCACCGGTCTGCGCGTCGTCTCGGTTGCCATGGCGATGCCGCCCCCCAGCGTTCCTGCCAAGTTGTCGCTGGGTATAAGCGGCGAAGCGGCGAATGGCTCCGCTTGCGCGTGTGGAACGGCGGGGTGCGCGCGGGCCGAAAGGCCCGTATGAGGAGCTGCGCCCCCGCCTCGCTCCCGCGCGGCCCCGGGCTGATGGTACGCGGACGAAGATGCAGGCGACGATGCACGACACGCAGCACGGCGAATCCGGCGCGGCCGCCGGCGGCCTTCCCACCTTCGCCGACGTGGCCCGCGCCGCGGAGCGGATCGCCGGGGCCGCGCACCGCACACCGGTCCTGACCTCGCGCACCGCGGACGCGATGACCGGCGGCCGCCTGTTCTTCAAGGCGGAGAACCTCCAGCGGGCCGGCGCCTTCAAGTTCCGCGGCGCCTACAACGCGATCAGCGCCCTGCCGGAGGCGGCCCGCACCCGCGGGGTGATCACCTACTCGTCGGGCAACCACGCCCAGGCGATCGCCCTGGCGAGCCGGCTTCTCGGGGCACCCGCCACCATCATCATGCCGGGCGATGCCCCCGCGGCGAAGATCGCCGCCACCCGCGGCTACGGCGCCGAGGTGGTCCTGTACGACCGCTACACCCAGGATCGCGAGGCCCTCGGCCGCGAGATCGCCGGGGCCCGCGGCCTGACGCTGATCCCGCCGTTCAACCATCCCGACGTCATCGCCGGGCAGGGGACGCTGGCGCAGGAGCTGATCGAGACGGTCGGCCCCCTCGACGTGCTGGTGGCCTGCCTCGGCGGCGGCGGCCAGCTCGCGGGCTGCGCGCTCGCCGCCGCGGAGCTGTCACCGGGCTGCCGGGTGATCGGCGTCGAGCCGGAGGCGGGCAATGACGGGCAGCGCTCGTTCCGCGAGGGCCGGATCGTCACGATCCCGGTGCCCCGCACCATCGCCGACGGGGCGCAGTCGACGGCGCTGGGCGACATGACCTTCGCGATCATCCGCGCGCAGGTGTCCGACATCCTCACCGTCACCGACGCGCAGCTCGTCGAGACCATGCGGTTCTTCGCCAGCCGGATGAAGCTCGTGGTCGAGCCGACCGGCTGCCTCGCGGCGGCGGCGGTGCTGAGCGGCCTCGTGGACGTGACGAACAAGCGCGTCGGCGTGGTGATCAGCGGTGGCAACGTCGATCTCGGGACCTTCGCGCGGCTGACCGGCGAGGCCGCCTGAGGCGGGCTCGGGCAGCGATTGCCGGGCCGGTGTGACCCCGCCGCGGTGGACCGGGCCCGGGCCAATGCTTATCTTGTGCGGGTCGGAATGCGCGTCCCCGGGCCTTGAACCCGGATGGGCGGGAGGGTGACGATGTCCGCTGGTTTCAAGGTTCTCTCGCTGACCGATCGCGCCGCCGATCGGATCAAGGCGATCATGGCGGAGGCCGACCGGCCGATCGCCGGGCTGCGCGTCGGCGTTCGCAACGGCGGCTGCGCCGGGATGTCCTACACGATGGAATATGCCGAGGCGGCCAAGCCCGGCGAGGACGTGGTCGAGGATCGCGGCGTGCGCGTGTTCGTCGATCCGAAGGCGGTGCTGTTCCTGCTCGGAACCGAGATGGACTTCACCACCAACAAGCTGGCGTCGCAGTTCGTGTTCAACAATCCGAACCAGACGTCGGCCTGCGGCTGCGGCGAATCCGTGGCGATCACGCCGGTCTCGGCCGACCGCTTGGCCGCCCAGGTCTGAGGGGAGGGCACCGGTCCGCGCGGGCGATCCGGTCCCCGCGGACCCGGGACGACGGGCGGGGGCCGCGACGGTCCGTGCCGACGCGTCGCCGATCCCCTCGACGGGACCGGGCCGAGCCTACGCCACCTGCATCAGCGACTCGGCGGCGTCGTCCAGGAAGCGGTTCCGGCCGGCGCGCTTCGCCGCGAACATGCACAGGTCGGCCCGCTCCATCAGGGAAGCGGGCGTGTCGCCCGGGCGCAGCACCGCGACACCCAGCGAGATGGTGACCTTGCCGAGCGACTCGCCGGTCGAGCGCTTGACCAGCTCGCGCCCCATGACGCTGGCGCGGACCGTCTCGGCCACCTGCTTGGCCAGGACCCGGTCGGCTCCGGGCAGGATGATGCCGAACTCCTCGCCGCCGAACCGGGCGAGCTGCGCCTGCTTGCCGGCATTCTCGCGCATCACGATCGCCACGAGGCGCAGGACCTGGTCGCCCGTGAGATGACCGTACAGGTCGTTGAAGCGCTTGAAGAAGTCGATGTCGAGGATGATCAGGCTCATGGGCGTGGTGCGCGCTCGGGCCGTCTCCATGGACGCCTTCAGCGTCTCCTCGAAATGCTTGCGGTTCGCCAGCCCCGTCAGGGCGTCGGTCAGACTCTCGCGCCGGGTCGCCTCGAGCTTCTCCCGGAGGGTCTCGATCTCGCTGCGGGTCTCGCGCATGCGCGCTTCGAGAATCCGGTTGTTGGCGGCGACCTCCCGGGTCGTGGCGGCCAGGGTCGCGACGATCTCGCCGAACCGCGCCCGGCTCGGGACGCCCTGGGACAGATCCTGGGCGACCCCGCGCAGGGACTCGCTGTACTGCGCCGTCGAGCCCAGGGAGAGGTCCAGGATCTCCGTGACGGCCGCGATCTCGCTGAGGACGATGCGGCTGACGTCGTCGGTGGTGCTCGCGAGGCGGCGCCCGTCGAGATAGGTCTCGTGCAGGTCGTCGATATCGCCCTCGGTGAGGCAGCCATTCTGGGTGGTGAGACGCTTCACCGCATCGGCGAGAAGCGGCATCTCCCCCGAGACGTAGGCGTACCAGACGGCGTAGGCGCGCGGCGTCGCGGACGGGCCGTAGTCGCGAATCAGATCGTGGCTGCGCTTCGCCAACGCGAAGCTGCGATCGCGATCCGAATAGGTCTCCTGGCTCATCCGTATCCCGTGGTCCGGGGCGGCTGACGCGCCTGCGTCGTCGCCCTGTGCCAATATACGGCTGCCTGGTAGCCGGACAGTTAAGCCCGAACTGATCTCTGTTACTTTTCCTTCTTCACCAAGACTGGTCGAAGCAGGAATGCCGGGACGTGAGCGCCGAGGCCCACGGGCGTGTCCCCGTCCGCCTCGACCCGGCGCCCGCGCTCCTCGCGCGCCTCGCCACCGCGACCCGACGCGCGGCCCGACGTCCTCGGCTCGGGGCGGCTCTCGGGGCGGCTCTCGGGGCGATGTTCGGCGCGGCTCTCCTGGCGGCTCTCGGAACGCTCGTCCGGGCGGCTCTCCGCGCGCGATGCGCCGCGGCCCCCGCGGGACCGGCTCGGACGCTCGCGAACCTCCTCGGCCTCGCCGGCGCTCCGGGCGTTCTTCTCGGCGACGCCCTTGTCGCCGCTCCGGCCGCCGCTCTTGGCGGAGCGCCCGCCGCGCCGTCCGTCGCTCGACCGGCCGCGGTGGCGCGTGCCGGTGTCGGCGGACGCGTCGGGCACGCTCGTCAGGTCGCCGTCCAGCCAGGGGATCGGCTGGCCGATCAGCGCCTCGATAGCGCCGAGGGAGCGCGCGTCGTCCGGGGCGACCAGCGTGTAGGCGGTGCCGCTCCGGCCCGCGCGGCCGGTCCGGCCGATCCGGTGGACGTAGTCCTCCGGGTGATGCGGCACGTCGAAGTTGAAGACGTGGCTGACCGCGGGGATATCGAGGCCGCGCGCCGCCACGTCGCTGGCGACGAGCAGGGCGGTCTCACCGTTGCGGAACCCGTCGAGCGCCGTCGTGCGGGCGCGCTGGTCCATGTCGCCGTGGAGGGCCGCGGCGTCGAAGCCGTGGCTGACCAGGGATTTCTGCAGCAGCGCCACGTCGCGCTTGCGGTTGCAGAAGATGATCCCGTTCTTAAGCTCGCCCTCGCCGCGGATCAGCCCGCGCAGGCGCTCGCGCTTGGCGTGGCCCTCGGAGCCGGTGGCGACGAGGCGCTGCGTGATGGTGGTCGCCGTGGAGGCGGGCCGGGCCACCTCGACCCGCTGCGGGTTGTGGAGGAACATGTCCGCCAGCCGCTCGATCTCCGGCGGCATGGTCGCCGAGAAGAACAGGGTCTGCCGGGTGAACGGCACCATCTTCACGATGCGCTCGATATCGGGGATGAACCCCATGTCGAGCATGCGGTCGGCCTCGTCGATGACCAGCAGCTCGACGCCGGTGAGCAGCAGCTTGCCGCGCTCGAAATGGTCGAGGAGGCGCCCCGGCGTCGCGATCAGCACGTCGGTGCCGCGCATCAGCTTGGCGTCCTGGTCGGCGAAGGAGACGCCGCCGATGATCAGCGCCACGTTGAGCTTGTGGTTGGTGCCGTAGCGGTCGAAATTCTCGACCACCTGGGCGGCCAGCTCGCGGGTCGGTTCCAGGATCAGCGTGCGCGGCATCCGGGCGCGGGCGCGGCCGTTCTCCAGCAGCGTCAGCATCGGCAGCGTGAACGCCGCCGTCTTGCCGGTGCCGGTCTGGGCAATCCCGAGGACGTCGCGGCGCGCCAGCACGTGGGGGATGGCCTCGGCCTGGATCGGCGTCGGCTCGGTGTAACCCGCCGCTTCGACGGCGTTCAGGACTTTCTCGCTCAGTCCGAGGTCGGAAAAAGGCATCTGCGTTCAGGAACCGTTGCGCGCCCGGCCGGCGCGAAGGACACCGTCGCGGCAACGGCTGGGAAAGGCTCGCGCGGGGCGCTCGGACGCTCCCGGGGCCGCGGGGCGCATCGTCCACGTCAGTTAGGGCCTTGGCGCGACTTGTCAATCTCGCAATGGTGACAGGGCGGGTCCGCGCACAGGGGATCGGCCGCGGGATCGGCGGCCGATCAGGGACGGAGACGGTCGTCCGCGGGCGCACCGCAGGGGTCGAGACGGGTGGACCGGGCGGATCGCGCCGCCCCGATCGCGCCGGTCGTCTCGGGCTCGGGAGCGGGCGTGCGCGCCGCCGCCGCGAGGGTGGTCCCGGGCGGCGCGGCGTCCGGCCGGCTGAGCCGCGCGAGCTGGTAGGCGCCGACCGCCGCGGCGATCCCGACGAGGCCCGCCACGCGCAGCGCCCAGGGCAGGGGCCCCGCGTTCCGGCGCGGCCGGACACGCGGGGCCCGCGCGACCGTCGGGCCGGCCCGCGGATCGGGCGCGGCCGCGGGCGCCCGGCGCTTGCCGAAGGTCGTCCGGCTCCGGTCGTCGGCGCTCTGCATGGACAGCGGTCTCCGCCGGCCGGGGACCGGGTTCGGTACGGCGCGATGGGGGCACGGGGACGGACCCGCGAGCGGCCGACCATCGGACAACAGGGTTAACCGACCGCTTACGCCCCGGCGCGCCGTCTCGTGAAAAGTGTACCGGAATAAAACGTCGGCCTCCGCCCGCCCCTGCAGAGACCTCCGTCGATCTCGCGGGCACCGTGCCGGTGTCCGCCAATATGCGCTCCGCGCAAAGCAGCTAGTCTTCCGCGTCTCTGCAACTCTCCGCGTCCTGTGAAGCCGCGCGATCGGGCCGTCTGCTGTGGGACGGGCCGGCTAGTCTTCATCTTTCGTTGACGGGATGTCCGTAGCCTGAGGAGGCTTGTTGCAGGAAAGCGACAGACCCGCCATCCGAGAGCGCCTAGAAGGCTGCCGGCTCAAGCTAACCCCAGGACCGAACACCACCATGAAGAAGCTTCTCCTCGCATCCACCGTCCTCGCCGGCATGACCGCCGCGGCGTCCGCCGCGGACCTGCCGCGCCGCGCCGCGCCGCCGCCGGTGTTCACGCCGGTGCCGGTGTTCACCTGGACCGGCTTCTACATCGGTGTGAACGCCGGCTACGGCTTCGACGCCA
>NZ_JBKFAV010000041.1:0-56128 GCF_053345825.1 Methylobacterium sp. C33D
GTTCGAGCTGCCGGTGTCGTTGAACTTGATGTTCATGTCATTGCCCTTGCCGGCAATGAGGTTGACGCCGTTGTAGCTGGCGTCGCTGGCGAGCTGGGTGATCTGGTTGAGCAGGTTGTTGTACTGGTTCGCCAGCGAGGCGCGCTGGGCCGTGCCCGAGATCGACAGGTCGCTGGACACGACGGTGCTGGCGGCGGTGCCGTAGGTCGAGGCGGTGGTGCCCGAGGCGGTGAAGCCCAGCGTCGTCTGGCTGCCGGAGTTCTGGAATTCGACGTCGGCCTGGGCGTTCAGGACGATCTTGGTGCCGGTGCTGTCGACCGAGAAGATCGCGCCGGCGCCGAAGGCGCCGCTGGACGAGGTCGAGGCCGAGCTGACCGCGGCGTTGAGGGCGGCGACCGTCGCGTTGACGCTCGAGGAGCCGGCGATCGTGGCGGAGACCGAGCTACCGTTGATGGTCAGCAGGACCGTCTGGGAGGCGGTGCTGGCGCTGTAGGCGTTGGCGGCGGTGCCGGTGGTGGAGAGCTGGGTCGAGAGCGCCTGGTTGGCGATCGACTTGGCCTGATCCACGAGCTTCTGGATCGAGGTGATGCCCTGGTTGGCGGCCTGGATCGACTGGATGCCGTTGGAGATGCCGTCGAGGAGGGTGTTCAGGCTCGAGGAGCGGCCGTCGAGGGCCTGGGAGGTGAAGAAGTTGGTCGGGTTGTCGAGGGCGGAATTGACCGTCTTGCCGGTCGCGAGCCGGTTCTGGGTGGTCGCCATCAGCTGGGCGGTATCCTGCAGCGAGAGCAGGTTCTGGCGCGTCGCGGCCGACAGGGTGATGGAGGACATGGATCGCTATCTTTCCAACCGGAGCAACCCGATTCTCGGGGATGCCTAAGAATACCGGTTAGGGTTAAGTCCGAATTAACTGCGCGAGTATTTCCGGCGAATCGGTAGCGTTACCGGGAAATGTACGCGCCTCGCGCGGAAGCCTGTCCCGGCCGGCCCGAGTGCGGATCGGGCCGGCCGGGATGCCAAAAAGACCTTGAACCACAGCACGCGCCGGTTTTCGAACGCGCGGCTCCGTCGAACCGGCCGATCCGTCGCGCCGCGCGCGGCTGGCTCAATCGAGCGCGTAGCCGAGCAGCCCTTCGGACGTGTGCCCCTCGCAGTCCGGCGCGGTCGAGACGAAATGGTCGCGCCCGCCGGCGATGCAGCGATAGATCGGGTGGCTGCCCGGCCTGTGCGCCGCGTAGACGTATCCGGTCTGCCCGAGGGGCGTCTGTCCCTCGCACCGCGCGTCCCGGCTGAGGAAGTGGTCCTGGCCAGCCGCGCAGCTCATCAGCATCGCGGTGCCCGGCGCCGGGAGCGACAGCACGGTGCCGACGCTGCGCTCGATCGTGTAACCCGGGCCGATATAGCCGGTCGTCACCCAGTGTCCGCCGGGCCCGAGGGCGCGCTGCAGGGGAAGGCGGTCGGCCTTGCTCGGCCGCCGCGCCTCGGCGATCCGCCACGTGCCGGGGTAGGGGTCGCCGCCAGAGAAGAAAACCGTGATGTCCGGCAGGAACGGCGTCAGGTAACCCGCTCCGTCGCGCTGGAAACCGGGACTGTGGTTCAGATAGAAGCCGGTGACGTCGGAGTTCAGGTAGCCCAGGGGCGTCCAGGCCGCCGGTGCCCCGCTCAAGAGGGCCTTCAGCGGCATCTTGAACAGCCCCATCTGGTAGGTTTCCCGATCCGGATTGCGCACGGGATCCTTGCAGGCCACCTGCTGGCACGCGCGTCCGGGCAGCCCGGTGATGACGTAGACCTCGCCGGCCTTCGGGTCGTAGGCGAAATCCGAGTTCGGGTTGATGGTCGTGCCGTCCGTGGTGAGGTTGGGAATGCGCAACGGCGCCTCGAAATGCACGCCGTCTGCCGTGTGCCGGACGTAGAGATCCCCGAAACCCCGCACGCCCTGCGGGCCGGTGAGATCCGTCGTGACGACGAAGAGGCCCGACCGGCCGTCCGAGAAGGTCGCGGGCTGGCCGGTGCCGTAATTGCCCTGCGCGACTACGGGATTGATCGGCTTGATGACCGGGTCCGGGTAGTCGACCCACGTCACCCTGTCGTTCGAGAAGGCGAGGCCCGTCTGGTTGTTGTTGCCCGGCAGGTTGTCGGCGCCCGAATAGTACATCGCGTAGGCGTAGGTCTGCCCGTCCGCCGGATTGACGAAGCGGCCCCGGATCACGCTGGGATCGCAGACGTACTGCCGATTCCACGAGCCGGGCGTCGGCTGGAACACGATCCGCGCCGGCGAGAAGCCGCTCTCCGGCGTGTAGGAGCGATGGAAGATGACGTCGGTCTTGCCCTGGCCGCACCACCAGATGTCGGTCGTCCCGTTCTCGGTGATGACGCTCGGCGCGTAGTTGTAGCCGGCCGGGTTGGCCTCGTTGACGAACAGCGGCTGCGCCTCCGGCCCCTTCCAGCCGGCCTCGCCTCCGGCCGGCGCGACGAGCACCGCCACCATCGCGGAGACGGCGGCGAGCCTCGGCGAAACCACACCCGTCAACACGTTCACGCCCATCTCCCACTCCGATCCGCGCCCGAGCACGGCGCCCCGCGGCATTCCGGCCGAGGCTGACGACCGCAATGTGGCCGTCTGATATCCGGCGGCGCGATCCCGGGGAGCCGCGCGGTCGCGCGTGCCGTCTTTCCGCCGCCGGACAGGCTCACGCGCCCGGCGCGGGCGGGGCGGGGCGCCGGCAGATCGGACGCAGGGCGCGGTCGAGCAGCGACTGCCGGCCGAGGATCATCTCGAAGAAATCGTACTCGCCAGGCCTGAAATTGGCTTTCAGAAATTGGAAGTGCATGTGGAAGGGTTTGAGGCGCAGACGCTTGTAGTCCTCCTCGGGTATACGGTCCTTGACCCCGGCGGAGCGGATGAGCGGATTGCAGGCCAGGAACGCCGGTCGTCCGAAGCCGAGATCGAAGATCGGGTTGAACCCGTAGCAGTTGAGCCAGTCCTGCGGGGCCTGATAGTCGCACCAGACGATGCGGTCGCTGAAGACGAGCGTCGCGATGTCGTCACGCAGCGCCTGCGCATCGCGCTGGAGCGCGACGAAGGGGAGACCCGAACCCAGCGTGACGAGGGACAGCCGCGGATGCGCGCGATCGTCGGTCCCGAGGCGCGCGAGGACCTGCGCGGCGACCTCGACCGCCATGGCGGCCCCGAGGGAATGGCCGACGATCATGACCTCGTCCGGCGCGTCCGCGGGGTTGGCGCGCCAGTGTGCCAGTTCGGCCAGAACACGCTCCCGGAAGGCGGCGACCCGCTCCGCGTAATCCGGTCGCCGACCGGTCGCGTGCTGCCAGAAGAAGATCCGGATGCTCAGGATGTGCCAGAAGAACAGGCGACCCAGCACCCTCTTGGCGCCGTACAGGAGCGTGGCAGCGGCGGCGGCGAGAAGCAGTGCCACCCAGACCGTCTCCGAAGGCGCCGACGGGCCGACGGCGGCGAAGATCGCGGCGCCGAGAGCGACCAGCAGGGCGGGGGCCACGAAGGCGACGAAGAACGGGAACGCGCTCAGCAGGGTGTAGGGCCATCCGAACCGGGACGTCTTGAAGAACAGTCCCTGCGCGAGGCCCGAGGCGACGCTCCGTGCCAGCAGCGCGAGCTTGCGCGCCACGGGGCGTGCGAGATCCGCGTGGATCAGATCGCTCCAGACCAGGGTCTCGCAGCGGACGGCCGCGCCGTCACCGTCGGCCGGCGCGCCGACCGTCCAGATCCGGCTCAGCCCGTCGGGGTCGGTCCGGATCTCGGAGACCGCGCGCGGCATCGCCCCGAACCGGGTCGTGTGACGGTGGAGCTCGCGCTTGAAGAAGGCGGGAAAGCGGATGCCGCTGCGGGCGTCGAACCCGTGGATGAAGAAGACGTGCCGCCGCGCAACCGGCGCCGGGTGAAGGTCTCTCAACTTGAAGGGCGTGAACGATAAGTAGCCGCGGACCATGTGATTGAACAGGGACGAGAGCACGAGACGGATTCGTGGCGGTCGACGGCGCCGGCAGGGGCGGCTCCATTGCACCATCGCGGAGGGCTCCACAACAGCGCGCCGGCGAAATCGGTTCCGCCGCTGGCCAGCATTCGTGATCCGGGCCGCGCGTGCCTCTGTGACCCGGCAACACCGACGGCGTTAAAAAGCGGCAGCGTGCTCAGGAAGAACTGGACTTGTGAAAACTGAGCCTCCTACGGTGCGGCACGCGGGGGCGGTGATCACGATTCGTATGGGCTTTTCCGGGGCCGTGAGGGCGCTTCGCGGCGGCGCCCTCCGACGTCACAAGATCGGCCACATCCAGGCCGTCCTGGACGCTGCGCCGAGCGGCTGCGTCGTCCTGGCCGGCGACTCGCACGCGGCTCACATGCTGCGGCCGGTCGTGTCCCGTCCCGTCCTGAATGTCGGGCTCGCCGGAGCGACGGCACGTTCCTATCGCCGTGCCCTCGACCTGCTGACCGCGCCCCTGCCGGCGTTCCTCGCGGTCCTGATCATCGGGACCAACGACATCCGATCACCGGCGGCGCTCGGGAGAGCGGCAACCGACGATTTCTCGAGCCAAGCGGACCGTATCGTCGATCGCCTCCAGGCCTGGACTCTCGACACGCTGGTCTCGGCGCTGCCGCCGACGCCGGTCTCGAAGACTTCCGAGCGCGTCCCCGAGGCAGTCGAGGTCTATTCCGATCTTCTCCGCGAGGTGTGCGAACGCCGCGGCGCCTCGTTCTTCGACCCGTTCGCGTCGCTGCGCGGCTCCCGTTTCGGGTTGGCCGAGGATGGCGCCTTCGTCGACGGGACGCATCTGCGGGATTACGCGGCCGTCGCCGCGCGCATCGCCGGCCATATCCGTGACCGGTACGGTGTCGAGCGTTACCTCGAGATCCCGCTTCCGGGCTTCGATGAGGAGTATTACACCAGCTGGTATGCCGACACGTGCCAGTATCCCCACGGTCCGGCACGACACTATCTCGATCTCGGCTGGCGCGAGGGACGCGACCCGAGCGGGCATTTCAGCACGGACGGCTACCTCGACGCGAATCCGGATGTCCGCGCCGCCGGCGTCAACCCGCTGGTCCATTTCCTGGAGGTCGGCTTGGTGCAGGGGCGAACCGGCTGGGAGAAGGCGCGCACGCATCCGACGCGCTATCGCGACCCGGACCAGGACGTCTGAGGGCGGCGCTGTCGGCCGGCCGCGCCCACGCCATCGTGACCGCCATCGTCGTACAGCTGACGCAGCTCGGTGTACGCATGCGATCATGCGCTTCCTTCTCGCCATTCCTCTCCTCGTCCTCGCCACCGCCGGAGCGTCCGCCGGAGAGCCGCCCCTCGACGGCCCTGTCGTCGCCGGCGGTTTCGGGATGGGCGGCTCGGACTATTACGGCGATGTCCGCAGCCGGATGCCGTTCACCGGCGAGGCGCCGCCGCGGCCGGTCGGGATGGCCGACATCGTGCGCGTCCGGGCGGCCCGCGCGCGCGCCGCGACCGCCTCCCGGCGGAAGGCGCCGCATCGACCGTCTCATCGCGGCTGACAGCGTCCCGGCTCAGCCGATCGGCACCGACCGATCATCGAGAACCCGGCCCTGACGGTGGGCCGCGGGCGCGTGGACGCGGTCGAAGCGGCGGATCAGTGCCGGTATCGTTCGGCCAGGGCCATGAGGGCCTGGGCGAGTTCGGTGAGGTTGGCGGAGGCGGCCTCGACCTGCCGGGTGCCGGCCGCCGTCTGCTGGCTGGCCTGGCGGATGTTCTGCAACGCCCCCATCACCTGCTCGATGCCCAGCTGCTGCTGGTTGGTCGAGGCCACGATCTGCTGGAACGTCTGCACGTTCTCCTCCACCCGCGCGGTGATCTCCTCGATCGTGCGCTGCGTCGTGTCCGAGCGCGTCTTGCCCGCCGCCGCGCGCTTGACCGCCTCCTCGGTCAGCATCACCGACGTGTTGATGCCCCGCTGGATCTCGCCCAGGATCCCCCGCACCTGACCGGTCGCCGCCTTGGCCTGGTCGGCCAGGAGCTTCATCTCCGAGGCCACCACCGAGAAGCTGCGCCCGCTCTCCCCGGCCGCGGCCGCCTCGATGGCCGCGTTCAGCGCCAGCAGGTGCGTGCGCTCCGAGATGTCGTTGACCGTCTCGATGATGTCGCCGATCGTCTGGGTCTTCTCCGACAGGCTGACGATGTTGCCCGCCACCGCCTCCGCCTGCTCGCGGATCGCGTCCATGGCCTTGGCGGTGTCGGACACCGCGCGCAGACCCTGGCGCGAGGTCTGCGCGGTCGCCTGGGCAGTGGCGATCACCTCGGTGGCGCGCTTGGAGATCTGCGCCCCCGAGTGGGTGATCTCGTCCACCGTGGCGGCCGTCTCCTGCACCGCGGCGAATTGCTGCTCGACCGAGGCGGCCTGCTCCTGCGCCGAGGCCCGGATCTCGGCCGCGGCCGCGTTCAGGTCCGCCGTCGCCGCGCGGTTCGTCCGCGCGAGGTCCGAAAGACCCGCCACCATCGTGTTCAAAGTCGTGCTCAGACGGCCGATCTCGTCGCGCCCGCCCGCCGCCAGCTGACCGGACAGGTCACCCTCGCCGACGCGGGCGACGAAGGCCATGACCGTCTCGAGGGGCCGCACCACCGCGCGGCTGATCAGCCACGTGATCAGGATCGCCAGCAGCACCGCGGCGGCCAGGGTCAGGTAGATCGAGAGGCGCGAGCGCTCGTAGACCTCCTGCGCGGCGCGCTGGCCCAGCGCCATGCCGCCGTCGAGCTGCGACCGGAGGGTCTTGATCCCCTCGAGGAAGGGCGCCTGCAGGCGGGCGATCTCGGCGTTGCGCGCCTCGACCGCCGCGACGTCCTGCTGGGCGATGGCGGCGAACTGCGCCTCGCCCTGCGCCCTGACCTCGCGGAACGAGCCCTGGACCACCGTCGCCGCCGCGGCGATGCGGTCCCACGCCGCGACGCGCTCGGCGGACACGACCTGCGTCCGGTACTCGCCGGCGAGCTGGATCGTCGTGGCGAGCCGGTTCTCGACCTGGGCCGCGGTCTGGCGCCAGGCCGCCAGAGTGTCGCCGGCCTGGGTCGTGCGCCCCTGGGCCCGCATCAGCATCGCGATCACGGCGGTGCGGCGCAGGAGGCCGAGGTCGCGTGCCTCGTTCCCGAGATCGTCGAGCTGGCGCAGGATCGTCATGTCCCGCCGGACGATCGCGTCGGTCGTGTCGCGCACCGCGCCGATCTGCTCCAGCGCGTAGAAACCGAGCGCCACCACCACGACCGTGATGGCGAAGAAACCGAGAAGGATGCGTTTTCCGATCGAGAGCGACACGGGCGGGGATGGCTCCGGTTGGGGCAGGCGGCCCGGTCAGGGCAGCGCGCGGCGCAGGAGGCGGGGGAGGTCGACGACGACGAAGTCGGGCCGGCCGTCGTCCGCGGCCCCGGAAGCCGGGGCATAGACCGAGGCGGCCTCGTTCCCCAAGCCGTCGGGATCGACCGCCTCCGCGGCCGCCGCACCTCCGGCCCGGGCGATGCCCAGGACCCGGTCCACCGCGAGGGCGAGCGGCTGGGCCTGGACGCCGCGCAGCACGATCAGGTGCCCGGCCGCCTCCGCGCCGGAATCCGGCCGGCCGAGGGCCCGGGCGAGGCTGAGCACGCCGACGATCCGTCCGGACAGGGCGATGAGGCCGTCCAGCGCCGGCACGGCCCCGGGCATCGGCGTGGTGGGGCGCGAAGGCACGACCTGGGCGACGGCCGCCAGGGGCACGCCGTAGCGCTCGCCGCCGCAGGCGCAGACGAGATGATCGACACCCGAATCGGTCGCGACCGCGACGCCACCGCGCCGCGCGAGGGCGACCGCGCGCTCGGCGCGCAGATCCCGCTCCGGCCGCTTCACCTGGGGGCCGTCCTGTGCCTTCGGGCGTGCCCCCATCAGGACCTCCTGCTGCCGGCGAGCGCGGCGCGGGCCGCGGCCGCGCTCGCCGCGATCTCGCCGGCGGAGGCGCCGTCGCCCTCGGGCAGCGCCGTGTCCGGGCCGAGGGCTTGACTCAAGGCGACGGCGTTGTCGAGGGCGCGGACCGCCTCGCCCGGCCGCTGCAGCGCGATCAGCAGCAGGCCGAGGTGGTAGTGGGCCATCACGAAGCCGCGGTCGAGGTAGAGCGCGGCCCGCAGCGCCCGCTCGGCCTCGGCGTCGCGTCCGAGTGTGCGGGCGAGCAGGCCCTCGTAGAAGCGGAGCGCCGTGTCGGTCGGGTCGCGGTCGAGGGCGGCCCGCAGCGCCCGCCAGGCCGCGCCGGTCTCGCCGGAATCGGCCAGCGCGCGGATCCGGTCGAGGTCGAAGGCCTCGTCCAGAGCTGCCCCCAGGGTTTCCCCCAGCGCTGCCCCCAGGGCTGCTCCGTGTTCCCGCGTCCCGGGCGCGTCAGGGACCGCCGCGGCCCCGCGTGCGGCGACCGGATCCGGCGCGGGAACGACCGCCGCGTCGGGTCGTCCAGCCCCGGACACGCCCGGACAGGCGCCCGCAGAGTCGGCCGCGGACGCGCCCGCGGACCCGCCCCGACCAGGATCCCGCGCGGGCGGCTCCGGCGCCTGCCCCGTCGGAGGGACGGGATCCGGCACCGGCATTCCGGGCAGCGCGACCGGGGGCGCCTCGGCGCGCGGTCGGTAGGCCACGGTCCCGGGCAGGCTGACGGCGTCGAGGAAGCTCGCGAAGGCGGGACTCGGCTCGGCGTGGCCGAGGAGCAGCCAGCCCTCCGGCCGCAGCCTGCGGCCGAGACCGCGAACCACCGCGGCGACCGTCCGGGCGTCGAAGTAGATCAGCACGTTCCGGCAGAGGATCAGGTCGAAGGGCTCGCCCTGCGGCGGCCCCGGGTCGACGAGGGTCAGCAGGTTGCCGCGCTCGAAGCGGACCGAACCGCGGTATTCCGGTCGGAGGGCGTAGCCGCCCTCGCGCCGGATGCCCGGCGCGGCCGGCAGCCGTGTGAAGTAGCGCAGCCGCTCCTCCGGCGGCATGGTCCGGAGAGCCCAGCGGCCGTACTCGGCGGCGCGGGCCGTGGCGAGCGCCTCGACGCTGATGTCGGTGCCGAGGATCGAGACCCGCCAGTCGGACCGGGCGTCGCCGAGCAGCTCGTGCACCAGGATCGCCAGGGAATAGGCTTCGGCCCCGGTGGAGCAGCCCGCGCTCCAGATCCGGAGGACGCGCTCGGACGCCCGCGCCGCGATCAGCGCCGGCAGGATCGTCGCGCGCAGCGCGTTGAACTGCTCGGCGTAGCGGAAGAAGAACGTCTCGCCGACCGTGATCTCCGCCTCGAGCCCGGCCCATTCCGCCTCGCCCTCCGCCCCGCTCGACAGGAGGGCCGCGTAGGCGGCGCAGTCGCCCACGGCCGCGGCGCGGAAGCGGCGGTGCAGCCGCTCGATGAGCAACTCGTCCTTGTCGGTGTAGTAGTGGTGGCCGGTGCGCGCGATGATCCGCGCCTTGAGCGGCGCGTAGGCGGGATCGGCACTCAGGTCGGGACGGGGATTACCCGGTCGGGCCATCGGGCGGTCAGACGGCGCGCGGCAGCGCGGCCAGACGTTCGGCGGCGGCCCGGGCCAGGGCGTCGACACGCGCCCGTTCCTGCACGGTCAGGAGGCGCTCCGGCGCCAGCGCGTGGACGAGGCGCTCGCCGAGGACCAGCTCGGCGGCGACGCAGCCGTTCAGCGTGTCGGCCGCCTCGGCTGGCCGGATCGCGGACTCGGCGACCGTCGTGAGGTCGGCCGCGCGATCGACGAGGTACGCGACGGCGTCGCCCTGCATCAGGACGAGATGGGCGTAGAGACCGGGCGGCGCGACGACCGGGCGGAGGCCGAGGAGGGCCGCGAGGTCGACGACCGGGATCGGCGTGCCACCGAGATTGAGGAAGCCGATGAGCCAGCCGCCGGCGGCGGGCGGCGTGTGCAGATCCGGGAGCGGCAGGATCTCGGCGACCGCGCCGCGGGGCAGGGCGCAGGCCGTGCCGGCGACATCCAGCAGGAGATAGGCCGAACCGCTGCTGGCCACCGCCACCCGCTCCCCTGTTGCTCGGTCGCGGCCGGGCCGGGACGGGTCGCGAAATAGGCCGAGTTAACGCTGCCGGCAATTGTGCGCCGCACCGGCGCGATGACGCGGAACCAAGTCTCGTCTGAGCCGCTTATTTTCCGACGCAGCGGCAACGCGCCTGACGAGGTGCGGTGCTTCGCCTGCGCCGGTCTACGCCAGGGATTGACGATGAGGAAACTTCTGTTGGCCGCCGCGTCGCTGACGCTCCTCGCGGGCTCCGCTTACGCCCAGGGTAACTCACCCTACAACGCCTCTGGCGCTCAGGCCGGCGGCCCGCGCGGCGGCATGGAGCGCGCCGGTGAGGCGGCCGCGATGGAGCAGGGTGCCGCTCCGGCCGCGCGTCCGATGATGCGCAAGCGCATGAAGCACAAGCGCATGAAGCATCATCGCCGGATGCGCCACCACATGTGAGCGGCGGACACCGGGGCGCGCCGCAGGCGGCGTCGCCCGGGTGGCACGGCCTGTCGCACGCGCGGCAGGCCTTTTTTGTGCCCGTTCACAGGCGAAGCGCCGGCCGCGCGGACGTGAAGCATAATGCATCGCGGCTGCCGGTTGCGAACAGACGCGGCACGGTCCAAGCTCGCGCGAAAGCCGCGACCTCGGAGAATGTTCGCAAACGAACATCGCTCGGTCGTCCATCGCGCGGCAGCCCCAGAGAAGGCGAGGGAGCATCGATGTCACGACCGCTCGACCGACGATCCGACGACAGGATCGAGGCGACCGGCGTCGAGGGGCGGCGCAGCGCCATCGTCGCCTCGGTCCGTCAGCGCGGATTCGTGACGATCGAGGCCCTCGCGACGCAGTTCGGCGTCACCGTCCAGACGATCCGGCGCGACCTCAACGAACTGAGCGCCGAGGGCCGCCTGGAACGCTACCGCGGCGGCGGCGGCCTTCCCTCCAGCGTCGAGAACATCGACTACGCCGACCGCCGGGTGACCTTGCTGCCGGAGAAGAGCCGAATCGGCCGCCTCGCGGCGAGCCGCATCCCGTCGCACTGCTCGGTCTTCATCAACATCGGCACGACGCCGGAGGCCGTCGCCCGCGAGCTGACCCGGCACGACGATCTCAGCATCATCACCAACAACCTCAACGTGGCGATCTCGCTGGCGGAGACCACCGAGTTCCGCATCGTCGTGGCGGGCGGGACCGTGCGGAACCGCGACGGCGCGGTGCTCGGGCAGCTCACCTGCGACACGCTCAGCCAGTTCCGGGTCGACGTGGCGGTGATCGGCATCAGCGGCATCGACGGCGACGGGGCGCTCCTCGACTACGATTACGAGGAGGTGCGGGCGACGCAGACCATCCTGGCCCACGCCCGGAAGACGTTCCTGGTGGCGGACCATACCAAGTTCACGCGCCGCCCGATGGTCCAGGTCGGGCGCCTGGAGCAGGTCGACACCTTCTTCACCGACCGGGCGCCGCCGGCCGAGATCGCCGCGCTCATGGACCGCCAGGGCGTCACCCTGGCGGTCGCCGACAGCGCGGACGAGCCGTAACGAACATCGATTTTTCGCTTGCGAAAGCCGGCCGCCGCGCCAATATAGTGCCGAACCGCCACCAAGGCGGCGCTGGAGGAACCATGGCGGCAGAACCGCGACAGCGCGAGCCGTCCGACGCCTACGATCTCCTGATCATCGGCGGCGGCATCAACGGCACGGGCATCGCCCGGGACGCGGCCGGCCGGGGTCTGTCGGTCCTGCTGGCCGAGCGCGGGGACCTAGCCGGCTTCACCTCCTCGTCCTCGACGAAGCTGATCCACGGCGGCCTGCGCTACCTCGAGTATTACGAGTTCCGCCTCGTGCGCGAGGCGCTCGCCGAGCGCGAGCGGCTGCTGCGCCTCGCCCCGCACGTGATCTGGCCCCTGCGCTTCGTCCTGCCCCACGACGAGGGCCTGCGCCCGGCCTGGATGCTGCGGCTCGGCCTGTTCCTCTACGACCACCTCGCGCGGCTGCGCACGCTCCCGGGCTCGCACGGGGTCGACCTGCGCGGTTCCGCCTACGGCGCGCCGCTGCAGCGGCGCCTGAAGCGCGGCTTCGTCTATTCCGACTGCTGGGTCGAGGACAGCCGCCTCGTGGTGCTCAACGCCATGGACGCCCGCGAGCGCGGCGCCACGGTGCTGACCCGCACCGGCGTGGTCTCGGCCCGGCGCGAGGGTGACGGCTGGGTCGCGACGCTGCGCGACGAGCGCGGCGGCGCCGAGCGGACGATCCACGCGAAGGCCGTCGTCAACGCCGCCGGCCCCTGGGTCAGCGAGACGCTGGGCGGCACCCTCGGCATCAACAGCCGCGCGGCGGTGCGGCTGATCAAGGGCAGCCACATCGTGGTCAAGCGCCTGTTCGCGGGCGACCAGGCCTACATCCTGCAGCAGCCCGACAAGCGCATCATCTTCGCGATCCCCTACGAGCGCGACTTCACGCTGATCGGCACCACCGACGTCCCCTACGAGGGCGAGCCCGGCCCGGTCTCGATCTCCGAGAGCGAGACCGACTATCTCTGCGGCTGCATCAACCGCTCCTTCGACACGACGATCACCCCGGCCGACGTGGTCTGGAGCTACTCGGGCGTGCGCCCGCTCTACGACGACGCGGCCGAGAACGCGTCGGCCGTGACCCGCGACTACGTCCTCGACGTGGAGGACCGGGGCGGGGCCGCGGCGGTGCTGTCGGTCTTCGGCGGCAAGATCACGACCTACCGGCGGCTCGCCGAGCACGCGCTCGAGAAGCTGAAGCCCTACTTCCCGCACGTCAAGAAGGCCTGGACCGGCGACGCGGTCCTGCCGGGCGGCGCCATGAAGGACGCCGATTTCGACCAGTTCCTCGCCAAGCTGCGGGCCGAGAAGCCGTTCCTGCCGGAGGAGACCGCCCGCCGGCTCGCCCGCGCCTACGGCACCCGGGCCCGGGACATCGTCGGGACGGCCCAGTCCCTGGCGGATCTCGGCGAGGCCTTCGACGGCGGCCTCACGGCGGCCGAGGTCGATTACCTGCGCACCGAGGAATGGGCGGTGACCGCGGACGACATCCTGTGGCGGCGGTCCAAGCTCGGCCTGCGCACCGGCGCGGAGAGCGCCGCGCGCCTCGCCGCCTACCTCGACCGCAGGGCCGAGGCCGCTTGACGCTTTCGATGACGCTTTCGATTTCGAACCCGATCCGGCGGCAGACCGGTCGGGCCTATCAGGGGAGGGAACGATGAGCCGTTACGTCGGGGCCATCGACCAGGGCACAACCAGCAGCCGCTTCATCGTGTTCGACCGGGAGGGCAGCGTGATCGCGCTCGCCCAGGCCGAGCACGCGCAGATCTACCCGGCTCCCGGCCACGTCGAGCACGACGCCACGGAGATCTGGACGAAGACGCAGGGCGTGATGCGCGAGGCGCTGGAGAAGGGCGGGCTCCAACCGTCCGACCTCGCGGCGGTCGGCATCACCAACCAGCGCGAGACCACGCTGATCTGGGACCGGACGACCGGCAAGCCCCTGCACAACGCCCTGGTCTGGCAGGACACCCGCAACGACCGGCTGGTGGGCGAGTTCGCCCGTGACGGCGGCCGCGACCGGTTCCGCGACCTCACCGGCCTGCCGCTCGCCAGCTATTTCTCGGGCCTCAAGCTGCGCTGGCTGCTCGACCACGTCGAGGGCGCCCGGCAGAAGGCCGAGGCCGGGGACGTGCTGTTCGGCAACATCGACACGTGGCTTGTCTGGAACCTGACCGGCGGCACCGAGGGCGGACTCCACGTCACCGACGTGACCAACGCGAGCCGCACGCAGCTCATGTCGCTCAAGACACTCGACTGGGACGACGGCATGCTGACGACCTTCGGCATCCCGCGGGCGATGCTGCCGAAGATCGTCTCGTCGAGCGAGGTCTACGGCGAGACCCGGGCGCCGTTCGCCGGCGTGCCGATCGCCGGCATCCTGGGCGACCAGCAGGCGGCCCTGTTCGGCCAGACCTGCTTCGCGCCCGGCGAGGCCAAGAACACCTACGGCACCGGCTGCTTCGCGCTGATGAACACCGGCGCGGAGCCGGTCCCGTCGAAGGCCGGCCTCGTCACCACGCTGGCCTACCGCCTCGACGGCCAGAAGCCGGCCTACGCGCTGGAGGGCTCGATCGCCATCACGGGCGCCCTGGTGCAGTGGCTGCGCGACAACCTGCACATGATCAAGGATTCCGCCGAGGTCGAGACGCTCGCCACGACGGTCGAGGACAACGGCGGCGTCTACTTCGTGCCGGCCTTCTCGGGCCTCTACGCGCCGCACTGGAACGAGGGCGCCCGCGGCCTGATCATCGGCCTGACCCGCTACGTCAACCGCGGCCACATCGCCCGCTCGGTGCTGGAGGCGACCGCCTTCCAGACCCGCGAGGTGCTGCAGGCGATGGCGAAGGATTCCGGCATCCCCGTCAAGGAATTGCGGGCCGATGGCGGCATGGTCGCCAACACCACCCTGATGCAGTTCCAGTCCGACCTGCTCGACGTGCCGGTGGTGCGCCCGAAGGTGGCCGAGACGACGGCGCTCGGCGCCGCCTACGCGGCGGGTCTCGCGGTCGGCTACTGGAAGGGCCTCGACGACCTCAAGCGCAACTGGGGCGTCGACAAGCGCTGGACGCCGAAGATGGATGCCGGCCAGCGCGAGAAGATCGCCGCCGCCTGGAGCCGGGCGGTGCAGCGCTCCTTCGACTGGAAGACCGACGAGGATTGAGCGGAGGGCCGTCGGGTTCGTCCGCGCGGCGCGCGGGCCTGACGGCCGCGTGACCGCCTCCATCGCCCACGCGACCGCATCCTGAGCTGCGGCGGAGCCGCCTCGACGGAGGGCTCCGGCCAGCCGCGCGATCCCCGGAGCTCTCCGTCGAGACCTTCGCGGCGCCTCGGCACCTCAGGATGCGGGACGCGGACGGGATCTGCGCCGATACCGGTGACCGCCCCCGGCGGTCACGCGCTCGCCAAAGCTTTGAACGTTCACAAAAAGCAGCGAACGGGGGAGACGAGACGATGACATCACCCTTCCTGGGCGAATTCCTGGGCACGATGACCCTGATCGTGCTCGGCGACGGCGTCGTGGCCGGCGCCCTGCTCAAGCATTCCAAGGGCGAGAATGCCGGCTGGATCGCCATCACGGCGGGCTGGGCCTTCGCGGTCCTCGCCGGCGTCTTCGTCGCCAACGCCACCGGCAGCGCCGACGCCCACATCAACCCGGCCGTCACCGTGGCGGGCGCGGTCAGCTCCGGCGATTTCAGCAAGATCCCGGTCTACATCCCGGCCCAGATGCTCGGCGCCTTCGTGGGCGCCGTGCTGGTCTGGCTGCACTACCTGCCGCACTGGGGTGCGACCCAGGATCCGGGCCTCAAGCTCGCCTGCTTCTGCACCGGTCCGGCGATCCGCGACGCGAAGGCCAACTGGATCTCCGAGATCATCGCGACCTTCTTCCTGATCCTGACGATCTCCGCCCTCGTGACCACGACGCTCGGCTCGGCCGGCGCGATCCCGCGGGCCGTCGCGCCCTACATGGTCGGCATGCTGGTCTGGGGCATCGGCCTGTCGCTCGGCGGGACCACCGGCTACGCCATCAACCCGGCCCGCGACCTGGGGCCGCGCGTGGCCCACGCGGTGCTGCCGATCGCCGGAAAGGGCACCTCCGACTGGGGCTACGCGCTGATCCCGGTGGCCGCGCCCCTGGTCGGAGCGGTACTGGCCGGACTGTTCGTCCGGGTGCTCGGGATCTGACGGAACGGCCGCACCCTCAACCACCGCGGGGCGGCCCGGCGTCGCGGCGGTTTGCGGCGCGCGGCCTGGGGCCTTAAGTCAGGGCGATCCCGACCGCGCCCCTGGGGCGCTTGCCCGCGGTGTGCCCCCGACCCATGGCCGTCGTCCTCGACACCCTGAAGAACGATCCGCGGCCGGTCCGCCTGCGCCACCCCGAGAAGGCGCACCGGCCCGACCAGCCCGTCCAGGCCAAGAAGCCGGACTGGATCCGCGTGAAGGCACCCGGCTCCAGGGCTTGGTCCGAGACGCAGAAGATCGTGCGCGAGCACGGGCTGGTCACGGTCTGCGAGGAGGCGGGCTGTCCGAATATCGGCGAGTGCTGGGAGAAGCGGCACGCCACCTTCATGATCATGGGCGACACCTGCACGCGGGCCTGCGCCTTCTGCAACGTGCGCACCGGCCTGCCCGACGCCCTCGACCTGGGCGAGCCGGACAAGATCGCCGATTCGGTGGCCAAGCTCGGCCTGCACCACGTGGTCATCACCTCGGTGGACCGGGACGACCTGAAGGACGGCGGCGCCGAGCACTTCGCCCGCACCATCGCGGCGATCCGGCGGGCGAGCCCCGGCACGACGGTCGAGATCCTCACGCCCGACTTCCTGCGCAAGGACGGGGCACTCGAGGTCGTGGTCGCCGCCAAGCCGGACGTGTTCAACCACAACCTGGAAACGGTGCCGGCCAAGTACCTCACGGTGCGGCCGGGTGCCCGCTACTTCCACTCGGTGCGCCTGCTGCAGCGGGTGAAGGAGCTCGACCCGACGATCTTCACCAAGTCGGGCATCATGGTCGGGCTCGGCGAGGAGCGGAACGAGGTCCTCCAGCTCATGGACGACCTGCGCTCGGCCGACGTCGACTTCCTCACCGTCGGCCAGTACCTGCAGCCGTCGAAGAAGCACCACGAGGTCGTGCGCTTCGTCCCCCCGGACGAGTTCAAGGCCTACGAGACCACCGCCTACGCCAAGGGTTTCCTGCTGGTCTCGGCCACGCCGCTCACGCGCTCCTCGCACCATGCCGGCGAGGATTTCGCGCGCTTGCAGGCGGCGCGTCTGGCCAAACTGTCGCCCGCGCTCTCGGCCTGAGGATATCCGAAGACCATGCCGTCCTTCCGGGTCACCCGCGCGGTGAAGCACACGCCGCAGCAGATGTACGACCTCGTCGCCGACGTGGAGCGCTACCCCGAGTTCCTGCCGCTCTGCGAATCCCTGCGGGTGATCCGCCGTCAGGACATGCCCGATGGCGGGCAGGTGCTGATCGCCGAGATGGGCGTCGGCTACAAGGCGATCCGCGAGCGCTTCACCACCCGGGTCACCCTCGATCCGGCGAGCTTGAAGATCGTCGCCGAGTATATCGACGGCCCGTTCCGGCACCTGGAGAACCGCTGGCTGTTCAAGGACGGCCCGGACGGCGGCTGCAACGTCGACTTCTTCATCACCTACGAGTTCAAGAGCCGCACCCTGGGGCTCCTCATGGGCACGATGTTCGACCGGGCCTTCCGCAAGTTCACCGACGCCTTCGAGGGGCGGGCGAACCGGATGTACGGCACCGCCTGAGGCGCCCCCTTCGGCGCCGGCGTTCACACGGGCGCGGCGACGCGCCCCCCCAGCGGTTCGCGCTCCCGGACCGTCGCGTCCGATACTCCGCTGCGCGCGCGAACCGCCGGCGATCCGGTAACGACCGCCTAGGTCGGGTGACCGGGTTGACAGCGTCGAGACCTCGCGATCGCGTCCGCATCAATATTTCACAACTCACGCAGCGATCGCGACAGCACTGTATTCGCGATCGGTAGATATTTGTACCTATTATACCCACCAATAAATAGACGATAAACCGCAGACCATGCGCAGGACGGCGTCGCAGCGGCCCTCAGCTTTACAGCTCTGGGGGGCCATGGCAGCAGAACGCACCGGAATCCTGTCGATTCCGTATATTTACTAGCGCATTCGGGATCTGATCATGACCTATCGGGAGGCGTTACTCGCCATTCCTCTGTCGGCGGCTGCCCTGATCACGCTGACGGCCTGCAACAGCACCGGCACGGCTTCGAGCGGAGGCGCGGCCCCGACGGCGGCCGCCGCGAGCGCCGTACCGGTGGCGCTGGCCGAGGACCGCTTCGGCCCGTCCTTCATCCACGCTCACCTCAAGGTCAGGCGCACGACGGTCGATCAGGTCCTGGCGCTGTACGGCCCACCGGCGAGCCGGGACAACGTCGCCTCCCCGTCGGGCGACCGGAGCGTCATGACCTATATCCGGCCCGAGGCGGTCAAGGCCGGGGTCGGCGACACGCTGGGCGCCATCGCGTCCCTGACGCCGCTCGGTTCGCGGGCGGGCGAGGCGCTCTATCGCGCCGGCAACAGCGTCAACGATGTCGAGACGATCGCCGCCGCCTCCGCGGCCTCGTCCGCCAGGGCCCGGGGCGCCGGCAATCGGTTGGAGCTGGTCTTCGTGAACGGCCGGCTGGCCGACTGGCACCTGCTGTAGCCCGGGTGTCATCGCCCCGCCGGACCGGCGGGGCGTCCGGTCAGGCCCGCAGCGGCGGGCGCACGTGCTCGGGCCGCACGCCCATCCCGATCATCCGCGCCGGCAGGACCTGGAGCCGCGGCAGGGCGTCGAGGAGGCGCAGGGCGAGCGGCGCCCGGAACGGCGCGTCGGCCGCCAGCGACGCGGCGATCACGCGGGACTGGATCATCCGCTGCAGCGCCTGCGTGGCCCGCACCGGGAACATCCGCCGGGCCTGGACCCGGGCGAGGTCGGCCTCCGCGAGGCGCCCCGCCCGCAGGGGCTCGGCCAGGAGATTGGCCGCCGCCACCGCGTCCTGGATCGCGAGGTTGATCCCGACGCCGCCAACCGGCGACATGGCGTGCGCGGCGTCGCCGATGCACATCAGGCCCGGCCGATGCCAGCGGTCGAGCCGGTCGACCGTGACCGTCAGGAGCTTGACGTCGTCCCAGCCGGCGATGGCGTCGGTGCGGTCGGCCAGGAACGGGGCGATCTGGGCCACCGCGGCCCGGAAGGCCGGCAGGCCCTTCGCCCGGAGCGCGGCGTCGCCGCCCTTCGGCACCACGTAGGCGCATTGCCACGCGTCGCCCCGGTCGAGGGTGATCAGGATCCGTCCCGGCCCGAACCGCCCCGCCGCCGCCTCCGGGTCCCCGTCGCGGCGCGGCAGGCGGAACCAGAGCACGTCGATCGGCGCGCCGAAGGCCCGGGGCGCGAAGCCCGCTCGCGCGCGCATCCGCGAGTGACGGCCATCCGCGCAGAGCACGAGGTCGGACCGGATCTCGACCGGGCCGTCCGGCCCCGCGGCGCGCACGCCCGCGACCCGCCCCTCCGCCTCGATCAGGTCCTGCGCCTCGGTGCGGCGGATCAGGCGGAACGCCGGGTAGCGGGCGGCCTCGCCGGCCAGGAAATCCAGGAAGTCCCATTGCGGCATGAAGGACATGAAGCGGTTCCGGGTCGGCAGCCGGCTGAAATCGGCGACCCGGTAGCTGCGCCCGTCGACGACGCCGGAGAAGCTCTCGACGCGGCGCTGGGGGAGGGCGCGGAAGCGCTCGGTGAAGCCCAGTTCGTCCATCAGGTCGAGGGTGGAGGGATGGATGGTGTCGCCGCGGAAGTCGCGCAGGAAGTCGGCGTGCTTCTCCAGCACGGTGACCTCGAGGCCCGCGCGGGCGAAGAGCAGGCCGGCCATCATCCCGGCGGGGCCGCCGCCGACGATGCAGAGGCGGGTCGTCACCGTGTCCATGGGGCCCTCCTTCCCGTACCGTGATCAGTCGCCGAGAGCGTCCTCCAGCAGACCGAGCGCGTCGGCCACGGCGGCGCGGCGGATTCCCGTCCGCCCGAGATCGCCGTAGCGCCGCTCCAGATGGCGCGTCTCGCCATCCCGCCGGCCGAGGCCGAAATGCACCAGCCCGACGGGCTTCTCGGCACTCCCGCCCCCGGGGCCGGCGATGCCGGTGATCGACACCGCGACGGAGGCGCGCGACGCCGCGAGCGTCCCGGCGGCCATCGCCCGCGCCACGGGCTCGCTGACCGCGCCGTGCCGGCGGATGAGGTCCATGGGGACGCCGATGGCCTCGGCCTTGGCCTCGTTCGAGTAGGTGACGAAGCCGCGCTCCAGGACGGCCGACGAGCCCGGCACCGCGGTGAGCAGGCCGGCCACGAGGCCGCCCGTGCAGGATTCGGCGGTCGCGACGGTCAGCCCCGCCGCCGCGTAGGCCGCCACGAGCGCCTCGGCCCGGGCGAGAAGCTCTGCGTCGTCGACCATGGCGAACGGGCTCCCCCGGGGCGGCTGCGCCCTATCTGGTGGTTGTGGCCCATGGCCGAGCCCGGCTCAAGGACCGGCGGCCGCCGATCGGAGACACCCTTTCCATGATCTTCCCCGCGACCACGGCCTTCTACGCCGGGCTGCTCGCTCTCGTGTATCTGGGCCTCTCGGGTTGGGTGATCGGGGCCCGCGTCTCCGAGAACGTGCTGCTCGGCGACGGCGGCGACGACACGGTCCTCAAGCGCGTGCGCTCGCACGCCAATTTCGCCGAGTACGTGCCGCTGGCCCTGATCGTCATCGGCCTGCTCGAGGCGAGCGGCGGCAGTCACGGGCTGGTTCGGGCGCTGCTGGTCGCCCTGCTGGCCGCCCGGATCCTGCACCCGATCGGGATGTTCGCGCCCCCGAACTCGCCGCGCCAGTTCGCCTGCCGGGGCGGCGGCATCCTTCTGACGATGGCGGCCCTGGGCGTCGCGGCGATCGCGCTGCTGGTGCGGGTGGCCTGAGACCGAGCGCGACGCGCGCCCCTCTCCCGCTCGGGAGGGGGAACCGCGCCGGGTCCCGAAGCCGCTCAGCCCTGCCGCATCGCGGTCTCGGCCTGCGCGTCGAGGGCGGGGCCGTCCTCCTCGGGCAGCCGGACCGTCGCGGCCGCCTGGGCGGCGAGCCCCTCGGCCCGGCCGACGAAGCCGAGCTTCTCGGTGGTCGTCGCCTTGATGGAGACCGCCGAGAGCGGGACGCCCGCGATGGCGGCGATGCGCGCGCGGATCTCCTCGCGGTGCTTGCCGATGCGGGGCGCCTCGGCGAGCACGGTGATGTCGAGATGATCGATGCGGCCGCCACGGGCGCGGACGAGGTCGCAGGCATGGGCCAGGAACTGGTCCGAGGCGGCTCCGCGCCAGCGCTCGTCGGAGGGCGGGAAGTGGGTGCCGATATCGCCGTCCGCAATGGCGCCGAGCAGGGCGTCGGTCAGGGCGTGCAGCGCCACGTCGCCGTCGGAATGGGCGAGCACGCCGCGGTCGGCCGGGATCTTCACGCCGCCGAGCCAGACATGGTCGCCGGTGGTGAAGGCGTGCACGTCGAAGCCGGTGCCGAGGCGGGTCACGTAGGTGGTCATGGCGCGGGCTCCCGGCGCTGGCAATGCGGTGGTCTCGATCGCGAAGGCGCGGTCCGCCTCGATCAGGTCGGCGGGCTGGGTGATCTTGCGGTTGGCGATGTCGCCCGCGAACACCACCACCGGCAGCCCGGCCCATTCGGCGAGGGCGCCGTCGTCGGTGAAACCGTCGAGGCCCTGCGCGGCGGCGTCCCGGTGGCCCTTGAGCAGCGGGCCGAAGGCGAAGGCCTGGGGCGTCTGGACCGCGCGCAGGTGCTCCCGCGGCGGCGTCTCGTGCACCCGGCCGATGCCCGGGGCGATGTCGACGACGCGCTTGACCGTGTCGGTCACCGGCACGCCCGGAACGGCCGCGCCGTGGTCGCGCCCGGCCGCGATCGCCCGGGCGATCAGCGCGGAATCCACGTAGGGGCGGGCGGCATCGTGGACGAGCACGATCTCGGGCGCGTCGCCGGCGGCCAGGGCCTCGAGACCGGCGCGCACGGAGAGCTGGCGCGTCGCGCCGCCCTCGACCGGCGGCGTGATCTTGGCGCGGATCGCGGGCGCGAGTTCCTCCAGGCAGCTGCGGAAGAACGCCGCCGCGTCGGCGGCGATCACCGGCTGGATCCGCGCGATCGCGTCGTCCGCCGCGAGCGCCGCCAGGGTGCGGGTCAGGACCGCCTGCCCGCCGACCCGGCGGTACTGCTTGGGGGTGCCGCCGCCGATGCGGATGCCGCGGCCGGCCGCCACCACCACCGCGGCGACGCCGGCTCCCGCGCTGGCGGGTCCGGTGGCTGGCGTGCCGGTGGCGGGCATGGGCGGCGAACTCGCGACGTCCTGAGGGGCGGAGGGGCGGCCGGCGCGCGGGCCAGCAGTGCCGGCGTCACCCTGCCGCGAAGGGTGCCCGTCGTTTAAGCGGGGGAGGGCCCGAAATCAACGCGCGGTCCCGCTTGCCAGCGGACCGGCCTTGCCTCATTGTTGTGCAGAATGACGACTGACCATTATTTGAGCGCGCTCGGCCGCGCCGGAGCGACCGCGGAAGGGGCGAACCCCGCCCCGCTCTGCCTGCTCGCCCCGCTCTCGGGCGTCACCGACCTGCACATGCGCCGCGTCGCCCGCCGCTGCGGCGCCGACGCGGTCGTCTCCGAGATGGTCGCGGCCCGGGAACTCACCCGCGGGTCCGGCGAGGCGACGCTGCGCGCCGAGGGGTCGGGCGTCGACCTGCACGTGGTCCAGCTCGCCGGCTGCGAGGCGGGCCCGATGGCGGAGGCCGCCCGGCTCGCGGAGGCCGGGGGCGCCCACGTGATCGACGTCAACATGGGCTGCCCGGCCAAGATCGTGACGGGGATCGCCTCGGGCTCGGCGCTGATGCGCGACCTCGACCACGCCGAGCGCCTCCTCGCCGCGGTCCGGGGCGCGGTGTCGGTCCCGGTGACGGTGAAGATGCGCCTCGGCTGGGACGACGCGCGCCGCAACGCCGCGGATCTCGCCGCCCGGGCCGAGCGCCTGGGCCTGAACGCCGTGACCGTCCACGGGCGGACCCGGCAGCAATTCTACAAGGGCAGCGCCGACTGGGCGGCGATCCGCGCCGTCGTCGCGGCGGTGTCGATCCCGGTGATCGCCAACGGCGACGTGACCGACCTCGCCAGCGCCCGCGCCTGCCTGGACGCCTCGGGCGCCGCGGGGGTCATGATCGGCCGCGCGGCGACCGGCCGCCCCTGGCTGGTCGGGCAGGTCGCCGCGGCGCTCGCGGGGCGGCCCGCCGCGGAGCCGTCCCGGGCCGAGCAGGCCGCCCTCGCCGCGGAGCACTACGCGGGGCTGCTGTCGCTCTACGGCCGCGACATGGGCGTGCGCCACGCCCGCAAGCACCTCGCCGCCTACGCAGAGACCGGCGGCGCGCTGAGCCCCGCGGAGCGCGCGACTCTCCTCACCACGACCGATCCGGGGATCGCGCTGACCCTGCTGGCCCGGGCCTTCGCGGGCGCGGCGAACCCCGTCCAGGAGGCCGCGTGACCGACGAGCCCCTCCCGCGCGAGCCCGGCACCCGGCGCGACACCGCCGCCGAGGCCGTGCTGAACGCGCTGCCGCTGCCGGTCCTGACCATCGGCGCCGACGAGCAGATCCTCCACTGCAACCACGCCGCGGAGGCGTTCTTCGACTACTCGGCGCGGCTGATGCAGCGCCGGCGGCTGCGCGACATCATCCCCTTCGCCTCGCCGATCATCGCGCTCGTGGCCGAGGTCCGGCGCCGCCGCGCCAGCGTCAGCGAGTACCGGGTCGAGCTGACCCAGCCGCGCCTCGGCCTGGAGCGCAGCGTCGACGTGTTCGCGACGCCGCTCGGCGACGACGGCGACGCCGTGGTGATGATGCTCCAGGAGCGCACCATCGCCGACAAGATGAACCGCCAGCTCACCCATCGCGGCGCGGCGCGCTCGATGGTGGCGCTCGGCGCGATGCTGGCCCACGAGATCAAGAACCCGCTGGCGGGCATCCGGGGCGCGGCGCAGCTCCTGGAGAGCACCGGCGCCGAGGAGGACCGGCTGCTCACCCGCCTGATCTGCGACGAGTCGGACCGGATCGTCCGCATCGTCGAGCGCATGGAGCTGTTCGGCGACGAGCGCCCCTCGGATCGCGGCGCCGTCAACGTCCACGGGGTGCTCGACCAGGTGAAGCGCTCGGCGCAGTCGGGCTTCGCGCGGCACATCCGGTTCATCGAGACCTACGACCCGTCGCTGCCGCCGGTGCTCGGCAACCGCGACCAGCTGATCCAGGTGATCCTGAACCTCGTGAAGAACGCCGCCGAGGCGATCGGCCCGGACGCGGTCGAGGGCGAGATCACCCTGTCGACCGCCTTCCGCACCGGCCTGCGCCTGCAGGTCCCGGGCTCGCGGGAGCGGGTCAGCCTGCCGATCGAGGTGGCGGTGCGCGACAACGGCCCGGGCATCTCGGCCGACCTGCTGCCCGACCTGTTCGACCCGTTCGTCACCACCAAGGCGCAGGGCTCCGGCCTGGGTCTTGCTTTGGTGGCCAAGATCGTCGGCGATCACGGCGGGATCGTCGAGTGCGATCCCGCCCCGCGCCGCACGGCGTTCCGCATCCTTCTGCCGATGTCGAGTGCCCGGGACGGGCGCGAATCGGCGGTCGATCCGTGATGTCGATCCCCGAATCCGGCCCCCGTCGGAGGTCTGAGTAGAGAGTCATGCCGAACGGCCACATCATCGTCGCCGACGACGACGCCGCCATCCGCACCGTGCTGAACCAAGCGCTGTCCCGGGCGGGCTACGAGGTCCGCTCGACGGGCAACTGCGCCACCCTCTGGCGCTGGGTCGCGCAGGGGGAGGGCGATCTCGTCATCACCGACGTGGTCATGCCCGACGAGAACGTGTTCGACCTGCTGCCGCGCATCAAGCGGGTGCGGCCGGAGCTGCCGATCATCGTCATGAGCGCGCAGAACACCTTCATGACGGCGATCCGCGCCTCGGAGCGGGGCGCCTACGAGTACCTGCCGAAGCCCTTCGACCTCAAGGAGCTGATCGCCATCGTGGGCCGGGCGCTCTCGCGCCCCCGCGGCGCGGCGCCGGCCGGGGCGCCCCCCGAGAATGAGGACATCCCGCTGGTCGGCCGCTCGCCGGCCATGCAGGAGATCTACCGGGCGCTCGCCCGGCTGATGCCGACCGACCTGACCGTGATGATCACCGGCGAGTCCGGCACCGGCAAGGAGCTGGTCGCCCGGGCGCTGCACGATTACGGCCGCCGCCGCACCGGCCCGTTCGTGCCGGTGAACATGGCGGCGATCCCGCGCGACCTGATCGAGTCCGAGCTGTTCGGCCACGAGAAGGGCGCCTTCACGGGGGCGCTCCAGCGCTCCGCCGGCCGGTTCGAGCAGGCCGAGGGCGGCACGCTGTTCCTCGACGAGATCGGCGACATGCCCATGGAGGCGCAGACCCGGCTGCTGCGCGTGCTGCAGCAGGGCGAGTACACGACGGTGGGCGGGCGCGTCCCGATCCGCACCAACGTCCGGATCATCGCGGCCACCAACAAGGACCTGCGGGTCTCGATCCAGCAGGGCATCTTCCGCGAGGACCTGTTCTTCCGCCTCAACGTCGTGCCGCTGCGGCTGCCGGCCCTGCGCGAGCGCTCGGAGGACGTGCCGGACCTCGTCCGCCACTTCTTCGTTCTGGTCGAGCGCGAGGGCCTGACTCGCAAGACCCTCGACGGCGACGCGATGGAGCGGCTGAAGCGCTACCGCTGGCCCGGAAACGTCCGCGAGCTCGAGAACTTGGTCCGGCGGCTCGCCGCCCTCTACCCGCAGGAGACGATCACCGGCCCGGTGATCGAGGCCGAGCTCGACACGCTGCCGCTGGCGACGCCCGCGACCCCGGCCGCCAACGGCGCCGCCCGCAAGGCCAACGGCGAATCGGAGACCCTGTCCAGCGCGGTGGAGCGGCACCTCTCGGACTATTTCTCCGGCTATCGCGACACGCTGCCGCCCCCCGGGCTGTACCACCGGATCCTGCGGGAGATCGAGGGACCGCTGATCGGCGCGGCGCTCGCCGCCACCCGCGGCAACCAGATCCGGGCCGCGGAGCTGCTCGGCGTCAACCGCAACACCCTGCGCAAGAAGGTCCGCGACCTCGACCTGCAGGTTTTCCGGACGGCGCGGTAGGGCGGTCCACGGCCGATCGGCCCGATTCCCCGTCGCGCCGCGCGCCGAGCGCCGCGCGATGAGACCCGGAACGGGGTGAGCGCGATCCGGCCCGCCGTCAGCGGCCCGGCAGGATCGGGTCGCCGCGCATCAGCGCGTGCAGCCGCTCCGTGTCGAACCCGTTCGGGATGCTGGGCACGGCCGGCTTCGGCGCGGGCGCGGCCTTCGCCGGGGCCGGGATCGACCCCGTCGCCGACGGCTCGGCCTGGGCGGCACGGACCACCGGCGCCGGCGCCAGATGGGCGAGCCGGTCGGCGCTGACGAGGGCGACGGTCGCCGTCGAGACGAGGACGAGGACGGCGCCGAGAAGGGAACGCAGGATACGCACGCGACGACCCGGGGCGCGACTTGAGACGGCAACAGATTTACGGCGCGGCCGTTAACGAAGCCCCACTCCAAGTCTTCGGGAGGCGATATTGACCAACGTCCAGGCCACCGCGAGCGACAGCCCGTTCATCCAGGGCCGCAACGCGCGCCTCTACGGGAAGCCCGTGAGCGAATGCCCCTATCCCGAGGGTTCCCAGGAGCGCGCCGCCTGGATGGAGGCCTACGAGGAGGCCGTCGTCTCGGACCCGCCCGAGAAGCCGTGATCGCGGATAACGCGGCGGGCCGGCGCCGGGAGGCCGCGCGTCCGGCTTGACCTCGCCCGGCGCGGCGCGCTTCGTGCGGTGCACCGCAACGCGATCTCCGAGCCTCGATGTCCCTGAAGCCCTCGCCCGACGCCAAGCAGACCTTCGCGCCCGCGACGCGCCTCGTCCACGCGGGCCGTGACCCGGGCGAGCAGCACGGCTTCGTGAACACGCCGATCTACCGCGGCTCCACGGTCCTCTACCCGAGCTACGACGCGATCAAGAACCGGCGCGGCCGCTACAATTACGGGACCTCGGCGACGCCGACGATGGACTCGCTGACGGAGGCGTGGACGGAACTCGCCGGCGCCGCCGGCACCGTCGTGACGCCCTCCGGCCTCGCGGCGCTCACCGTCGCGCTGATGGCCGCGGTCTCGGCGGGCGACCACCTCCTCGTCACCGATTCCGCCTACCGGCCGACCCGCCAGTTCTGCGACGGCGTGCTGGCGCGCTACGGCGTCGAGGTGACCTACTACGACCCGGTCATCGGGGCCGGCATCGCGGATCTGATGCGCCCGAATACCCGGGCCGTGCTGGTCGAGGCGCCCGGCTCGCAGAGCTTCGAGATGCAGGATATCCCGGCCATCGCCGAGGTCGCGCACGCCCACGACGCCTGCGTGATCATGGACAACACCTGGGCGACGCCGCTGCTGTTCCCGCCGCACGCGCGCGGGGTCGACATCGCCGTGGAGGCGGGCACCAAGTACCTGAGCGGCGGCTCGGACCTGCTGATCGGCCTGACCTCCGCGAACGCGCGCTACTACCCGGCCGTGCGCCGCACCTTCGACCATTTCGCCATGTGCGCCGGCGCCGAGGACATCTTCCTGGCACTGCGCGGCCTGCGGACCATGTCCCTGCGGCTGCGCGAGCACGGACGCGCCGGTCTGGAGATGGCCCGATGGTTCCAGGCGCGGCCCGAGGTGCTGCGGGTGCTGCATCCCGGCCTGCCCGAGGATCCCGGCCACACGATCTGGAAGCGCGACTTCTCCGGCGCCTCGGGCCTGTTCGGGGTGATCCTCAAGCCGGTGCCGGAGGCGGCGGTGGCCGCCATGCTGGACGGGCTGCAGCTCTTCGGGATGGGCTTCTCCTGGGGCGGCTTCGAGAGCCTCGTGATCCCGTTCGACTGCGCCGGCTACCGGACCGCAACCCGGTGGGCCCCCGGCGGACCGGCGCTCCGCTTCCACATTGGCCTCGAGGACACCGCCGACCTCAAGGCCGACCTCGACGCCGGTTTCGCGCGCCTCCGGGCGGCGTCCTAGGGCGGGACGGGGCCGGGCGCCGCGCTCCGGGCGGCCCCGTCCCGGACAGGTGAGGATCGGGGCGCCTGAGATCCCGGTCGCGGCGAGAGCGCCGTATTTGACCTCGCGGCGCGTTCCTGATTGACCGGCCCGGCATGACCACGAGCCTCTCCGCCGGCGGCGCGCCGCGCCTTGCCCCCGTCGACCGGATCGGTCGCGGGCTCGACGCGCTGAGCCTCACCCATGCCAGGGCCGTCGCCGCCCTTCTGGCGCTGTGCCTGATCCTGTTCCTGCCGGGCCAGATCTCGCTGCAGCCGATGGACCGGGACGAGCCCCGGTTCGCCCAGGCCTCGAAGCAGATGCTGGAGAGCGGCGACCTCGTGGATATCCGCTTCCAGGGGGAAGCGCGGCACAAGAAGCCGGTGGGGATCTACTGGGCGCAGGCCGCCGCCGTGGCGGCCGGCGAGGCGCTGGGCGTGCCCGGCGCCCGCACCCAGATCGCCCTGTACCGCATCCCCTCGCTGATCGGCGCCGTCGCCTCGGTGCTGCTCGCCTACTGGGCGGCGCTCGCCTTCCTGCCGCGACGGTCGGCGCTGCTGGCGGCCGCCCTCTACGGCGCCTGCCTGATGCTCTCGGCCGAGGCCCACCTCGCCAAGACCGACGCGCTGCTCGCCGCCTGCGCCACCGCGAGCCTCGCCGCGCTCGCCCGCGCGTGGCTGGCGCCGCGGGACGGCGGGCCGGTCTCGGGACCGACCTTCGCGGCGTTCTGGCTCGGGATGGCGGTCGGGATCCTGGTGAAGGGGCCGATGGTGCCGCTGTTCGTCGCGCTTCCGGCGCTCGGCCTGTCGCTCGCGGCGCGGTCCGGCCGCTGGCTCCTGCCCCTGCGGCCGTGGCCGGGCGTCGCCCTCACGCTGCTGCTGGTGGCGCCCTGGTTCGCGGCGATCGCCTGGAAGAGCGGCGGCGCCTTCTACGCCGAGGCGGTCGGGCACGACATGCTCGGCAAGGTCGGCGGGGCGGCGGAGCGGCACTGGGGACCGCCCGGGGCCTACGCCCTCGTGTTCTTCGCGACCTTCTGGCCGGCGGCTTCCTTCACCGCCATGAGCCTGCCCTTCGCGTGGCGGGCGCGGCGGGAGGCCGCCCCGGCCTTCCTCATCGCCGCGGTGCTGCCGGCGTGGCTGATCTTCGAGGCGGTCCCGACCAAGCTGCCCCACTACGTGCTGCCGCTGATGCCCTGGCTGGCGATCCTGACCGTGGTGGCGCTGGAGCGGGGCGCGCTTGACCCCCGCCTGCGGGGCGCGCGCCTGACGGCCCTGCTGTTGCCGGCGATCCCGGTCGCCCTGACCCTCGGCCTCTGCCTCGCCGGCTGGCGGCTCGACGCCCACACGATCCCGTGGCCGGCCCTCCCGCTGCTCGCCGCCGCCTGCGCGGTCGCATTCCTGGCCTGGCTCGCCTTCGCGCAGGGTTCGGCCGAGCGCGCCCTCGTCCTGGGGGTCCTGGCCTCCGTCCTGCTCGGACCGGCGGTGCTGGGCGTGGCGCAGCGCTCGCTGCCGGCGCTGAAGGTCTCGCCGCGGCTCGCGGCCCTGCGCGACCGGATGCCGTGCGCGAACCCGCTCGTGGCGAGCCTCGGCTACCGCGAGCCCAGCCTCGTCTTCCTGATCGGCACCGGCCTCGCCCTGCCGCCCGACGGGGCCGCCGCCCGGTCCTTCCTCGAGGGCGGCGGCTGCCGCCTGCTCTACGTGGAGTCGCGCGAGCGCGACGACTTCAACGCGGCCTGGCCGGTGGGCCGCGGCGCGCCCGCGCCCCTGGCGGAGGTCGAGGGCTTCAACCTCAACACCGGCCGCCGGGTCTTCGTGACGGCCTACGCGGTGGCCCCGTGAGCGCATCCCCGCATCTCAGCGTCGTCGTGCCGGTCAAGAACGAGGCCGGCAACATCGCCCCCCTGGTGGCCGAGATCGAGGCCGCCTGCGCGGATCTCGCCTTCGAGCTGATCTACGTGGATGACGGCTCCACCGACGGCACGCCGGCGGCGCTGGCGGCGGCCCGGACGGGGCGCCCCTGGCTGCGGGTGCTGCGCCACGCGCGGAGCGGCGGCCAGTCGGCGGCGGTGCGCAGCGGCGTCCTGGCGGCCCGCGGCGGGATCGTCGCGACCCTCGACGGCGACGGCCAGAACGATCCGGCCTTCATCCCCACGCTGCTCGCGGCCCTGGAGGCGGCGGGACCGGGGGCCGGCCTCGCCCAGGGCCAGCGGCGCGGCCGCAAGGACGGCCGCTTCAAGATGCTCCAGTCCCGGATCGCCAACGGCGTGCGCGGCCGGATCCTCAACGACTCCACCCGCGACACCGGCTGCGGCCTGAAGGTCTTCCGCCGCGCCGTGTATCTCAGGCTGCCGTACTTCGACGCGCTCCACCGGTTCATGCCGGCGCTGGTCGCCCGCGAGGGCTTCTCGGTCGTCCACCGCGACGTGGTCGACCGGCCGCGGCTGACGGGCGTGTCGAACTACGGCCTGTTCGACCGCCTCTGGGTCGGGCTCCTCGATCTCGCCGGCGTCTGGTGGCTGATCCGGCGCAAGCGCGCGGATCCGCGGCCCGAGGAGGTCGCCGGCCCGACCGGCGCGTCGGCGGAGCCGCCGGCCGGCCAACCCGCGGACCAGGACGTCGGATGCTGATCCAGCTCGCCCACGATCTGCCGGCCTATTTCTACGACGTGTTCGTCACCCGGCTCGACTTCTGGCTGGTGTTCGGCATCGTCGCCCAGGTGGTGTTCGGATCGCGCTTCATCCTGCAATGGATCGCGAGCGAACGGGCCGGGCGGAGCGTGATGCCGCTGTCGTTCTGGTTCCTGTCGATCCTCGGCGGGATGATGACGCTGGTCTACGGGTTCGTGCGCCGCGAGCCGGTGATCATCATCGGCCAGGGCCTCTCCACCGGCATCTACCTGCGCAACCTCGCGCTGATCTTCCGCGAGCGGCGGCGGAAGCGGGGCGCCGCATGACACGGACGCCGCTGCCCGCCTTCTACGACGATCTCGACGCCGCCTTCGCGGAACTCTGGCGGCTGCTCGCGGACGGCGCCGCCCATGGCCGTGGCGGCCTCCACCTGCCGGCCCTGGCGACGGTCGGGGCCGATGGCGGGCCGCGGCTGCGCACCGTGGTCCTGCGCGCCGCCGACCCGGCCGAGGGAACGCTCCGGTTCCACTGCGACCGCCGCTCCGACAAGGCCTCCGAGATCCTGGCCGATCCCGCCTGCGCCCTCGCCGCCTACGACGCGGCGGCGAAGATCCAGATCCGCGTCGAGGGTCGCGCCGCGCTGCACACCGACGACGCGCTGGCCGAGGCCGCCTGGACGGGGTCCCGGGCGATGAGCCGGGTGTGCTACGGGGCGCAGCCCGGTCCCGGCACGGCGCTGCCGGCGGGCGGCGCCTACAGCCTTCCGGACGAGACCGCGGCCGCGACGCTCGGCAGGCCGCACTTCGCCGCCGTTCTCGTCCGGGCCGAGCGCCTGGATCTCCTCTACCTCGACCGACGGGGCCACCGGCGGGCGGCCTGGCACCGTTCGGATGCCGGCTGGCAGGGCGGCTGGCGGGCCCCCTGACGCCGGCGCCGCGGCAGCCCCTCCAGGCCGCGGGTCGACGGACAGGTCCGCGACAGGTCGGGGCGACCGAGACCGTCGCGGGGCGCATCGGCGAGGTCCGGCGCTTCCGCGCGACCATTCGGGCCGGCTGAAACCGGCCGGATGGCAGCCCTGCACCATCCCCCATGACGGCGCCCGGGCCGGCGCGCTAAAGCCCGCGGACCCGGCCTCCCATCCGGGTCGATCGGGAGGACTCCGTGGGCCTCGTCTACGCGCTCGCCGCCTACCTGAGCTGGGGCCTGCTGGTCCCGGTGCATTTCCGGATGCTCGGGGCCTACTCGCCGTACCACATCCTGTCGGAGCGGATCGTCTGGTCGAGCGTGTTCGCCGGCGCGCTGGCGCTGATCCTCGCGGCCCGCCACCGCCTCAACCTGCCGCGGCCGCTCCGGAGGCGCCACGCACTGCTGCTGCTCTCGGCGGCGATGATCGGCGTGAACTGGCTGCTCTACCTCCACGCGGTCAGCAGCGGGCACCTGCTCGACGCGAGCCTCGGCTACTACATCAATCCGCTCGTGAGCGTCGCCTTCGGCCGGGTGGTGCTGGGCGAGCGCCTGCGGCCGGCGCAGGCCGTCGCGATCGGCATCGCCGCGACCGGCGTCGCCGCCGCGGTGGTCTGGGCCGGCGAGCTGCCCCTGGTGTCGCTGTCGCTGGCGGTGACCTTCGCGCTCTACGGGCTCGCCCGGAAGATCGTCGGCGTCGACGCGCTGGTCGGCTTCCTGGCCGAGACCCTGCTGCTCCTGCCGGCCGCGGTCGTCTGGCTCGTCCTGTCGCCCGAGCCGTTCCTGCCGGCCGCGCCGGCAGACCGCGCCCTGCTGATGCTCACCGGCCTGACCACCGCGCTGCCGCTGATCTGGTTCGCCGCCGCGGCGGTGCGCCTGCGGCTGACGACCCTGGGCCTCCTGCAGTACGTGGCGCCGACCTGCCTGCTCGTCCTGAGCGTCCTCGTCTACGGCGAGCGCGTCGAGCCGCATCGGGCGCTGATGCTCGCGCTGATCTGGGCGGCGCTCGCGCTCTACACGGTCGACGCCCTGCGATTCCGCCGCCCGCCGGCCGCGGCGGCGCGGTCGGATCCCGACGCGATGCGTGTATAAGGAATACTGGTTCAAGCCGCCGCCGGGGCGGGTGACGGGACAGCGTCGGGTCGATGAGCGAGACTGAGAGCGGCCCAGGATCCGTCACGGACGCCGATTACCGCAACCTCGCCGAGACGCTGCCGCAGCTCGCCTGGATCGCCGAGGCCGACGGCACGATCGTCTGGTACAATCAGCGCTGGTACGACTACACCGGCACCTCCCTCGACGAGATGCGGGGCTGGGGCTGGCGCACGGTCCACCACCCGGACCACGTCGCGGCGGTGACCGAGCGCTACCGCGCCGCGATCACGCTGGGCCGGTCCTGGGAGGACACGTTCCCGCTGCGCGGTCGCGACGGGAGCTATCGCTGGTTCCTGTCGAAGGCGCTGCCCTACCGGGACGAAGCCGGGCGGATCCTGCGCTGGTACGGGACCAACACCGACATCACCGGCCGCCGCGCGGTCGAGGAGCGCCTGCGCCACTCGGAGCAGCGCTTCCGGGCGCTGGTGGACGCCTCGGCGGCGGTGATCTGGAACACCGACGCGGCGGGCGAGCTGATGCCGCCGCAGGTCCGGTGGAGCACCTATACCGGGCAGACCGAGGAGGCCTACCAGGGCTGGGGCTGGCTCGATGCCGTCCATCCCGAAGACCGGGGCCACGCGGCCGATGCCTGGGCCGCCTGCGTGGAGGCGCGCGCGACCTACGAGGTCGAGTACAGGCTGCGCCGCCACGACGGGGCCTGGCGTGCCATGGAGGTGCGCGGCGTGCCGGTCCTCGCCGAGGACGGCTCCCTGCGGGAATGGGTCGGGACCTGCGTCGACGTCACCGAGCGCAAGGAGGCCGAGGAGGCGGTGGAGCGTGCCCGGCAGGCCGCCGAGGCGGCCAACCGGGCGAAGAGCCAGTTCATCGCCAACATGAGCCACGAGCTGCGCACGCCGCTCTCGGCGGTGATCGGCTATTCCGAGATGCTCGGCGAGGAGCTGGAGGATATCGGTCAGGCCGCCCTCCTGCCCGACCTGCGCAAGATCGAGGCGGCCGCCCGCCACCTGCTGTCGCTGATCAACGACGTCCTCGACATCTCGAAGATCGAGGCCGGCCGCATGACCGCCTCGGCCGAGACCTTCACGGTGGCCGACCTGCTCCGGGACGTCTCCGATTCCACCGGATCCCTGGTCGAGAAGAAGGGCAACCGCTTCGTCCTCGACGCCGGCGCGGCGGGGGCGGACGGCCTGGGCTCCATGCACCAGGACCAGACCAAGATCCGCCAGTGCCTGCTGAACCTGATCGGCAACGCCGCGAAGTTCACCGAGCGGGGGACGATCACCCTGACGGTGCGGCGGCACCGGGACGCGGGGGCCGACTGGCTGTCCTTCGCGGTCGCCGACACCGGCATCGGCCTGACCGAGGCCCAGATCGGCCGCCTGTTCGAGCGGTTCGTCCAGGCCGACGATTCGACCACCCGGCAGTTCGGCGGCACCGGCCTCGGGCTCGCCATCACCCGCGCCTTCTGCCGGACGATGGGCGGCGATATCGGCGTCGCCAGCACGCCGGGCGCCGGGGCGACCTTCACGGTCCGCCTGCCCGCGACCCTGCGGCCCGAGGACGCGCCGCCGGCGGAGGCCGAGGCGCACACGCCGGTAGAGCCGCACGAGCAGCACGAGACGGTGCTGCTGGTCGACGACGACCCGGCCGCGCGGGAATTGCTCCAGCGCTTCCTGGAGCGCGAGGGCTTCCACGTCCGCAGCGCCAACGACGGCCGTGCCGGCCTGACGCTCGCCCGGGCCCTGAAGCCGCGGGCGATCCTGCTCGACGTCGAGATGCCGCGCATGGACGGCTGGGCGGTGCTGCACGCGGTGCGCAGCGACCCCGACCTCGCCGGGACGCCGGTGATCATGACCTCGGTGGTGGCCGAGCAGGGGCTCGGCCAGGCGCTCGGCGCCACCGACTACTTCGTCAAGCCGATCGACTGGGACCGGCTCAAGGGCCTGATGGAGCGCTACCGGCCCGCGGCGCCGAACGAGGCGCGGGTCCTCGTGGTCGACGACGACGCGGATGCCCGCGAGCGCCTGCGCCGGTCCCTCGGCCGCGAGGGCTGGACCGTCGACGAGGCTGAGAACGGCCGGATCGCCCTGGAGCGGGTGAGCCAGGCGCGGCCGAGCCTGATCCTGCTCGACCTGATGATGCCCGAGATGGACGGCTTCGGCTTCCTGCGGGCGCTCCGGTCGCGGCCCGACGGCGACGTGCCCGTGGTGGTGCTCACCGCCAAGGAGGTCACGGCGGCCGAGAAGGAGAGCCTGAACCGGCAGGCCGACCGGGTGATCGCCAAGGGCTCCATGAGCCTCGCGGAGATCGGCCGGCAACTGCGCGTCCTCTACGCGCGTTCGGCGACCGAGCCGGTGCCGGGGCAGCTCCAGGGATTGCTCGATCGGCTCGCCGAGAAGGACGCGGGAGAACCACGATGAGTGCGGACGGGATCGATCCGGAGAAGGCAGTGGCCATCCGGCTGCGGGCGCGGCTCGCGGTGGTGGAGCGGGCGGCGTGGTTCGGCTTCGTCCACGCGATGAAGACCCGGCCGGTCGAGACCGAGGCCTACATCGCCTCGGAGCGGGCGCGCTGCACGGACGGGTTCGGCAGCGGCGCCTGGGCGAAGGACCTCACCGACGCCGAGCGGGCGATGCTCGCCGACGAGGTCGACAGCGGGCTGGCGCAGCTGCTGGAGGATGCCCGCGCGGAGCTGTGAGGCCGGGCCTCCCGGGCGGAGGCGTGTCCGGGCGTCCCGATGGCAACGAAAGACGCTCTCCCGCTTTGACGGCCTGACGTCGACGGGACGACGTCGCCGAGGCGCCCATGCTGTACGAACTCGCGACCCTCTCGTGCCCGCTGCTCGCGGTGGGCCAAGTCTCTGCCGGCGTCGAGGCTTGGCTGGACGATCCCGATGCCAAGGGGGAGCTGGTCGGCTGCTGGCGCACCGAGATCGGCACGCTGGGGCGCCTGATCGTGCTGCGCGGGTTCGCGGCGCCCGAGGACATGACCGCCGAGCGCCGGCGCGCCCTCCTCAGCGCCAACCCGTTCAACGCCGGGCCCGTGATCACCGCGCTGGAGATGGACAGCTACGCCCCGTTCCCCTTCCTGCCGCCGGTCCGGACGGGCGACCGGGGCGGCGTGTACGAGGTCCGGACCTATCGCTTGAAGCCGGGGGGCCTGCCGCCGACCCTCGCGGCCTGGGAGGCCGCGATCGGGCCGGCAGGCGCCTACACGCAGCACCTCGTCGTGAACCTGTACGCCCTCGACGGCGCGCCGCGCATCACGCACATCTGGGGCTTCCGGAGCCTGGAGGAGCGGGCCGCGCTGCGGACCCGCGCCTACGAAGCGGGGATCTGGCCCCCGAAGGGCGGCCCGGACCAGATCGCGGAGGCGACCGCGACGATCGCGCTCCCCCAGGGACGCTCGCCCCTGCGCTGACCGCCGGCCCCACGGAAGCGGCCGCCCGCGCGGCGGGCCCGATGCGTGACGACCGCGCTCGACCGGGCCTGGATCGAGGCCGGTGGCGCTGTTTCGCGCGCGGGCGGAGCCGGCACCGCCGCTCAGGCGCCGAACACGTCGCGCCAGGCCGGCGGAAGCCCCGTCCCGGCCAGGGGCGGCGACGGCGCGTGTCCGGGCAGGCTCGTCGCGGAGAACACGCCGCGGGCCACCGCCCGGGCCAGGACCCGCGCGGCGACGTCGCCGAGGCGGGCGAGGTCGACCACCGGCTCGGGGAGGGGTACGGCGCCGGTCGCCGCGGCGAAGACCAGGTCGCCGTCGAGGGGCGTGTGCGCCGGCACGAGCGCGCGGGCGAGTCCGTCCTGCGCGGCGACCGCGAGGCGCCGGCACTGCGCCTTTGTCAGCGCCGCGTCGGTCGCCACCACGGCCAGCGTCGTGGCGGCGCCCGGCAGCGCGCGGGCCGGAAAGGCGTGGGCCTCCGGCGGCACCCGGACCGGCGCGCCCAGGCCGCCGAACTCGTCGCCCACCTCGAAGGGCGCCGCCCAGAAATGCGGCCCGGCGCCGATCGTCGCGTTGCCGAAGGCGTTCACGGCCGCGAGCGCCCCGACGCGGAAGCCCGTTCCCGGCACGTGCGCCGAGGCGGATCCGATCCCGCCCTTCAGTCGCCCGGTGCGCGCGCCCGTCCCGGCGCCGACGGAGCCCAGGGCGAAATCCGCGGCCGCGGCCGCGGCGGCCTGAAAGCCCAGCTCGCGATAGGGCGGATAGCGGCCCCAGGCCTTGTCGCCGCCGTTGGGGAGATCGAACAGGACCGCCCCGGGGACGATCGGCACCCGCACGGCGCCGACCGCGAAGCCGCGCCCGGCCTCGGCGAGCCACGCCGCCACGCCGGCCCCCGCGTCGAGGCCGAAGGCCGAACCGCCGGAGAGGACGAAGGCGTCGACCCGTTCCACCGTGCGCTCGGGGTCGAGCAGGTCGGTCTCGCGGGTGCCCGGCCCGCCGCCGCGCACGTCGACGGCGGCGATGGCCGGCTCATCGAACAGGATCGCGGTGACGCCGCTGGCGAGCCGCAGGTCGGTGGCGTGGCCGACCCGCAGGCCGGGAATGTCGGTGATGCGATTCTGCGGCATGGACCGAGCTTGCCACGCCGTGACATCGCCGCAAATGCGGCCGGGGCCGTTGACCGCCGGCCGGGGTTTCCCAGGTTGCCAGACGGCAGAGCGCGTCGAGGAGCACGGCATGGACGTCGGATTCATCGGAATGGGGCGGATGGGCCGCGGCATGGCGGCCAACCTCGCGCGGGCCGGCCACACGATCCGCGCCTGGAACCGCTCGCCGGAGGCCGCGCGCGGCATCGACGGCGTCACCCCGGTGGCGAGCGCCGCCGAGGCCTTCGCCGGCGATGCGGTCGTCACCATGCTGGCCGACGACGCGGCCCTCGAGGCCGTGATCGTGGCCGGCGGCCTCCTCGACCGGCCGGAGCGGCCCGGCCTGCATGTCGGGATGAGCACGGTCTCGGTGGCCCTGGCGAAGCAGCTCGCCGCGGTGCACGCGCGGGCGGGCGTCCCGTACATCTCGGCACCGGTCTTCGGGCGGCCGGACGTCGCGGAGGCCGGCAAGCTCAACATCGTGGCGGCGGGGGAGGCGGCGCTGATCGACCGCGCGGGCCCGCTCCTCGACGCGATGGGCGCGAAGACCTGGCGCTTCGGCGACGACCCGACGCGGGCGAACGCCGTCAAGCTCGCCGGCAACTTCATGCTGATCTCGGCGATCGAGGCCATGGCCGAGGCCTGCGCCCTCACCGAGGGCCACGGGGTCCCGGGCGCCGACTTCCTCGACCTGATGACCAACACGCTGTTCGCCTCGCCGGTCTACAAGGGCTACGGCGCCTCGATCGCGCAGAACCGCTACGAGCCGCCGGGCTTCATCCTCAAGCTCGGGGCCAAGGATGTGCGGCTCGCCCTCCAGGCGGCCGAGGACGCCGGGGTGCCGATGCCGTTCGCGAGCGTGCTGCGGGACGGTCTCATCGAGGCGATCGCCCACGGCGACGGCGAGAAGGACCTCGCGGCGCTCGCCCGCGTCTCTGCTCGCCGTGCAGGTCAGGGTTGAGATCGACGACGATGCATCGCCTTTCTGGCGAGCCTTAACCCGTCATTTCGACTTCACAATCGAGTGTGCGCGCCGGCTATAGGCACGGATACCAATATATGCGCACACATTCCTATTCGCTGCGCAGGATGACTCTGTCTACGAAAGTCATCCTGCTGGCGATGCTCGCCGTGACACTCACCGCCGGCGCCATCTGGATCACGGTCTCGCGGCAGACCTGGTCGCAGATGGAGGCGCGTCAGCGCAGCAACGGCGAGCGCAACCTGAGAACTCTGGCGCTCGTCCTGGCGGCGCGGGCCGAGGGCGCGGCAGCCGATCTCGACGGCGCGCGCGTCGCCCGGGTGTCGACGCCGAGCCTGTCGGGCTTCGCCGATGCCGGCGTCGTGGACGACGCCGTCGCCTATTCGGGCGGCCTGGCGACGGTGTTCAGCTACGAGCCCGCCTCCGACAGCTTCGTGCGGCGCCAGACCACGGTGCGCCGGGAGGACGGGACCCGCGCGGTCGGCACGGCCCTCGCCGCCGACAGCCCGGCCCAGGCCGCGATCCGCGCCGGGCGGATCTACGAGGGGCCGGCGGCCCTGTTCGGGCGGCGCTACTACACGGTGTACCAGCCGACGGTTGACGCCGCCGGCAAGGTGAACGGCGTCCTGTTCGTCGGCCTGCCGATCGAGATGTACTTCGACGCCCATGCCCAGACGATGACGAGCCTCAGCGTCGCCGCCCTGATCATCGCGGTGCTGGCCTGCGCCCTCGTCGGGCTCGCGGCGGCGCGGCTGTTCCGGCCTTTCTCGGCGATCGCCTCGCGGATCGAGGGCCTCGCGGGCGGCGACCTGGACTCGGCGATCCCCCACGCCGAGCGCGGCGACGAGATCGGCACCGTGGCGCGCGCCCTCGAGGTGCTGCGCGTCGCCGGGCTGCGGACCCGGGAGCTCGAGGGCCTGCAGAGCGCGGGCGCGGCCGACGAGACGCGGCGGCGGGCCGCCCTCGACCGGGCCATCGAGGCGTTCCGGGGGCAGGTCGTCCGCCTGAAGGACGCGCTGACCGCCAGCACCGGCGCGATGCGCGCCCGGGCCGGCGAGATGGCGGCCAGCTCCGCCGAAGCGGAGGTCGCCGTCGCCGAGACCGAGCGCGGCTCGCACGAGACCTCGGCCAGCGTCCAGACCGTCGCGAGCGCCGCCGAGGAACTCTCCGCCTCCATCGCCGAGATCGGCGCCCAGCTCGATCAGGCCGAGGCCCTGGTGGCCACGGCCGCCGCGGAGTCGGACGCGATGAACGCCGAGATCGGCGAACTCGCCGAGGCCGCGGGGCGCATCGGCGCCGTGGTCGGGCTGATCCGCCAGATCGCCGAGCAGACCAACCTGCTGGCCCTCAACGCGACGATCGAGTCCGCCCGGGCCGGCGCCGCCGGCAAGGGCTTCGCCGTGGTGGCCGCGGAGGTGAAGGCGCTGGCGTCGCAGACCGCGCGGGCGACCGAGGAGATCGGCAGCCAGATCGCCGGCGTGCAGGCCTCGACGACCGCGGCCGTGGCGGCGATCGGCCGGATGGGCGAGCGGATGCGCGCGGTCAGCGCCACCACGGGCGGGATCGCGTCGGCGGTCTCGGCCCAGGGGGCGGCCACGGCGGAGATCTCCCGCAACGTCGCCGACACGGCCGGCGCCACCGAGGCCATCGCGGGCGGCCTGACCACGGTCGCCGGCGCCGCACGGCGCTCGGCCCGCATGGCCGCCACCGTCACCGAGGCGGCTCAGACCGTCGACACGGTCGCGGCCGATCTCGAGGGCGAGATCGAGCGCTTCCTCGGTCAGGTCGCGGCCTGAGCCCTCAGAGCCCGTAGCGGGCGAAGGCCGCGCGCTCCGCGAACGCGGCCATCGCCCCCTCGGCCAGGTCGATCCCGCCCGGCGCGCCGCCGCGGCGCAGGATGCGGGAGAGCAGGCCGCCGCGCGCCTCGGCGACGAGGCGTAGGTCGACCTTCTCGCCGAAGCGCGCGCGCATCGCGGTGCGCACGTCGCCCAGCGCGTCGACGAGGCCGAGGGGCAGCGCCTGCCGCCCGGTCCAGACCGCGCCGGTGAACAGGTTCTCGGAGCGCGACAGGCCCGGGCGCCGGGCCGTGACGAGGCCGGTGAAGAGGTCCTGCACGTCGGCCTGGATGCGCTTCAGGCGCTCCACGTCGGCGGGATCCTCCGGGCGGAACGGGTCGAGCATCGACTTCGCCTCGCCCTGCGTGTGGACCCGGCGCTCGACGCCGAGCTTCTCCAGGAGACCGTGGAAGCCGAACCCGGCCGAGACCACGCCGATCGAGCCGACGATCGAGGTCGGGTCGGCGACGATCTCGTCGGCCGCGCAGGCGATCATGTAGCCGCCGGAGGCCGCGACATCCTCCACGAAGGCGATCACCGGCACACCCTTCTCGTCGGCCAGCGCCCGGATGCGGCGGTGGATCAGGTGCGACTGCGCCGGCGAGCCGCCGGGCGAGTTGATCACCAGCGCCACCGCCTTCACCCCCGGCATCCCGAAGGCGCGCTCCAGGCTGCCCGCGACGCCCCCGATCGAGAGCCCCGGCCGGAGCGGCGAGACCGCGCCGATCGTGCCCGACAGCCGGACCACCGCGACCCGCGGGCGTCGGTCCCGGAAGCGGCGCGGGAGGAGGGCGCGGAATGTGTCGGGGAACGCGAACGCCATGGGGTCTTACGCGGCTCATCGGGAAGCCGGGCGGGAGACGGCCCGGAAGCGCCTGTCGTCGGAAACTGGGCGCTTTCCGGCCCCGCGCAAGGGCGGCGAGCGAGGGTGGTGCGCGAGGGCGCTGCGCGACGGCGGCGCGTCTGCGCAGTCAGAACGGATCGAACCGTTTGCCGACCTTGGCCGTTTCAGGCGACGGCGCGAGCCTCGTGCCGGCCCGGATCCGCTGGACTCGGACGGGCGCTCACACGGGAGAGAAACGATGCGACCCTGGCCGATCCTGGTCCTCCTCGCCGCGCTGCTCGGCGGGCTGGCGAGTGCGCCCGCGCGCGCAGCGCCGCTGCCGGTCCCCGCGAGCGCCGAGGCCGCCGCGCCCGCGCCGGCGGTGCAGCAGGCCCACTGGCGCTACCGCCGCCACTGGCACCGCCACCACCACTGGCGGCGCCACTGGCACCACCGCCGCCACTACTGGCACCGTCGCCATCACTGGCACCGGCACCACCATTTCCGCCGCCACTGGCACCGCCACCACGTCTGGCATGGCCGCCCGTACGGCCGCCCGTACGGCCACCGGCACGTCACGTTCTACTGAGCGCGGCCCTCCGCGTCCCGGCCCGATCCGGCCGGGACGCACCCCGGCCGGCAACCATGCCGGCAGCCGCGCTGCGACCTTGCGGGCGGCCTTGGAAAACCTTATTTAACCGTCTGATATCACTGCTCTTCCGAGAGGCCGTTCCGGCGCATCGCGCGCCGCCCAGGAACGGCCGAGAGCACCGCCCGTCCGGGCTTCAGAACGGAAACCGACTTGGCCGAGAACGATCCGACTGGCGCAGCCCCGCCCGCCAGCGACATCCGCCCCGTCTCCATCACCGACGAGATGCGTCGCTCCTACCTTGATTACGCGATGAGCGTGATCGTGAGCCGGGCGCTTCCCGACGCCCGCGACGGGCTCAAGCCGGTGCACCGGCGCATCCTGTACTCCGCCTTCGAATCCGGGCACCTGCCCGAGCGGAAATACGTCAAGTCGGCGCGCATCGTCGGCGACGTGATCGGTCTCTACCACCCGCACGGCGACCAATCGATCTACGACGCACTCGTGCGGATGGCGCAGGACTTCTCCATGCGCCTCATGCTCATCGACGGGCAGGGCAATTTCGGCTCGGTGGACGGCGATCCGCCGGCCGCGATGCGCTACACCGAATCAAGGCTCGCCAAGCCCGCGACCGCGCTGCTCACCGACATCGACAAGAACACCGTCGATTTCGGACCGAACTACGACGAGTCGCGCGAGGAGCCGACCGTCCTGCCGGCCCGCTTCCCGAACCTGCTGGTCAACGGCGCGGGCGGCATCGCGGTCGGCATGGCGACCAACATCCCGCCGCACAATCTCGGCGAGCTGATCGACGCCTGCGTGGCGCTGATCGACGATCCGGGTTTGACCATCGAGCAGCTCACCGAGATCGTGCCCGGTCCGGACTTCCCGACCGGCGGCATGATCCTCGGCCGCGCCGGCACCCGGCAGGCCTACGCGACGGGCCGCGGCTCGGTGATCATGCGCGCCAAGTCGCATGTCGAGGAGCTGCGCAAGGAGCGCGAGGCGCTGATCTTCACCGAGATCCCCTATCAGGTGAACAAGGCGACGCTGGTCGAGAAGATCGCCGAGCTGGTGAAGGAGAAGCGCGTCGAGGGCATCTCCGACCTGCGCGACGAATCCGACCGGACGGGCATGCGCATCGTCGTCGAGATCAAGCGCGACGCCATGGCCGACGTGGTGCTGAACCAGCTCTACCGGTTCACGCCGCTGCAGAGTTCCTTCGGCTGCAACATGGTGGCGCTGAACGGCGGCCGCCCCGAGCTGATGAACCTGAAGGACCTGCTCCAGGCCTTCGTGGATTTCCGCGAGGAGGTCGTCTCCCGCCGCACCAAGTTTCTCCTCGGCAAGGCCCGCGAGCGGGCCCACGTCTTGTGCGGCCTCGCCATCGCGGTCGCCAACATCGACGAGGTGATCCGCCTGATCCGGACCTCGCCGGACCCGAACACCGCCCGCGAAGCCCTGATGGCCCGCGACTGGCCGGCCCACGACATCGCGCCGCTGATCGCGCTCGTCGATGACCCGCGCCACAGGGTCGCCGAGGACGGGACCTACCGCCTCTCCGAGACCCAGGCCCGTGCCATCCTCGACCTGCGCCTGCAGCGCCTCACGGCGCTCGGCCGCGACGAGGTCGGCGACGAGCTGAAGACGCTCGCCGACGAGATCGCCGACTACCTCGACATCCTCCGCTCGCGGGTGCGCATCCAGACCATCGTGAAGCAGGAGTTGGTGGAGGTGCGCGAGCAGTTCGCGACCCCACGCCGGACCGAGATCGTCGACTTCGACGGCAGCGTCGAGGACGAGGACCTGATCGCCCGCGAGGACATGGTCGTGACCGTGTCGCACGCCGGCTACGTCAAGCGCGTGCCGCTCTCGACCTATCGGGCCCAGCGCCGCGGCGGGAAGGGCCGCTCCGGCATGGCGACCCGCGACGAGGATTTCGTCACCCGCCTGTTCGTGGCCAACACCCACACGCCGGTGCTGTTCTTCTCCAGCCAGGGCCAGGCCTACAAGGAGAAGGTCTGGCGCCTGCCGATGGCCGCCCCGAACGCCCGCGGCAAGGCGCTGGTGAACATCCTGCAATTGCAGGACACCTCCGAGCGCATCACCACGATCATGCCGCTGCCGGAGGACGAGGCGTCCTGGGAGACGCTCGACGTGATGTTCGCGACCGCCCGCGGCAACGTCCGGCGCAACAAGCTCTCGGACTTCACCACGGTGAACCGCAACGGCAAGATCGCCATGAAGCTCGATCCGGGCGATCACATCGTCCATGTCGAGATCTGCCGTCCGGACCAGAACGTTCTGCTGACTACGGCGCTGGGCCAGTGCATCCGCTTCCCGGTCGAGGACGTGCGCGTCTTCAAGGGCCGCGATTCGACCGGCGTGCGCGGCATCCTGCTCGGCAAGGACGACAAGGTCATCTCGATGACCATCCTGAACGCCTTCGACGCCACCGCGGAGGAGCGGGCCGGCTACCTGAAGATGCGTCGCGCCGTGACCGGTGAGGCCGAGGAGAACGGCGACGCGGAGCCCGAGGACGGCGCCGAGGCGGCGGCGATCTCGCTCGACCGCTACAACGAGATGGGCGCGGCCGAGCAGTACGTGCTGACCCTGTCGGAGCGGGGCTTCGGCAAGCGCTCCTCGTCGTTCGAGTACCGGACCTCGGGACGCGGGGGTAAGGGCATCACGGCGATGCGGGTCAATCCCCGCAACGGCAGCCTCGTGGCGTCCTTCCCCGTCGAGGCCTCGGACCAGATCATGCTGGTGACCGACGGCGGCCAGCTGATCCGCGTGCCGGTGGACGACATCCGCATCGTCGGCCGCGCCTCGCAGGGCGTGACGGTGTTCAACACCGCCAAGGACGAGAAGGTCGTCTCGGTGGAGCACATCGAGGGCGAGGACGAGGGCGCCGAGGCCGGCCCGGAGGGCGGCGAGGAGGCGTGAGGCACCGCCCGGTTCCGTCCGGCGCGAAAATGCTCTAGGTCGGGTCGCGATGACCCGCACCGCCCTCTACGCCGGCTCGTTCGATCCGGTCACGAACGGCCATCTCGACGTGGTCCGCCAAGCCTGCCGGCTGGTGGACCGCCTCGTGATCGCCATCGGCGTCCATCCCGGCAAGGCGCCGCTGTTCTCCGCCGAGGAGCGGGCGGCACTGCTGGCCGAGACCTGCGGGCCGGTGGCCCAGGCCGAGGGCGCGGCGCTGGAGATCGTCACCTTCGACGATCTCGCCGTCTCGGCCGCCCGGCGCTGCGGCGCTGCGATCTTCATCCGCGGCCTGCGCGACGGCACGGATCTCGACTACGAGATGCAGCTCGCCGGCATGAACGGCGCCATGGCGCCCGAGGTGCAGACCGTGTTCCTGCCCGCCTCGACGCAGGCCCGCCCGATCACCGCGACCCTGGTGCGCCAGATCGCCGGCATGGGGGGCGACGTCTCGCCCTTCGTGCCCGCTCCCGTCGCCGCGCGCCTCAGGCAGCGCTTCGCCGCTCAGTCCTGACGATTGCCCGATCCCGAAAGGATTCCGATGAACCGACGCCACGCCCTCCTCGCGCTCGCCCTCACGCTCGGCACCGCCCAGGCCGCCCGGGCCGCCGACGCCAACACGGTCTATCTCCAGACCAAGGACGGGCGGATCACCATCGAGCTGCGGCCCGACATCGCGCCCAAGCACGTCAAGCAGATCAAGACGCTGGTTTCGCAGGGCTTCTACAACGGCCTCAAGTTCCACCGCGTCATCGACGGCTTCATGGCCCAGACCGGCGACCCGAAGGGCAACGGCACCGGCGGCTCCAGCCTGCCGAACATCCCGGCCGAGTTCACGCAGTCGGCCCAGTTCCGCCGCGGCACCGTGGGCATGGCCCGCTCGCAGGACCCGAACTCGGCGAACTCGCAGTTCTTCATCTGCCTCGGCGACGCGCCGTTCCTGAACGGCCAGTACACGATCGTCGGCAACGTCACGGACGGGCTCGACGTCCTCGACAAGATCAAGAAGGCCGCCCCGGGCGCGCCGGGCGGGGCCGTCCAGGATCCCGACAAGATCGTCAGCATGACGCTCGCCGAGAAGGCCAAGTAGCGGCCGCATGCCGGGCCGGCGCGCCGCCTCGATCCTCCTGCTGAGCTTGATCCCGGCGGCCGCCGCGGCCTATGACGGCGCCCCCTTCTACGGCTACGCCGACGGGCCGGGCGGCGGCTACCCGCTGAGCCTGCCCCAGACCCTGCGCGCCACGGTCCCGGTGCCGGTCGCCCGGGTGGCGACCAGACCCGCCGACACCCTGGCGGAACTCTACCCGGCGCTCGCCGCCTGCTGGCAGGCGCCGGGCGGCCTCGGCCGCCCGAGCGGCGGCGCCGACGACATCGAGATCACCCTGCGGCTCGCGCTGCGGCGCGACGGCAGCCTGATCGGGCCACCCCGCGTCACCTACGCGGCGGGCGTCGCGGGCGCTCAGCGGACCGCCCTCGTGCGCGGGACCCTCGACGCCCTCGCGCGCTGCACCCCGGCCCACATCACGCCGGGCCTGGGCCGGGCGATCGCGGGCCGGCCGGTGGCGCTCCGCTTCGTCTACCGCCCGCCGGCCTGAGCGCCGGCGAACCCGTCACGGGCGCTGGCCGGATCCGGCGCGCGCCGATACAGTTCCCCCAACCGGAAGGAAAGACCATGGCCGACAACGAGACCATCGTGCTGGAGACCACCAAGGGCCGCGTCGTGATCGCGCTGCGCCCCGACCTCGCCCCGGGCCACGTCGAGCGGATCAAGACGCTCGCCGCTCAGGGCTTCTACGACGGCGTGCCGTTCCACCGGGTGATCGACGGGTTCATGGCCCAGACCGGCGACCCGACCGGCACCGGCTCGGGCGGCTCCGACCTGCCGGACCTGAAGGCCGAGTTCAACGCCGAGCCGCACGTGCGCGGCACCTGCTCCATGGCGCGGACGAACTTCCCGCACTCGGCGAACTCGCAGTTCTTCATCTGCTTCGACGACGCCCGCTTCCTCGACAAGCAGTACACGGTGTGGGGCAAGGTCGTGGAAGGCATGGACGTGGTCGACACGATCAACAAGGGCGAGCCGCCGCGCTCTCCGGACAAGATCGTGAAGGCGACCGTCGCGGCGGCCTGAGCTCGGATCAAGCCTCGCGTCCGAAGCCATCTCTCGATGGCTTCGGCTCCGCCGGCTTGGCGAGCGGAGCGAAGCAATCCAGGGTCGCGCCACATCTCCGAGATGTCGCGCTGGCCAGGGTCTCTTCGCTTCGCTCGTGATGACGGCGGATCCTTATCACCCGCGGTCCAGGGCTTCCGCCGCGGCCAGATCCTCCGGCGCGTTGATGTTGAGGAACGGGTCCACCGGCTCGACCGGCCAGGACGCGACCGCCGCCCCGTGGCGCGCGATGAAGGCGCCGACCCGCCGCTCGCCCCGTTCGAGATAGTCCCGGAGCCCATCGCGCAGCGCCGTCGGCCAGAGCGCGATCGTGTAATGCTGCCGTTCGCCTGAGGCCGCGAGCGCGATGCCGGTTTCCGACGCGACAGCGTGGAGCCGCGCCACCAGATTCCCCGGCAGGAACGGCGCGTCGCCCGACACGCTCACCACCCGCGCGACGCCCCGCGCGCCGGCGTGCTCCAGCCCGGCGAGGATGCCGGCGAGCGGCCCCGGCTGGTCCGGCACGGGGTCCGGCAGGACCGGCCCGGGAAAGCCGGAGAACCGCGCCGGGTCGCCGTTGGCGCTGAGCGCCAGCCCGGCCGCGCATTGCGGGCCGAGCCGCTCGACCACCCGCTCCAGCAGGGTCCGGCCGCCGAGCCGCAGCAGCGGCTTGTCGCCCCCGCCCATCCGCCGCGCCCGCCCGCCGGCCAGGATCAGGCCCAGGACCGGCGGCGGCGCCACGGCCTTACTCGAACACGATCTTCGGTGCCGCCCGCCCCGCCGGCGCGCCGGACAGGTTCGCCCAGAGCTGGGCGGCGATGTCGCGATAGACCTTGGCGTGCGGCCCGTCCGGGTCGGTCGCCACCACCGGCCGGCCGTTATCCGACGTCTCGCGGATGGTCATGTTCAGCGGCACCTCTCCGAGGAACGGCACGCCGAGCCGCTGCGCCTCGTTCCGCGCGCCGCCATGCCCGAAGATGTGGGAGGCGTGTCCGCAATTCGGACAGACGAAGGTCGCCATGTTCTCGATCACGCCGAGGATCGGCACCGCGACCTTCTTGAACATGGTCACGCCGCGCCGCGCGTCGATCAGCGCGAGGTCCTGCGGCGTCGAGACGATCACGGCGCCCGAGAGCGGCGTCGCCTGCGCCATGGTGAGCTGCGCGTCGCCGGTGCCGGGCGGCATGTCGACGAGCAGCACGTCGAGCTCGCCCCAGAGCACGTCGCGCAGCATCTGGGTGATGGCCGACTGGACCATCGGGCCGCGCCAGATCATCGCCGTCTCGGGCTCGATCAGGAAGCCGATCGACATGACCTTGAGCCCGTAGCCGACCATCGGCTCCATCGCCTTGTTGTCGACGACGGTCGGCTTGCCCGAGAGGCCGAACAGCTTCGGCACGGACGGGCCGTAGATGTCGGCGTCGAGGAGGCCGACCTTTAGCCCCTGGGCCTGGAGCGCCAGGGCGAGGTTGCAGGCGGTGGTGGACTTGCCGACCCCGCCCTTGCCGGAGGCCACCGCCACGATGTGGCGCACGCCCGCGATCTGCGGGCCCTGGTTCGACGGTGCGCCGGGCCGCGGCGGCGCGACCGGCGGCGGCGTCACGGGTCGCGGGGCGGCGCTGCTCTGGGCCGGGTGGCTCTGGTTCCGCTCCGAGGTGAGGCTGGCGAACACGCCCGAAACGCCCGGCATCTGCAGCACCCGGCCCTCGGCCTGCCGCCGCACCGGCTCGAACCGCTCGGCCTCGCTGGGATCGACCAGGATCGAGAACATCACCCGGTTGTTCGGATCGACCACGACCTGAGAGAGCCGTCCCGAGCCGGGCAGGGTGGTGCCGGCGGCATCGACCGTGATGCCGGCGAGCGCCTTCAGCACGTCGTCGCGGGTGATCGCCAAGATGTCCTCCAGCGGGGCAAGCAGGTATGCCAGTGCATGTAACCGAGCCGGCCCAGAACACCAGACCCCGGGCGAGCAATCGGCGCCGGCGCCGACGGCCCGCCCGGAGCGCGTCAGTGCGGGCGGGCGATGAGGTTGCATTCCTCCATGGGGCCGCGCACCGCGGTCCCGTCGCCGCGCCGGTAGAAGCCGTGGCGCAGGCGGCGACAGCCGAGCGGGCCGCGCAGGCGCTTCACGCGCTCGATATGGACGCTGCCGTAGCGCCGGTTCGAGAAGTCGTGGCCGCCGATGCGCACGCCCGGGCCGAAGCGTACCTCGGCGATCGCCGGCACGGCGCAGAGCCCGAGCGCGCAGAGTCCGAGCGCGCAGAGCGCCAGCGCCGCCGCCGCGCGGCCGATTCCCCGAACACGTCGCATCCGAACCTCCTCACCGCACGGGCAAGCTGAACCAACGGGAGACTGATCCGTTGTCGGGGCAGCCTTCAGGCGGGGCCCCCTCCGGAGACCCCGCCGGGACCGAAACGACGCGTAGGAGACCACTTTCATGCATCAGGGCAACCACCGCGACCACGAGGGCGCGAAGAAGCTGTTCGAGCTCATCAAGGACGTGAAGATCGCCATGATGACCACCGTCGATGCGGACGGCACGCTCAACAGCCGCCCGATGTGGAACAACGACGCCGACGAGAACGGCGACCTGTGGTTCTTCACCAAGCTGCACTCGCCCAAGACGGCCGAGATCAGCAAGGACAACCAGATCAACCTCGCCTATTCCGACCCGTCGAGCCAGAACTACGTCTCGGTGGCCGGCAAGGCCGAGATCGTCCGCGACCAGGCGATCATCGACGCGAAGTGGAATGAGAGCCTGAAGACCTGGTTCCCGAACGGGAAGAACGATCCCGAGGTCGCACTGATCCGCGTCCATCCGGAGAAGGGCGAGTACTGGGACAGCCCGAACAGCACGATGCTGCACCTCTACGGCTACGTGAAGGCCTCGCTCACCGGCGAGAGCCCGAAGACCGAGACCAAGAAGGTCGACCTCGCCTGAGGATCGGTCGTCGGAATGGGCAATCTCGCGGGCGGTCTCCGGGCGGAGACCGCCCGTCTGCTTGACGGCTGCGGTCCCGGCATGCGCTCTGCGCGTTCCAAGCGCGGCAGAGTGCCTGACGAATGCTCGATCTGGCGAAACGGGTCTACGATCACAGTTTCCGCATCGACCCGATCGTGCGGTCGCTCCTCGACACCGATTTCTACAAGCTCCTGATGGCGCAGACGATCCTGCGCCGGCACCCCGACATCCGGACCACCTTCGGCATCACCAATCGCACCCGCCGGATCCGGATCGCCGACGAGGTCGATGCCGGGCTCCTGCGTGAGCAGCTCGACCACGCGCGGACGCTGCGCCTCAGCAAGGGCGAGATCACGTGGCTGCGGGGCAACGTGTTCCGCGGCCAGGGGCGCATCCTCGGCCCCGAATTCGTGAGCTGGTTCGAGACTTTCCAGCTCCCCGAATACGAGCTCGCCGTCCATGACGGCCAGTACGAGCTGACCTTCCACGGTCCCTGGGTCGAGACCACAATGTGGGAGGTCCCGGCGCTCGCGATCCTCAACGAGCTGCGGGCACGGGCCGTGCTGCGGGGCCTCGGCAAGCTCGACCTGCAGGTGCTCTACGCCCGCGCCATGACCCGGGTCTGGGAGAAGATCGAGCGGCTGCAGAGGCTGCCGGACCTGTCGGTGGCGGATTTCGGCACGCGCCGGCGCCACGGATTCCTGTGGCAGGACTGGTGCGTTCAGGCCATGGCGGAGGGCCTCGGCGGCGCGTTCCTCGGCACCTCCAACTGCCTGATCGCGGCTCGGCAGGAGGTCGAGCCGGTCGGTACCAACGCCCACGAGTTGCCGATGGTCTACGCGGCGCTCGCCGAGGACGACGCGGCGCTCGCCGCCGCGCCCTACGCGGTGCTGGCCGACTGGCAAGAGGATTACGGCGGCAACCTGCTGGTGATCCTGCCCGACACCTACGGCACCACCGGGTTCCTGGCGAACGCCCCCGACTGGGTGAGCGACTGGACCGGCATTCGCATCGACTCGAAGGACCCGATCGAGGGCGGCGAGGAGGCGATCCGCTTCTGGCAGGATCGGGGACACGACCCGCGGGACAAGCTCGCCATCTTCTCCGACGGGCTCGACATCGACGAGATCGAGCGCATCCACGCCCGGTTCCACGGCCGCATGCGCATCGGCTACGGCTGGGGTACGTTGCTCACCAACGATTTCCGCGGCCTGCTACCCGATCACAAGCTCGATCCGGTCTCCGTCGTCTGCAAGGTCACCGAGGCGGACGGCCGGCCGACCGTGAAGCTCTCCGACAATCCCACGAAGGCGCAGGGGCCGGCCGACGAGGTCGCCCGCTACCGGCGGGTCTTCGCCGTGGGCGAGCAGGAGGCGCTGCCGGTGGTGGTGTGAGGGCGGGCCACACCGGTTCCGGCGGATGCCTGCGGCGTCGCCGCCTTCGCGAGCGGACCGATGCAACCCGGTCGGCGCCGCCTTCATCGCGGTCGCGCCGTCCCGGGTCACTTCGTTGCGCCCGCGATGACGGTGCGGGCCCCGTCCACCGGGGCGTCCGCGCGGAACCCGTGTCAGACCCGGCCGGGTGAAACACGGAGGCTGCCGCCCCAGGGGTGAATTCATTATCATGTCCGGCAATCGGAGCCGCCCCGGGCGGCCCCATCCGGGAGAACGCCATGTCGATGAATCGCCGCTCGCTCATCGGGGCCGCGGGCCTCGCCCTGACGGCGCCCGCCCTGCAGGGGGCGCAGGCGGCCGAGGCCGCGAAGCCGGCCGCGAACGCAGCCGCGAAGGCAGCGCCGCCGCACGTCACGAAGATCCTCGCGCAGTGGATCCTGGGATCCTCCTACGACGCGCTGCCGGAGCCCGTCCGCCGCGAGGGCGTGCGCAGCTTCCTCAACTGGGTCGGGGTGGCGATCGGCGGCTCGCACCACGAGACGGTCGACGTGGCGGTCTCGGCGCTGCAGCCCTTCTCGGGGCCGCCGCAGGCCGGGCTGTTCGGCCGGACCGAGCGGTTCGACATCATGAACGCCGCCTTCCTCAACGGCGTGTCGAGCCACATCTTCGACTTCGACGACACCCACCTGAAGACGATCATCCACCCGGCCGGCCCGGTCGCCTCGGCGATCCTGGCCTACGCGGCGATGAAGCCGGTCTCGGGCAAGGACTTCCTCGACGCGCTGGTGGTCGGCATCGAGGCCGAGTGCCGGATCGGCAACGCGGTCTACCCGAACCACTACGACGCCGGCTGGCACATCACGGGCACCGCGGGTGTGTTCGGTTCGGCCGCTGCCGCGGGCAAGCTGATGGGGCTGACCGAGCAGCAGATGGTCTACGCCCTCGGCCTCGCCGCCTCGCAGCCGGTGGGGCTGCGCGAGTCGTTCGGCTCGATGAACAAGAGTTTCAACCCGGGCCGCGCGGCCTCGAACGGCCTGTTCGCCGCGATCCTGGCCGCGAAGGGCTTCACCTCGTCGGACGGGATGATCGAGGCCAAGCGCGGCTGGGCCAACACGATCTCCACCAAGCAGGACTGGTCGCAGATCACCGACGGCCTCGGCACCCGCTACGAGGCGCAGCTCAACACCTACAAGCCCTTCGCCTGCGGGATCGTCATGCACCCGACGATCGACGCGGCGATCCAGATCCGCGACCAGGACCACGTCAAGCCGGAGGACATCCAGCGCGTCGACCTGAAGGTCCACCCGCTGGTCCTGGAGCTGACCGGCAAGACCGCGCCGAAGACCGGTCTGGAGGGCAAGTTCAGCATCTACCACGCGGCCGCGGTCGCCTTCGTGGAGGGCGCGGGCGGCGAGAAGCAGTTCAGCGACCGGGCGGTGAACGATCCGCGGGTGGTGGCCCTCCGCCAGAAGGTGGTCCCGGTGATCACCCCCGGCGTCGACCCCGCGCAGGTCGACATGACCGTGACGCTGAACGACGGGCGGACGTTCCACCGCCATATCGAGCACGCGATCGGCAGCGTCGAGAAGCCGATGTCGGACGCGCAGCTCGAGGCGAAGTTCACCGACCTCGCCGCCGGAATCCTCCCGGACGCGCAGGCGCGGAAGGTGATGCAGCTGTGCTGGTCGCTGCCCGAGTTGAGGGATGCGGGCGACGTGGCGCGGGCCGGCGTCGCGGGAGCCTAACCTGGACGCGAAGCCCGCGGGATCGTTTTCGCGTCCCGTGCCGTTCCCCGTCCGCGAGGCCTCCGCCGCTCCCGGCGGCCGCCCGCGCGTGGCGTTCGGGACGTGGATCACGGTATGGGCACCAGAACCCCGGTCGGGGTCGAACCGGCAGCGCGGCCCGGGACTTCCCTGATCCCGCCGCGGCCGACCCGCGTCGCCGCGGCCGAGACGCCGCGGGCCGCCATGGCGTCGCCGGTCGTGGTCGGCGCGACCATCATCGCGGCGCTGTACTTCGGCCGCGAGATCTTCATCCCGATCGCGATCGCGCTGCTGCTGTCGTTCGTGCTGACGCCGCTGGTGAACCGCCTGCGGCGGCTGCGGCTGCCGCGGCTCGCGGCGGTGGGCGTCAGCGTGCTCCTGACCGTGGGCATCGTGGCCGCCCTGGCGACCCTGATCGGCATCCAGGCGGCCGATCTCGCGGGGGACGTCCCCCGCTACCGGGCCACCATCGAGCGCAAGATCAACGGCCTGCGCGACTCGCCCGTGGGCCACGTCACGGAGTACGTCGCCAATATCGGGCGGGCGCTCCACGGCGGCGCGAAGGAGGCCGGCAGCCCGGAGGCGCAGCCGGCCGCCCCGCCGCCGTCGCCGGGTCCCGATCAGGCCCAGGCCGCGCCCAAGCCGGTCCTGGTCGAGGTCGCCACGAGCCCGCCGGGCTCCCTGGAGATGCTCTCGACCGTGCTCACCCCGGTGATGCATCCCCTGGCCACGGTCGGCATCGTGTTCGTGGTGCTGCTGTTCGTGCTGATGCAGCGCGAGGACCTGCGCGACCGCATGATCCGGCTGGCCGGATCGAGCGACCTGCACCGGACCACCGTGGCCATCGACGACGCGGCCAAGCGCCTGAGCCGCTACTTCGTGGTGCAGCTCGCCCTCAACGCCGCCTTCGGCGTGGTGATCGGCATCGGCCTCTACCTCATCGGCGTGCCGAACCCGGTGCTATGGGCGATCTTCGCGGCCCTGATGCGCTTCGTCCCGTATCTCGGGGCGGTCCTGTCGGCGATCCTGCCGATGGCGCTCGCCGCCGCGGTCGATCCGAGCTGGAACATGATGATCGCCGTGGCGATCCTGTTCGTCGTCCTGGAGCCGCTGACCGGCCAGGTCTTCGAGCCGATCTTCTACGGGCAGTCCACCGGTCTCTCACCCTTCGCGGTCCTGGTCTCGGCCCTGTTCTGGACGTGGCTATGGGGGCCGGTCGGCCTGCTGCTCTCGACGCCGCTGACCGTGTGCCTCGTGGTGCTCGGCCGCTACGTCGAGCACCTGGAGTTCCTGGACGTGCTGTTCGGCGACCGGCCGGCGCTGACGCCCGTCCAGAACTTCTACCAGCGCATCCTGGCGGGCGATTCCGAGGAGGTGCTGGGCCATGCCGAGCTGATCCTGCAGCAATGCTCGCTCTCGTCCTACTACGACGAGGTCGTGCTCAAGGCGCTGGAACTCGCCGCCCGCGACGCGGCCCGCGGGGTGCTGACCGCGCAGCAGAAGGGCGCGATGCGGTCCGCGCTCACCGAGCTGATCGCCGACCTCTCCGACCGGAGCGACGCCGTCGCGGGGGCGACGGCCGATGGCGAGGAGAGCGCCTGCAGCCCGCTCCCGATGGGACCGGCCCCGGAGGCGCTGCCCGCCGCCTGGACGCGCGCGGGCGCGGTGCTGTGCGTGGCGGGGCGTGGCTTCCTGGACGAGGCCGCGGCCGCGATCCTCGCGCAGATCCTGGAGAAGCGCGGCCTCGGCGTCCGCGCGGTCCCCTTCGCCGAGACGGCCTCCGTGCGGATCGGCCGGTTCGAGGCCGGGCCGGCGCGGATCGCCTGCGTGGTCTCTCTGGCGCTCGACGGCGAGCCGACGCACCTGCGCCGGCTGATCCGCCGGCTGCGGAGCCGGGTCCCCGGCGTGCCGGTCCTGCTCGGCCTGTGGCTCGCCCAGGACGGCGGCGCCCGCCGCCTCGCCGGCGGGCCGGGGGGCGCCGCCGAGGCCGACGCGCAGGTGGGATCGCTGCGCGAGGCCGTCGAGGCTATCCTGGCGGCCGCGCAGGAGGACGCGACCTGCGCGGCGGCGGCGGCGGCGGCGGCGGCGGAAGGCCGGTCGGGCGGTGCGGCCGAGAGCGCCGCCGACGACCGGGACGCGGCGGCGCGTCTGCCGGCCCCGGCCGGGGCGTGAGTCGAGGATACGGGGAGACGGGGGCTTGACGGGCGGGGCCGCGCGCCGGCTTCGTCGGGACGGGCCGGTCGGCCGCGCGGCCTTCGGGCGGAACAGGGGACGGAACGGATGAGCGTCGTCGAACTCGGCCGGTTCATGGACGACCTCGCGGACGCGTCCGGGAAGGCGATCCTGCCGTTCTTCCGCGCCCAGTTCGGCCTGGACGACAAGGCCCGCGGCGGGGCGCCGTTCGATCCGGTCACCGAGGCGGACAGGGCCGCGGAGGTCGTCCTCCGGGCGATGATCGGCCAGACCTTCCCGGGCCACGGCATCCTCGGCGAGGAGTTCGGCGCGGAGCGCACCGACGCCGAGTGCGTCTGGGTCCTCGACCCGATCGACGGCACCCGCGCCTTCATCGGCGGCCTGCCGACCTGGGGCACCCTGATCGGGCTGACCCGCAACGGCGTGCCGGTGCGGGGCATGATGCACCAGCCCTACCTCGCGGAGCGCTTCACCGGGGACGGGCGCAGCGCGAAGCTCCGCGCGCCGGCGGGCGAGCGGACCCTGCGCACACGCCGCTGCGGGGACCTCGCCCAGGCGATCCTGGCCACCACGGATCCCCGGCTGTTCGCGGCCGGCGACGAGGCCGAGCGCTTCCGGGCGCTGGAAGGCCAGGTGCGGATGTCCCGCTACGGCGCGGATTGCTACGCCTACTGCATGCTGGCGTCCGGTCAGATCGACCTCGTGGTCGAGGCCGGGCTCAAACCCTACGACATCGTCGCGCTGATCCCGATCGTCGAGGGCGCGGGGGGCCGGGTCACGGCCTGGGACGGCGGCTCCGCCGCCGGCGGCGGTCGCGTGATCGCGGCCGGCGACCCGCGGCTGCACGAGGCCGCGCTCAGGGTTCTCAACCCGTGACGCGCGTCCGCATCGAGCCCGTCCGCCGACGCGAAGGCCCGACCGCGTGCTGCTGAACGCGCTGATCCTGATCACGACCCTGGTGCCGCACGCCGAGGCCGGCGCGGACGCCCTCGTTCGCGTCCTGCCGCCCAGCGCCGTCGCCTCCGCCTCCGCCTCCGCCCCGGCGGACAGCCAGCCCCCGCGCTTCGATCCCGCGACCCGCTCCGTGTCCAACTGGCACGCCCAGACCGGCGCGCAGCTGACGCCGCGGGCGCTGGCGGTCACGGCCTCGCTGGCCGACGACCCGCCCTACGTCGCCCGCTGCGTGCGGCTCAACAACGGCTGGTGCATCAAGTCCGCCCGCTGGCCCGGCGAGATCGGCGCCGACGGGGAGGGCCACACCGCCTTCGCCACCCTGGCCGACGGCGCCGACGCCGCCGCGAGCCTGCTGCGGCGCTACTACCGCGACTACGGCCGCCGCACGGCGCTGGCCATCGTGCGCCGCTGGGCGCCGGCCGAGTGCCGCGTCGGCGCCGCGCCCGCGCGGCCCGGCCGGGCGGG
>NZ_JBKFAV010000042.1:0-56110 GCF_053345825.1 Methylobacterium sp. C33D
GATCACCGCCCATTGCTCATCCGAGAGCCAGAACAGGTCCGCCATCACCGCCTCCAGGCCGCAGAACGGCCGCCTGGAATCACAAAACGACAGACCCCGCAACGGCTTGGTTCGGTTCACACCCTAGGTTTATTGCATCATTCCGACCGCGGCAGTTAGTACTGTTCGAATGAGTATCAGGAGAGATTACGAGGACATGGCATCGTAATATCGATGTCCGACAAGGGAAATTGTTATGATGACGCGATGGTCGAGACGTTCTTCAAGACACGGAAGAGCGAATTGGTCTGGCGCACCGCGTTCCAGACGCGAGCCGAGGCCACCATCGCGCTGGCCCGTTACATCGATGGCTTCTACAATCCCTGCCGCCGTCACTCGGCACTGGGCTTCAAAAGCCCCACCTGACCTGACCGGTATTTTGGACCGAGCCGGGTGGGAGGCTACTGCATAGCCGCTGCCATGGGTAGCCGGAAGGCCAGATCCGGGTAGCTGACAGGCGCGGGCGGCCGATAGCCCAGGGACGAGTGCGGCCGGACGCGGTTGTAGGTAATTTGCCAAAGACCGATCACGATCTGTGCCTCCTTCAGCGAGTAGAAGATCTCCTGTCTCGGGCACTCATCCTGAAGCTTTCCATTGAAGCTCTCGCAGTACCCGTTCTCCCACGGCGAGCCGGGTGCGATGTACTGGATCTGCGAGCCAGCTTTGGCGACCCATTTGCGCTGCGCCTTCGAGATCATCTCAAGGCCATTATCGCAGCGGATGTGCTTCGGGATGCCGTGCAGGCACATGGCGTCGGCCAGCGTCTCGATCACGCCGACGCTGTTGATGCGTCGCGCCACCTTCAGCGCCAGACAAGCCCGGCTATGCTCGTCGATCAGCGTCAGGACCCGGAGCGAGCGTCCGCCGTGGGTCCGCGCTCGCACGAAGTCGAAGCTCCAGACGTGGTTGCGGTGGAGCGGCCGTAGTCGCACGCACGAGCCGTCATTCAGCCAAAGCCGGCTGCGCGGCCGGTGCTTCTGCGGGACCTTCAGCCCCTCGCGACGCCAGATGCGCTGAACCCGATCCCTGCCCACCTGCCACCCTGCTGCCTTCAGCAGCGCGGTGACGCGGCGATAGCCATAGCGTCCGTACTCGGACGCCAGGGCGATGATGGCGCGGGTCAACTCATCCTCGTCCGCCAGCACGGTCGGCACGTAGCGTTGCGTGCCGCGGTGCTGACCGACGATTTGGCAGGCGTGACGTTCCGAGAGGCCGTACTTCTCCCGGATGCCGTCGACCGCCTGCCGGCACCGCTCGGGGGCTACAAGTTTCCCGAGGCGACGTCCGCTAGCACCTGCTTCTCCAGGGACAGGTCAGCCACGAGCCGCCGCAGCCGCGCGTTCTCGCGCTCCAGGTCCTTCATCTTCCGGGCCTGGTCGACTTGGAGGCCGCCGTACTCCTTGCGCCAGCGATAATAACTCTGCTCGGAGATCTCCGCCTCCTTGCACGCCAGTGACAAACTCTTGCCCTGGGCTGTCTGCACCTCGATCTGGCGCAGCTTCAATACCACCTGCTCCGCGTTCGTCTTCTGACCTCGCCGCATGTCCGACTCCTTCGGTCCTGGCTGATCCTCTCAATCAGTCCGGTCCAAAGCCAGCCGGTCAGGTCATTGTGCTCGTTGCCAGCTATTAGCACCGTTCGCCGACTGATCTCAATTTAATGAATTGGATAAAAATCCTAATGCGGTAGGGCCGATGAGCTGTCTCAGCCGATCAAGCAGGCAGGATCGGCAGCCATACACTGCGGGTCGTCTTCGAGGCAGTGGTACTGAATCCCTGGATCTCGCTCAGGTGACCATCTGCCGAGGCGGCGTATGTCTGCGTTGCGCCAGGAGGAATGATGGTGCCGACCTTGTCTTCCGAGCGGCCATCGGTGGAACCCCGCCGCCACGACAAGTACGACCGCCTGATTGCGGCCGCCAAGGCACTTCCGAAGCTGCGGGTGGCGGTTGCTCACCCCTGCGATGAGGCCTCGCTCGGGGGGGCCCTCGAAGCCGCCGCGCTCGGAATCATCGAGCCCATCCTAATCGGCCCACCACGCAAGATCGGCGCTGCCGCGGTCGCTCTCGGCGCGGACATCACGGCGTATCGCAGCGTGGAGGCCGCGCACAGCGACAACGCCGCTGCCAGGGCGGTCGGCCTCGTGGGCGCCGGCGAGGCCGAGGCGCTGATGAAAGGCAGCCTCCACACCGACGAGCTCATGGCCGCCGTGGTCCGCTCCGACAGCGGCCTGCGGACCGCCCGGCGCATCAGCCACTGCTTCGTCATGGACGTGCCGGCGCATGCGACGCCCCTCATCGTGACGGACGCCGCGATCAACATCGCGCCGACGCTCGAGGAGAAGCGCGACATCACGCAGAATGCCATCGATCTCGCGCATGCCCTGGGCGTCGAAAGGGTTCGGGTCGCCATCGTCTCGGCCGTGGAGACCGTCACCCCGAAGGTGCCCTCCACGCTCGATGCCGCCGCCCTCTGCAAGATGGCCGACCGGGAGCAGATCACGGGAGCCGTGCTGGACGGGCCGCTCGCCCTCGACAACGCCATCGACCTCGGTGCGGCCCGGATCAAGAAGATCCGCTCACCCGTGGCCGGCCACGCCAACATCCTCGTCGTTCCCAATCTCGAAGCCGGCAACATGCTGGCCAAGAGTCTGACCTTCCTGGCCGGCGCCGATGCCGCCGGCATCGTGCTCGGGGCCCGGGTCCCGATCATCCTGACGAGCCGGGCCGATTCCCGCGTGACGCGGCTCGCCTCCTGCGCGGTCGCCTCCCTGTTCGCGGCCGCGCAGCGGACCGCGCATCTGCTGCCCGAGGTCTAGCCGATGACCCCGGTCCTGCTCGTGCTGAATGCGGGCTCGTCGAGCCTCAAGTTCCAGGTCTTCGCGTCCGGCGATGACGAGGGCCCGCGCCGACTCTTCAGGGGCCTGTTCGAAGGCCTCGGCGGGTCCGCCCACTTGGTCATCCGAGACGGCACCGGCGCGGTGGTGGAGGAGGCGAGGTTCGATCGTGGGGCGGCGTTCGGTCACGAGGCTGCGCTGCTGCACGTGTCCGCGTGGCTCGGGGCGCAGAGCGGCGGCTTTCGGCTGATCGCCGCCGGGCACCGGATCGTCCACGGCGGCGCGACCTATGCCGAGCCCGTGCGGGTGGACGCCCAGGTCCTGGAAGCCCTCGAGCGGCTGGTGCCGCTCGCCCCCCTTCACCAGCCGCACAGCCTCGAGCCGATCCGGATCCTGCAGCGGCGCCTCCCCGACCTGCCACAGATCGCCTGCTTCGACACGGCCTTCCATGCCGGCCAGCCGGAGATCGCCCGGCTGTTCGCCGTGCCGCACGCGATGATCGAGCGCGGCGTCCGGCGCTACGGCTTCCACGGCCTGTCCTACGCCTACATCGCCTCGGTGCTGGCGGCGTTCGACCCCGCCCTCGCCGCGGGACGCGTGATCGTCGCGCATCTCGGCAACGGCGCCAGCCTGTGCGCCCTGGATCGCGGCGCCAGCGTCGCGACCACGATGGGCTTCTCCGCCCTCGACGGCCTGCCCATGGGCACGCGCTGCGGCAGCCTCGATGCCGGCATCGTGTTCTACATGCTGCGCGAGATGAAGCTCGGTCCGGACGAGGCGGAGCGCATGCTCTACACCCAGTCGGGGCTGCTCGGCGTCTCGGGGATCTCGAACGATATGCGCACGCTGCGCGGCGTCGCGGCGAGCGACCCCGATGCCCGCCGCGCCATCGACCTGTTCGTCTACCGGATCGGACGGGAACTCGGCTCGCTGGTGGCGGCGCTGGGCGGCATCGACGCCCTCATCTTCACCGCCGGCATCGGCGAGAACGACGCCGCCACCCGCGCCGAGGTCCTGCGGGGCGCCGCCTGGGCGGGGTTCGCGCTCGACGAGGCGGCCAACGCGTCCGGCGGCCCGCGCCTGACCCGCGGCCCCGGGCCCACCGCCTGGGTCATCCCGACGGACGAGGAGCTGATGATCGCGCGCGGCACGCGCGCGGTGCTGGCCCAGCACGGCCGCAGCCGGCCGCAGCCGGCCCTATGAGCAACGGGAGATCGCCATGGAAGCGTTGAAGACCAAGCCGCCGACCGATCTCGAACTCGCCGACGAGACCTTCATGTCCGCCGCCGAACTCGGTGCGTACACGGCCAAGTTGAAGGCCGCCAAAGCCATGAAGGACATCAAGGCCGAGGATCAGGCGAGCAAGGCGCGGGCCGAGCTGATCAAGACCCTGTCCAAGACCATCGAACTCACGCCCGAGCGCGTCCATGAGATCACGCGGCCGCTCCTGCACAAGCTGCGGATCGCGGCCGAGCAGGGCAAGAACGAGCTGCTGGTGATGCGCTTTCCGAACGCGATGTGCAGCGACGGCGGGCGGGCGATCAACAATACGGAGTCGGACTGGCCCGACACCCTGACCGGCCGGCCGCGTCAAGCGTACGAGTTCTGGCGCGAGAGATTGCAGCCCCTCGGCTACGGCTTGTCGGCGATGATCGTCGACTGGCCGGACGGCATGCCGGGTGACGTGGGCTTCTTTCTCACCTGGGAAAAACCCCGCGTGTGATGTCCAGGACGGCTCGGGACGGCAATCATGACCGAAGAGCAGACACGGATTTCCGCTTCCGCAGGTGAGCACTCTGCACGTCTCAGTCTCTTCGCGCTGCAGAGACACATCGCGGATGTTTACCAGGGCCGCTGCGCGGCGGCCGCGCAGACCTACCTCGACACGATGGGTCGGGCGGCTTGGACGTGGCTCGACGCGGCTCGGCCGCTCACGCCGCTTCAGGCCTGGAGCGACGCCGCGCGGTACTGGACCGACTTGCCCCAGCGGTCGCTGCTGTTCTGGGACACGCTCCGGCAGCGCGGCAATGCGTGGCTGGACCACGAGAAGGCCGGCAAGCCGCCCCTGCTGGCCTTCGATTGGGAGATCGTGGCCGATGGCCGGACATTTGAGCGCCCGGTCAACTACGCGCTCGCGCGCATCGCGCCGCCGCCGGGCACGCGCACCGATCCCGACAAGCGACCCTTCGTGATCATCGACCCTCGGGCCGGCCACGGGCCCGGGATCGGGGGCTTCAAGGCCGAATCCGAGGTCGGGGTGGCGCTCAGGGCGGGGCATCCCGTCTACGTGGTCATCTTCTTTCCCGACCCAGTCGATGGGCAGACCCTTGCCGATGTCGCGCGGGCGGAAGCCGCGTTCGTGCGCCTCGTACGGTCGCGGCATGCCACCCGCGGCAAGCCGGTCATCGTCGGCAATTGCCAGGGCGGCTGGGCCGCCATGCTGGTCGGCGCGCTCGACCCCGATGGGGCAGGTCCCATCGTGGTGAACGGGGCCCCGATGTCCTACTGGGCCGGCAACGACGCCGAGAACCCGATGCGCTACGCGGGCGGCATGCTCGGTGGAAGCTGGACGGCACTGCTCGCGAGCGATCTGGGCGGTGGCAAATTCGACGGCGCCCACCTCGTCGACAACTTCGAGTACCTGAATCCGGCCAACACGTTCTTCGGAAAGAACTACACGCTCTATTCCAAGATCGACACCGAACCGGAGCGCTACCTCGATTTCGAGCGCTGGTGGGGCGGCTACTTCCTCATGAACCGGGACGAGATCCGCTGGATCGTCGACAACCTGTTCGTCGGCAACCGCCTCGCCGCGGGCCGCGCCGAGTGGGCCAAGGGCAAAACCTTCGACCTGCGCGCGATCCGCGTGCCGATCATCCTGTTCGCGTCGCTCGGAGACAACATCACGCCGCCGCAGCAGGCCTTCAACTGGATCGCCGATCTCTACCCGACGACCGAGGCTCTCAAGGCGAGCGGTCAGGTGATCGTGGGGCTGATGCACGAGAGCGTCGGGCATCTCGGCATCTTCGTCTCGGCGGCCGTCGCGCGGCGCGAGCACGCCCAGATCGTCGACCTGCTCGAATATATCGAGCACCTGCCGCCGGGCCTCTACGGGATGCGGATCGAAGAGACGCACGCGAACGGAGCGGCCCGGTACGATGTGGTGCTGGCGGAGCGGCGGGTCGAAGATCTGCAGGCGCTGCAGAAATACGCCCGGCGGGACGAGATCCCGTTCGGCGCCGTCGAGCGGGTTTCGCAGCTGAATGCCGCGCTCTACGAGACGTTCGCGCATCCGCTGCTCGCGGCCCTGATCCCGCCGGAGACCGCACGGGCCGCGCGCGCGCTCCACCCGCTCCGGGCGCGGCGCTGGGCGATCTCGGACCTGAACCCGTGGCTGGCGCCTGTGAAGGGATGGGCGGCGTTCGCGCGGGCGCATCGGGCACCCCGCGACGAGGCCGGTCCGAGCGTCGCCACCGAGCGGCTCGCGGCGGCCGGCATCTCGGCCGCCTGGGACCTGTATCGGCAGTTGCGCGACGCCGCGGTGGAGAACACTTTCTACGCGGTCTACGGCCCGGCCAGCCTCGCGGCTCCCGCCGAACCGGGCGCGAGCGCCGCTTCGGAGGCGGCGGGCGAACCGTCGGCCGTCGCGGAGGCGCTCGTCCGGATCGAGGAGGGCGGATTGGCCGAAGCCGCCGTCCGGGCAGGCTTGCTCATCGCCCGCCGCGGGAGCCGCGAGAAGCGGCTCTCGACCGCCAAGCGCATCCGCGAACGCGTCGGCCAGGAGATCGGCCTCCTCGATCGGCCGGCCGAGGTAGCGCGCCGGATCGTCCGGCAGCAATCCTACATCGTCCAGCACGACCCTGAACGCGCCCTCGCGACGTTGCCGAGGCTCGTGCGGACCGCGGAGGAGCGTCGACGGCTCCTGGAGATCCTGGAGCGGCTCGCCCAGCACGTGGACTTCGCCGCCGCGCAGACGGCGCTGATGCCCGAGTTCCGGCGCCTGCTGGCACCGGAGCCCCTTCCCGCGCCGGTCGCCGCGGCCGGCGCCACACCGCAGGCGCCCGGGCGCCGCACCCGCCCGGACGGGTCGCAGAGGGCACGCCGATGACACGGATCCCTGACGGCAACGCGCTGGCCGGCAAGCGCGCCCTCGTGATCGGCGTCGCGAACGCGCATTCCATCGCGTATGGCTGTGCCAGGGTCTTCCGCAAGCTCGGAGCGGAGCTGGCCCTGACCTACCTGAACGAGCACGCGAAGCCGTTCGTCGAGCCCCTGGCGCGGGAGCTCGGGGCTTCGGTCCTGGCCCCTTGCGATGTCCAGAGCGACGGCGACCTCGAAGCCCTGTTCCACCAGCTGACCGAGACCTGGGGCAGCCTGGACATCGCCCTGCACTCCATCGCCTTCGCGCCGAAAGCGGATCTTCAGGGCCGGCTCGTCGACAGCTCGTCCGAGGGCTTCAAGATCGCCATGGACGTGTCCTGCCACTCGTTCATCCGCATGGCGCGGCTCGCCGCACCCCTGATGCGGGACGGCGGCACGCTCCTGACCATGAGCTACCACGGCGCCACGAAGGTCGTCCCGAACTACAACCTGATGGGTCCCGTGAAGGCGGCTCTGGAGAGCGCGGTCCGGTACCTCGCCTACGAGCTGGGCTGCCGAGCGATCCGTGTCCACGCGGTCTCGCCCGGCCCCCTCAAGACGCGGGCGGCCTCCGGCCTCAAGGACTTCGACGTGCTGCTGGCGGAGGCCGTGCAGCGCGCACCGATCGGCGAGCTGGTCGACATCGACGATGTCGGCCTCACCGCGGCCTACCTGACGACCCCCTACGCCGCCCACCTGACGGGCATGACCGTGTACGTGGACGGCGGCCTCAGCATCATGGCGTGACGCGCACCGGCCCCAGTGCCGGCGCGCCCGCACGCGACGGAGCGCAGCACGATGGCCGAACTTTTCGCCCAACTCATCTCTCCCGAGCAGGTCGTCTTCGCGGGCGAGGTCCGCTCCGTCGTCCTTCCGGGCGTCGAGGGCGACATGACGGTCATGCCCGGGCACCAGCACCTCGTGACGGCGCTGCACCCCGGCATCGTGTTCGCGATCGATGCCGCCGGAACCGGCCGCCGCGCCTTCGTGCGTGGCGCCCTGGCCCAGATCACGGCCCGGCGCGTCACGATCCTGGCCGAGCGAATCCTCGCCGTCGAGGAGCTGACCGGCGATCAGATCGACGACGAGATCCTGCTGCTTCAGACGCAGCGCGACGCCACCCGCGACGCGGCGATCCGGGCCGGATTCGACGTCTCGATCGCGCGCCTCGAAGAGTTCAAGGCCGGCCTCGGGCTCTGACAGACCGACCTTCGCGCGCACGCACCCCTTCAGTGCAGCTCCGGAACGAAATGGCCGTGTCGGAGGGTGTCGTCGTAGGCGTTGTCCTTGACGCGCTTCGGCAAGGTCACGGCTTCGCGCCCTACCGCCTTGTAGGGGATCAGGTGGAGCAGGTGGGCGATGCAGTTGAGCCGGGCCCGCCGCTTGTCGTCCGAGCGCACGATGTACCAGGGCGCCTCGTCGATGTCGGTCGCGGCGAGCATCTCGTCGCGCGCCAGCGAGTACGCGTACCAGCGGCTGTAGGATTCGAGGTCCATCGGGCTGAGCTTCCACTGCCGGACGGGATCGTCGATCCGGGCCAGGAAGCGGCGCTTCTGCTCCTTCCGGCCGACTTCGAGCCAGAACTTGATCAGCTGCGTCCCGCCGCCGACGATGAACCGCTCGATCCGCGGGCAGAGATCGAGGAAGCGGCGAAGGTCCGCGTCGCCGCAGAAGCCCATGACGCGCTCGACGCCCGCGCGGTTGTACCAGCTGCGGTCGAAGATCACGATCTCGCCGGCCGCCGGAAAGTGCTCGATGTAGCGCTGCATGAACATCTGGGTCTTCTGCCGGTCGGAGGGTGCCGGCAGCGCGGCCACGCGGAACACCCGCGGGCTCACCCGCTCGGTGAGGGCCTTGATCGTGCCGCCCTTGCCGGCGGCGTCGCGTCCCTCGAAGACCACGATGATGCGCGCGCCGGTCTGCCTGACCCAGTCCTGCAGGTGACAGAGCTGCACCTGCAGCGCGCGCAGCTCCCGCTCGTACGCCTTGCGCTTGAGCTTGGGGTGCGCCTGCCCGTCGTCGGCGGCTTCGTCGTCCTGTTCGGGCTCCCGTGCCCGCGTGGCATCGTCCGTCACAGTTCGGCCTCCCCGTCTGCCCGGCACGACCGCGTGGCGGTCACTCGGCCGGCATGTGCTCCTGCGCTCCGGCCGGCTCCGCCGCGTCGGGCCGCTCACCTCTCGCGCCCATGAGCCCCCAGGCTCGCTCGCGCAGGCTCTGGAACAGCACGTAGAGGGGCGGGATCACGAAGATCCCGAGGAAGGACGCGGCGATCATGCCCCCGAAGACGGGCGTCCCCACGTTGCGCCGGGCGAGCTGCGAGGCGCCGGCGGCGATCACGAGCGGGAACAGGCCGAGGACGAAGGCGAAGGAGGTCATCATCACGGGCCGGAAGCGCAGGCGCGCGCCCTCGGTCGCGGCCTCGTGGAGCGGCACGCCCCGCTCGCGCTGCTCCTTGGCGAACTCGACGATCAGGATTCCGTTCTTGGCGGCTAGGCCGATCAGCACCACCATGCCGATCTGCGCGTAGAGATCGAGGGTCAGGCCGCCCCAGACCATCGCCGCGTAGGCGCCCAGGATTCCGACGGTGACCGACAGCAGCACCGGCACGGGTATCGTCCAGCTCTCGTAGAGGCCGACCAGGAACAGGAACGCGAACAGGACCGCGAATCCCAGGATGATGGCGGTCTTGCCCTCGGCCCGCTTCTCCTGGAACGCCGTATCGGTCCACTCGCCCGCGAACCCCGCCGGCAAGGTCCTGCCAGCGACCGCCTCCATGGTGGCGAGCGCCTGACCCGATGAGACTCCGGGCGCCGGAGAGCCCTGCACGGTGACCGCCCGCAGGTTGTTGTAGCGGATCAGAGCGGGCGGCCCGACCACGATCCGCGCCTCCGCCAGCGAGCGCAGCGGCACCATCTCGCCGTCCTTGTTGCGCACGTTGATGCGGTAGATGTCGTCGATCCGCGTCCGATCGGCCGCCTCGGCCTGGACTTGAACCTGCCAGGTACGGCCGAACAGGTTGATATCGTTGACGTAGTAGCCGCCGAGGGAGGCTTGCAGCGCTTGAAACACGTTGTCCAGGGGCACGCCGAGGATCTGGACCTTGTCGCGGTCGATATCGAGGAACACCGATGGGTTCGTGGCCGAGAAGGTGCTGAAGACGCGGTTGAGCTTCGGTTCCTCGTTGGCCGCCACGATCAGCCCGCGCACGACCTGGGCGAGGTCCTTAGGGTCGCCGCCGCGCAGATCCTCCAAGACGTAGGCGAAGCCGCCGCCGGTGCCGAGACCGATGATCGGCGGCGGTGCCAGAGGAACTACGGTCCCGCCCGGGATCTCTCGGAATCGCCGGCCGAGCCGCGCGATGACGGCCGCCGCTCCGTCCCCGGCGCCGGTGCGGTCCTCGAAGGGCTTGAGGGTCACGACCAGGAAGGCAGCGTTGCCTTGCGAGTAGTTGTCGATGAAATTGAGACCGATCACCGATGTCGTGTCGGCGACCACGTGCTCCTGCCGCAGGAGCTCCTCGGCCTTGGCGACCACCTCGGAGGTCCGCCCGACCGCTGCGCCTTCGGGGAGTTGCACCACGACAAAGAAGGCGCCCTGGTCGTCCTCCGGCAGGAAGCCCGTGGGTGTCATCTTTGCGAGCTGCATCGCGCCGTAGGCTGCCGCGCCGGCAAGCACGAGGCCGATCACCGAGATGCGGACGATCCGCGCGACGACCGCGCCGTAGCCGTCGCGCACCCAGTCGATCGCCCGCATGACGACGCCCATGATGCCGCGGCGCGGGCCGTGGTGGGGCCGCAGCAGCACGCCGCACAAAGCTGGCGACAGGGTCAGCGCATTCAGCGCCGAGATCAGCATCGCGACGGCGACGGCGACGGCGAATTGCCGGAACAGCTCGCCCGAGATCCCGGGCACGAAGGCGACCGGCACGAAGACCGAGAGCAGGACCAGGGTGATGGCGATGATCGGCGCCGTGATCTCGCTCATCGCCCGTTTGGTGGCCTCCCGCGGCGACAGCTCCGGATGCTCCTCCATCACGCGCTCGACGTTCTCGACGACCACGATGGCGTCGTCGACCACGATCCCGATGGCGAGCACCAGGGCGAGCAGCGAGACGGAGTTCGCGGAGTAACCCACCGCCTTCAGGGCGATGAAGGTCCCGATCAGGCTGACCGGCACGGCCAGCGTCGGGATCAGCGTCGCGCGCAGGCTGCCGAGGAACAGGAATACCACCACGACGACGAGCACGAAGGCCTCGACCAGGGTCTTCCGGACCTCGCGGACCGTCTCGGTGATGAAGGCGGTCGGGTCATAGGTCACCTTCCAGGTGAGCCCCTCGGGGAAGGCCTTCGCCAGCTCCCCGACCCGCCGCTCGACCTCCTTCAGGGTCGCTAGGGCGTTCGCCCCGGGCGACTGATAGATCGCGATGACGGTGGCCGGGCTGCCGTTCAGACGCGTCTCCCGGTCGAGGTTGGCGGCGCCGAGTTCGACCCGGGCGACGTCGCCGAGCCGCAGCACGGACCCGTCCGGGTTCGTGCGCAGGATGACGGTACGGAACTGCTCCGCGGAGTTCAGGCGTCCCTGCGTCTGGATGCTCAGCTGGAGCTGCTGCTCGTCGGAGATCGGGCGGGCGCCGATCCGCCCCACCGGCGCCTGCACGTTCTGCGCCCGCAGAGCCGCGATGACGTCGCCCGTGGTGAGGTTGAGGCCGGTGAGCTGGTCGGTCCGCACCCAGGCCCGCATCGCGTAATCCTGAGGCCCCCACAGTGTCGCGTCGCCGACGCCGGGCGTGCTCTTGATCCGGTCGAGCAGGTTGATCGTGACGTAGTTCGAGATGAAGAGCGGGTCCTGCATGGCCTTGGGCGAGTAGACCGCCAGCACGCCGAGTAGCGCTGAGGACTTCTTCTTGACGGTGACGCCCTGCTTGCGCACGTCCTCGGGCAGCTTGGCCAGGGCGATCTGGACCCGGTTGTTGACGTTGACGGCGTTGATGTCCGGATCGGTGCCGAGCTCGAACGACCCGGTGAGCGTATAGCTGCCGTCGTTGCCGCTGACGCTCTTCATGTAGATCATCTTGTCGACGCCCACGACCTGCGACTCGATGGGTTGTGCGACCGTGGATTCCACAACCTCGGCGGAGGCGCCGGGATAGGTCGTCGTCACCGAAACCTGGGGCGGTACGATATCGGGGTACTGCGCCACCGGGATGGTGAACAGCGCCAGCGCCCCGGCGATCGACGTGACGATGGCGATGACCACCGAGAGGCGCGGCCGGTCGACGAAGATCGCCGAGAACATGGCCTCAGATTCCGCTGGCTGACGGGGCGATCGGGTTCGCCTGAACGGCGATCCCGGGCCGCACGCGCTGCAAGCCGTCCACGATGACGAGTTCCCCGCCCGACAGGCCCTCGTCGATGACGGTATCCGGGCCGGTCCCGCCGGGCCCTGGCTTGACGCGGCGGGTCACGGCCCGCCCGTCCTCGACGACGAAGACGTAGACGCCGCCCTGGTCGGCGATGAGCGCCGCTTGCGGCACCACGACCTTCTGCTCGGGCCTGCCGATCTGCAGCGCGACCCGGACCAGCTGCCCGTCGCGCAATGCACCCGCTGGGTTCGGCATGACGGCGCGGACCAGGACCGTATCGGTCGTGCGGTCGACGCTGATATTGACGAAATCGACCCGGCCCAGCTGGCCGTATTCCGAGCCGTCCTGGAACCGGATCCGGACCCCGACCTTGCTGCGGTCCGGACTCTTCGCACCCTGCTGGTAGCGCAGGAACTCACGCTGGCTCACCGGGAAGGTGACGTAGATCGGGTCCTGGCTGACGATCGTGGTCAGTAGCCCGCTGTCGGGTCCGACCACGTTGCCCTTCGTCACGCTCGTGCGGCCGATCTGGCCGGCGATCGGGGCCGTGATGTCGGTATAGCCGAGGTTGATGCGGGCGGTCTGGAGATTGGCTTCGTCGCCCGTGACGGCGCCCTTCGCCTGATCGAGGGCAGCCCGTGCCTGGTCGCGGGCCACGACGGTTCCCGAATTGCGGTCGAGCAGCTCCTGCGCCCTCTGCAGCTGGATGGCGGCCAGAGCCTGGGCGGCCCTGCTGCGCTCCAGTGCGCCCTCGGCCTGCTTGACGGCGGCCACGAACAGGTCGCGCTCGATCCGATAGAGGGGGGCTCCGGCCTTGACCGGGTCGCCCTCCTTGAAGAGGACCGCGTCGAGATAGCCGGTCACGCGGGCGCGCACCTCGACGCGCCCCACCGCCTCGACCCGGCCGACAAAATCCAGCGCCTTGTCCAAGGCCCTGTGCTGCGCCGTGACGGTTCCGACCGCCAGGGCCGGACTGGGCTCACCTTCGCCGCGAACCGACGGACTGAGGCCGGCGGCCAGTATGACGGTTAGCAAGAGCGTGATGAAGCGGTTCTTGACCAAGCCTCGGTCTCCTTGTGAGGCTGCGGCCCGTAGATTTAGCGGTTCTCAGAACTTTCGCTTGATCGAACGTGACACATCGGCACTCCAGTCGTAGCCGCTCGATGGATGAGATTTGGCGCATGGACCGTTGCGCACAGGACGTTGATCTAGCGCAAAGAAGAGTTCGTCCGTGGGCATAGGCTATGAAATTTCGGGGATATCGCGCAGGAACAACGCCGGAGATCGTCTGGAGCGGCCCGGATGATTGCCGGATTCGGCTTATGCAACTGTGTGCGGCACGATTCACTGCGCGCTCGACGAGCGAAATACCGGCGCCCTAGCGGCCCGTGTAACTGGGGCAGGATAGGATGGATCCGCGTGCGCCCGGCTCTGACCGCGAACACTCACGGGCTACGTTGCTTGATACCGCAATTCGGATCGGACTGACTGCAGCGCTGATCTATGCATGTAGCCGCATCATCCTTCCGCTGCACGAAGTCCTGATCTGGTCAGCGATCTTGGCCGTGATGCTGTATCCGATGCATGCCCGATTGCTCGGCCGGATTGGGGATCGCTGGTCAGCCCTGCTGATCGGGCTCGTCGGTGGTACCATCGTCACCATTCCGACGATTGCAGTCGTGACGTCGGCCGGATCCTCAATCTACGCCTTCCTGTTGGACGTTCAGAATCAGGCGATGGCCTTGCCGCCTGTCCCGAATTGGCTCGCCCGCGTGCCGCTGGTCGGTCAGAAGCTGGCAGAGGCATGGGCACTTGCTGCCGCTAATGCGCCACAAGCCCTCGCGAGATACGGTTCGATGCTAAAGAGACCCGTGGCTTGGCTTCTTTCGGCTGTGCGGGGCTTGGCGACCAGCGAAATCTCGTTCGTTCTCTCGTTCGCGATTGCGGCCGTGGTCATTGCGTATGGCGAGGGTGCAGCCGCGTTTTCGCGGGAATTCTTGGGCCGGATCACGGGTGATAAGGCGCGAGGTTCTCAGCTCGCGGCGTTGATCGTCGCGACAATCCGCAGCGTCGCGTTGGGCATCGTCGGCGTCGCGGCGGTCCAGGCGTTGCTGCTCGGTGCGGGCTTTTTTGCCATCGGGCTTCCAGCCGCCGGTCTTCTGACGCTCGCGACGTTTTTCCTCTGCATCGTGCAGGTGCCGGCAGTTCTCCTGACCTTGCCGATCATCGTCTATGTATTCGCGACGAAGGCGACACAACCGGCGGTCATCTTCCTCGGCTGGACCATCAGCGCCGGGCTCAGCGACAACATCCTCAAACCGTTCCTGCTCGGACGCGGCATGCAAGTGCCCATGCCGGTCATTTTGACCGGTGTCATAGGCGGCATGATTGCTGACGGCCTTCTCGGCCTGTTCGTCGGGCCAGTTCTGCTGGCCATGGGCTACGTGCTGCTGATCGAGTGGATGCGACGGGACGAGATGGATGCAGGAATGCCTCCGTAGGCGGAGCGCACCGGTCGAACGTACGCACTAACCAGGGGACATCTATCCAGCCAAGCCGTTTGTAATTCAGTCCAGGTCGCTGCGCACCGGGATGAAGCCTGCCGCGCCGGTGGGCGTGCAGGCCATCCGCGCGGGACCGGGACGAGCGCGATGGTGCCGCGGTTTCAGCGCGGCGCTTGGATGGCCGCTGAGCCGACAGCAATATCGGCTCGCGGGACGGACCCGTCCCCGCCGTCATCGCCCGGCTGACGGCGACTTGGGCGGATATGTACGCCCGCTGGCAGGGCCGCGATCTCTCGGCGCTCCGCTACGCCTACATCTGGGCTGACGGCGTCTATCTGCAGGCGCGGATGGCCGAGCAGGCAGACTGCATGCTCGTGCTGATCGGGGCGACGCCCGAGGGTCGCACGGAGCTCGCCAGGTTCCAGATGGGTGTGCTTGAGAGTGCCCAGAGCTGGCGCGAGTTGCTCGCCGACGTGAATCGGTGCGGGCTGTCGATCGCGCCCGAGATTGCGGTGGGCGACGCTGGACGAGGTCTTCCCCAACACCTCTCACCAGAGGTGTTGGGTCCGCAAGACGGCCAACGTCCTCGACACGGTGTCGAGATCCGACCAGCCGGCGATGAAGGCGGACCTGCGCGAGACCCACGGCGCGCCGACCCGGGCGGCGGCCGAGGCGGCGCTGGCCGTCTTCGTCGAGAAGTACGGGGCCAAGTACCCTCGGGCCGCCGCCTGCCTGACCAAGGATCGTGACAGGCTGTTGGCGTTCTACGATTTCCCGGCCAAGCACTGGGATCACCGCAGCAGCTCGAACCCGATCGAGAGCGTCTTCGCCACCGTCCGCCATCGCACGGTCCGGACCAAGGGGGCGCTCTCGGCCACGAGCGCCAAGCTGATGGTGTTCAAGCTGGTGATGCCGGCGTCGAAAACCTGGCGCCGGCTGAAGGGCGTAAACCAATCGCCGAAGGTCGTCGCCGGCGTCGACGGCCATGCCGACCGTCACCCCCCCGTCATCCGCGTAGCGCCCGACCACGATGAGGTCCGCCGCCCGCAACTGGCCTTCGAGAAACGAGGCCGGTGAACCGAGGTCCGAGCGCCACGCGACGCGGTTGTTCAGGCAGGAGGCATGCCGAAGAACCTGCTCGACGCTCGCGAGCCGGTCCAACGCCGCTTGGCGGATCTCCTCGACGATCATGCCCATGGGCACGGCGGTCTCGCCATAGCCTCGGGGATAGTCCGGCATGCAGGCGGCGGCGCCGACGAGACGCGCGCCGAGACGATGCGCCAGTTCCGCGCCAAGTCGGCCGGATCGTCCGGGTCGAGGACGGTGACGGCGAGCGGCACGTCGTCGTTGACCACCCGCACCGCTTCCAAACCGAACGCCTCGCCGATCCCACCAGGGTCCTCGGCGCGTTGGTCAGGCGCGTGATGCCAGGGGTAATCCGCCCCGCGACGCCGAGGAAGGCCGAGCGCGGCCGGACCGTGTCCGGTCGGTTGACATAGGCCCGAATGGCGTCGACCGGGCCGGGGAAGCCGGCCGTCGGCACCTTCCGGATTGGGCCTGAACGTCCTCCCGGCTCCGGAAGGACGGAGAAGCGGGCTTAGGTGCCGCCAATATCGGCCAGCAGCACGGGATGCAGCAGCGTCACCCTCAATCCTTCGAGGTGATGTCCGGAGGCGTCGCGGCCGTCCGGGCCTTGAGGCTGAGGATGTAGTCGATGACTGCGTCCATCTCGTCCCGGTCGAGCCTCAGGCTCGGCATCCGCTGGTGATGGCTCTGCAGGAACACCGCGAGCGCCGGACCGGTCGTCGACGGCATGTTGGCGACCCGCAGAAAGGCCGGGCCGGCGAATGCGCCGGGCTGCGAGGCGCGGCCGATCACGTGGCACTCCCTGCAGAGCTGCGCGGCGATGGCCCACCCACGGACGCGATGGTCTTCCTCGGGACCGGCGGCCGAAGCGCCGGTGCAAGCCGCCAGGGAGGCGGCCAGAACGGCCGCGCGGGTGGCGGCCGACTGAAACGTCATGGCCGCCTCGCGATCCGGAGCAGTGCAATGGCGGTCGCGATGGCCACGCCACCGAGCGCGACGTGTGCCCAGGTCGCGCCGTCGTTCGCCGCGAACCCGAGCGCCCAGGGCGCGACGAGCGTCCAGGCCCCGACGATCAGCACCGCCCTTTCGAGCACCGCCCTGAAGCGGACCTCGTTGGCGCCGTAGAGCGTGACGATGAGCAAGCCCGGCAGGAGCGCGGAACCGGCCGCGCGGGCATGATCAGTGAAGACCAGCACCCATGCCGCCAGCACCAGCGCGACGCCGGCGGCGTGCTGCAGGCCGCCGATCAGGATCTCCTGCGTCCGCCAAGCCGGTGATGACGTGGCCGCGTCGGGTTGAGACATGGTCTGCCTCCCGGATGTCAGGCGTAGACCTCGGCGATGATGCTGCCGGGGTCGACGACCTCGTTGACGGGCGCCAAGACCGTGAGGCGGCCGCCGGTCGGCGAGGCGATGTCGTGGAGGGCCTCGCCAATGCGCACGGCCGCCACGGCCTCTCCGGCCCGCACACGCGCTCCGTCCGCAACGAACCACCGCTCCAGAATACCCTCGGGCAGCATCCCCGTTGACCAGAGCTCCTCGGCAACATGCACTTCGGCCATGGTCACCTCCCACATCCCGGCGCCCGGTTTGCGGCGCTTCGATGAGGAAATGCCGTTCCGTGGAGGACGGCGTTGATCTCGGTCAAAGGCGCCTCGACGCCTGCCCACCAGCGCTAGGCCAAGGACGCGCTCGCCCTGTCGGGCAGGCTCGGGCCGCCGCGCTCACCCGGGGCCGCGCATGCTCCTCGCCATGACGGCCAGCGTCGTCCTCGTCAGAACCACGATCCTGGTGCTCTACGAGACGCTGCGGCTGTCATCGGAGCACCTGTCCGAGCTCCCGGTCCCGCCCTGCGCCCGTATCCTCGGTAGTGCTGATGACCTTCGTCGGGCACACCGTCGCGGTTTGGATCTACGCCGGCGTCTACTGGCTTCCCGTGCTCCGCTTCGGCGTCGGCGCCTTTGCAGGCACTTCGGTAACGTCCTTCGAGGGCTGCCTGTACTTCTCGGTGGTGGCCTCCTCCTCGCTCGGCTTCGGCGACCACTTCCCGACCTCTTATACCCGGCTGCTCGCCGGCGTCGAGGCGCTCAACGGCCTGCTCCTGATCGGCTGGTGGGCCTCGTTCACCTACCTGGCGATGGAGCGATACTGGCCACTGCACGGCAAGGCGCACGCGCCTCGAACCGCGCGGACAAGCCACGACAACGGGGCCGATCCGGGTCGGGAACGCCTCTCCCCGCCGGCACCGGGTCTATGATCGCGCGTCGAGCCTTGCGCTGGATCAAGGCCGCCGCTCCGGCGGGCGCCCACCGTCTCCGCCACATCGCGATCGGAGGCGCGCCATGCACAAGTACCTCGTCACCTTCCTTAAGGTTGTGCCGGACGACGGCGGTTACGAACACACCACCGTCCAGCGGCAGACCGTTGTCTCCGCCCACTTGCAGGCTGCCGCCGCCTGTGCGGCCCAGGCGCTGTTCTGCCAGACGGCGGGTATCGTCGACTGGCGCATGCGGGCCGACACCTGCGAGGTGGCCGAGCTCGACGGGCAGGCGGCGTGAGGAGGCGGGAATGAGCCACGGACTCACCGAACCCGTGCACTGGGAAGGGCGGCAATGGGCCGTTACCGGCTACGGCATCGGGGCGCTCGACGGCATGTATCATCCCGTTCTCCGAGATCCTGGACGCCGAGGCCGGACTGCCGGCGTGGTTGGACGGTCTATGGCGGCGCTACGGGACGGACCGCAACGACCTTGACGCGGCCCTGAGGGTCGCGCGCTCGATCCGACAGGACGCCGCGGCATCATCTGCTTGAGCGCACCGGCCGCTCGCGGCGCCCCGGCGTCCTTTGATCCAGCGCAAGGCGAGTCGGCCCGGCGGATCCATCCTCCTCCCATCGCGACCAGGAATGAGGATCGGGCGATGCGGGCGAACGCAGGTGAGAGGCGGCCGATCGTGCTTGTCGCCGAGCCACAGGCGCTGCCGGGCATGTGGCTTGAGGACGCCCTCGCGGACGCCGGCTGTGCGGTGAGCGGCCCCTACGGAACCGGTGGCGATGCCATCGGAAGCCTCGACGCGAAGCGTCCAGACTTCGCCGTGGTCAGCGTCGACCTGAACGAGGGGCCGTGCTTCCCGCTCGCCTGCGACCTTCGCCGGAGGGGCATCCCCTTCGCCCTGATTGCCGGGAACGCCCGGGTCCCGAAGGCCTTCGCGGACGTGCCGCTGCTCGGCCGGCTGTTCGATGCCCGGGACATGGTCTCCGCCGTGGCCGCCGGCTGCGCCGTCTCGGGTTGCCCTTGGGCCTGCCCGATGCTCGGTCGTATCGCGGCCGGCAGAGAGCTTGCGCTGGATCAATGTCCGACCGCCTGCCGGGCATAGCCTCGGGCTCGGCCAGGCGCGACCTGGCCCTCATCGAGGAGATTTCCGATGGGCGATAAGCTGATCCGCCAGAATGTCATAGACGAACTCGACTTCGACCCCAGCATCGACGCCGCCCATATCGGCGTCGCCGTGGATAAGGGCATCGTCACGCTAAGCGGCCACGTCGCCAGCTTCGCGGCGCGCGTCGCCGCCGAGAAGGTGGCCCAGAAGGTCCGCGGCGTCCGCGGCGTCGTCGAGGAGATCAAGGTGCGCTTCGGCGGCGAAGCCCCGCCTCGCGACGAGGACCTCGCGCAGCGCGCGGTGCAAATGCTCGATTGGTCCGCGACAGTGCCCAAGGATGCGGTGCAGGTGAAGGTCCAGACCGGCTGGGTGACGCTCTCCGGCAAGGTCGACTGGCAGTACCAGAAGGAGGAAGCCTATCGGGCTATCCGGCGCCTCGCCGGCGTGACCGGCATCGTTAACAATATCGAGGTGGCACCGAAGGCGAGCGCGCCCGACGTACGCGCGAAGATCCTGGCGGCGCTCAAGCGCAACGCCGAACTTGAGGCCGACGCGATCAAGGTGACGGTCAAGGACGCGAAGGTCGTCCTGGAGGGCAAGGTCAACGCCTGGCACGAGCGCCGCCTCGCCGAGACTGCCGCGTGGTCGGCGCCGGGCGTGTGCGCCGTCGAGGACCGCCTCACGCTCGGCTGAAACCAGAGGGATGGGCGAGGCCGCAAGGCCCGCGCGCAGCCCTTCCATGCCTTCCGATCCGGAGACGTTCCATGACCTACGCGAGCATCATGGTTGCCGTGGACCTGTCGGAAGGCGCGCGAAGCCGCGTACGCTTGGCCGCGCACCTCGCCGACGCTTTCCACGCCCGCCTGACCGGCGTCGCGGCGGAGATGCCGGATTATAGTTGGGCTCCGGCCGGCCCGACGCCGGGAGGGTCGTTCGGCATTTCCTCGATTCAGGAGGCGGTCCTGAACGACCTCCGGGTGGCCCACGAGGCCTTCGAGGAAGCCGCCGGCGGACGCAGCCGTGTCGAGTGGCGCTCCAACCTCGAATTCCCGCGGGCGTTCCTGGTCGCCCAGGCGGCGGCCGCCGACCTCGTGGTGGTCGGCCGAGGGACGGACCCCGGGCCCGCGCTGTTAGCGGTCGATCCGGCCGACGCGGTCATGCATCTCGGGTGCCCGGTATTGGTGGTGCCGCCAAGCGTCGACCATCTCGACGCCAAGCGCGTCGTGGTCGCCTGGAAGAACACCCGCGAGGCGCGCCGCGCGGTGCTGGACGCGCTTCCGTTCCTGAAGCGGGCATCCGAGGTCCTCGTCGTCTCCGTCGACGATGCCGCCGGCTCCGAGGGTCAGGACACCCTTCGTCTCCTCCAGGCGCACGGCGTCTCAGCCATCCGCGTCAGACACGATGCCCTGGGTGCCTCGGCCTCCGAGGCACTCGTCGAAGCGGCCACCGAGCACGGGGCCGACCTGATCGTCGCGGGCGCCTACGGCCACGGCCGCCTCCGCGAGTGGGTGTTCGGTGGCGTCACTCGGGACCTACTGTCCTATGCCCCTCTCTGTTGCCTCATGAGCCACTGAAGCGACGCCCGGGAGGACACCATGACCGATCAGCGTCGCCTCATGATCCCGCACGGCGGCTACGTCCTCGTCTGCGACGGCCGCAAGGCCCTGGTGCTCCGCAACGAGGGCGGACCCCTCGCCGCGGATCTTCGTTTGCAGCGGGGCTTCGCGGCGCCACCGAACCCGCCGACCCATGAGCAGGGAACCGACAGGCCTCCGCGGGTCAGGCTCGGGGGCAGCCGCAGCGCCATCGAGCAGACGGACTGGCACGACCTCGCGGAGCGTCGTTTCGCGAGCGAGGTCGCGCAGGTCTTGGACACCGTCGACCCGATCCCGGCCTTGGTCCTCGTGGCCCCTCCGCGGACGCTCGCGGAGCTTCGGGAAGTCTTGTCTGCCCGCCTGCGGAGCGCCATCATCGCTGAAGTCGGCAAGGACCTGACTAAGCATCCCGTCGACGAGATCCAGAGACACCTGCGGCCGGTCTGAGTCAGGCCGGGACTTCGGACCTCGGCCGGGGCGATCACCCCTCCAAGGCACCCGGCGGCCCGACCCTCATCCCGCCCTGGGCCGGGCCGCTCGTACCTTTCGACCACACCCGGCAAATCCAACTTCCTGCCGGCGGTCGTTGCCCGTGCGTCGGGGCCGCATGCCCGTGCCCGGCCCGACGGACAGCCCAGCCTGGAGATCCACATGATCGGCGACGACACCCTTGCCGTCAGGGAAGCGCTCAGGCCAAAGCCGCCCAAGTTGGCGCGGACATCCTGGCAGCGTACCGGCAACTCGCGAGCAGGTTGCCTCGAAAGGGTTGGGACGAACTCGCCGCCTTAGCAGGCTGTTGAAGAACTCCGGCCAGCGGTGAGCACTGAAGGGTATGTCGTCGCCGAAGTGGAAGCTGATTTCGCCCCGAAGCGAGCCGTTCCACGTCACGCGAGTGTCAGGCGGTCCTCGACGGCGCGCACGCCGGGGGCTGACCACGCGGCGCGCTCGGCCGTGTCCCTCAGAGGGCCAGCCACAGGAGCGCCGGCGTCACCGCCGCGCCCGCGACGGCGAGCCCCAGCGCCTGCAGGCTGCCGATGGACCGGTAGCGCGCCGCATCGGCGACGACCCGGCGACCGGCGTCGTTGCCGATGGACCGGTAGCGCGCCGCATCGGCGACGACCCGGCGACCGGCGTCGTTCTTCGGTCTGAGCGAGGCCGGCCCCCGCGCGCGGCCGACCGTCGTGATCAAGGTGGTTCGGAGCACCAGGGCCATCGTTCGCTCCCGTCCTGCTGACGCGAGGCATCCTGCCGACGCGGTCCCGGGCCGCCTTGATCCACCTCAACGCCGTCGATCCCGGCCGCCTGCACGATCCCCGGCATCCGCCACCGGGAGGCCGACATGGACGTGAGGCGCGAGTCGCAGAGCACCCGCGAGGCGCGGCGCGACGGCGACGCGGCGGGCCCCGGGCACGACCTGGCCTTCGTGCCGGGGCCGCTGGGACCCGACAGCCTCGGGCGGATCGACGCCTACTGGCGCGCCGCGAACTATCTGTCGGTCGGCCAGATCTACCTCATGGCCAACCCGCTCCTGCGCGAGCCGCTGAAGCCCGAGCACGTCAAGCCGCGGCTCCTCGGCCACTGGGGCACCACGCCGGGCCTCAACTTCATCTACGCGCACCTGAACCGGGTCATCCGGCAGCGCGACCTCGACCTGATCGCGGTCTGGGGACCGGGCCACGGGGCGCCGGGGCTCGTGGCCAACGCCTACCTGGAGGGCACCTACAGCGAGATCTACCCGAACGTGGCGCGGGACCGCGACGGCATGGAACGCCTGTTCCGGCAGTTCTCGTTTCCCGGCGGCATCCCGAGCCACGCCTCGCCCGAGCTGCCCGGCTCGATCCACGAGGGCGGGGAACTCGGCTACGCGCTGGCGCACGCGTTCGGCGCCGCCCTCGACAATCCCGGCCTGACCGTCGCCTGCGTCGTCGGCGACGGCGAGGCGGAGACGGGGCCGCTCGCCGCCGCGTGGCACGCGAACAAGTTCCTCGATCCGTGCCGTGACGGGACGGTTCTGCCGATCCTGCACCTCAACGGCTACAAGATCGCCAACCCGACGCTCCTCGCCCGCATGCCCGCCGACGAGCTGCGCAGCCTCCTCGTCGGGTACGGCTACGAGCCGACCTTCGTCGCCGGCGACGAGCCGGCCCGAATGCACCAGGCCATGGCCGCGGCCCTCGACGCGGCGTTCGACGCCATCGCGCAGATCCGGACGTGCGCCGGTCTCGGCGAGCCCGGGCGACCGCGCTGGCCCGTCATCGTGCTGCGCAGCCCGAAGGGCTGGACGGGGCCGGCATGGGTGGACGGCAACCCGGTCGAGGGCACCTGGCGGTCGCACCAAGTGCCCGTGGCGGCCGTGCGGGAGAACGCGGAGCACCGCGCGATCCTGGAAGCCTGGATGCGCTCCTACCGGCCGGAGGAGCTGTTCGCCGAGGACGGCTCGCTCGTCCCCCACCTCGCCGCGCTTCCGCCGAAGGGACCGCGCCGCATCTCGGCCAATCCGCACGCCAACGCGCACAAGAGCGCGCCCCTGCGTCTCCCGGACCTGGGCGCCGCCGCGGTCGCCGTGCCGGAGCCGGGCCGCACCCGGGCGGAGGCCACCCGCGCGCTCGGGCGATACCTGCGGGACGTCCTGACCCTGAACGCGGCGGCGCGGAACTTCCGCATCATGGGCCCGGACGAGACCGCTTCGAACCGCCTCGACGCGGTCTTCGAGGTGACGGGCCGCGCCTGGCAGGAGGAGATCCGTCCCGGCGACGACCACCTCCGGCGCGACGGCCGGGTCATGGAGGTGCTGAGCGAGCATCTCTGCGAGGGCTGGCTCGAGGGCTACGTGCTCACCGGACGGCACGGGCTGTTCGCGACCTACGAGGCCTTCGCGCACGTCGTCGATTCGATGGTGAACCAGCACGCCAAGTGGTTGAAGTCCTCGCGCGACCTGCCCTGGCGCCGGCCGGTGCCGTCCCTCAACATTCTGCTCTCGTCCCACGTCTGGCGGCAGGACCACAACGGCTTCAGCCACCAGGACCCGGGCTTCATCGACTTCGTGGCGAACAAGCGGGGGGACACGGCGCGGATCTACCTGCCGCCGGACGCCAACACGCTCCTGTGCGTCACGGACCACTGCCTCCGGACCTACGACCGCATCAACGTGGTGGTGGCCGGCAAGCAGCCCGCCCCGCAGTGGCTCGGTCTGGACGAGGCTGCCCGCCACTGCGCGGCCGGCATCGGCGTCTGGGCGTGGGCCTCGAACGAGGGCGAGGCGGAGCCGGACGTGGTCATGGCCTGCGCGGGCGACGTGCCGACCCAGGAGACCCTCGCCGCCGTGGACTGGCTCCGCCGCCACGTCCCGGACCTCCGGATCCGGGTCGTGAACGTGGTCGACCTGATGACGCTGCCGGCGCCCGAGACGCACCCGCACGGGCTCGACGCCCCGACCTTCGACAGCCTGTTCACCCGGGACCGTCCGGTGGTGTTCGCGTATCACGGCTATCCGTGGCTCATCCACCGGCTGACCTACAAGCGGACGAACCACGGCAACTTCCACGTCCACGGCTTCATCGAGGAGGGCACGACGACGACGCCCTTCGACATGTGCGTGCTGAACCGGCTCGACCGGTTCCACCTCGCGCAGGCCGCGCTGCGCGCCGCGCCGCGGCTGGGCGCCCGGGCCGAGCACGCCGAGGCGGCGCTCCGGGACGCGCTGGCCGCGCACCGCGCCTACGTCTGCCAGACCGGCGACGACCTGCCGGAGGTGCGGGATTGGGTCTGGCCGGAACGGCACGCCCCCGAGGATCACGACCGCCGGACCGAGGGCGACATCATGCAGTGCGGCCCTGTCGAGGCGGGCGAGGCTCGCCGGGCCGGGACGGTGGACGACTGGACGATCGTCCCCTGAAGCCGACGGTGATCCGCGTCCCCGGAGCCGGCACCGCGGATCCGTCCAGCATCCTCCCGGCGTCCTCTCCAGCATCCTCCTCCGGGCCGGCGCGGTCGAGCCGTCCCGGCGGCCGGGCGCGACATCGATCCGATCGTTCGGCGCGGCGATCAGGGCCTCGCGTGTTCCAGGCTCAGATAGGCGGGATCGAACTCGGCGACCCGCCTGAGGCCTGACCAATCCTCGATGGTCATCCATCGGCCGCGCCAGGACACGAGGCCGGCCTCGTGAAGGCGTTTCACCGTCCGGTTCGCGTGAACCGACGTCAGGCCGAGCGCGCTGCCGAGTTCCGTCTGGGTCAGGGGCATCGGAAACCGGAAGGCCTCGGCCAGGCCGGCGGCCGCGGCGCGCGTGAAGAGCTCGCAGATCACGTGCGCCATCCCCTCGTATGCGTGGCGGTGCCCGGCGTTCAGGAGCCAGCGCCGCGCCGTGGCCGCCTCGACGGCGGTCTCGAGCATGACCATGAGGCAGATGCGCGGATGCCGCTCCATGAGCCCCTTCAGCGCGTCGTGCGGGACGAGACCGATGCGGCAGGGGGTCAGCGTGGCGATCCCATGATCCAACCGCCCGCGCAGGAGGCCCTGCAGATCCAGGAATTCACCCGGGAGTTGAAGCGCCAGGATCTGCGGCCTGGCGGCCCTCAGGGGGACGTACCGGCAGGTCCAGCCATCGAGCAGCAGCCTGCACGCGGACGGCGCGTCGTCCGCGCGCAGGATCTCCGTATCCGCCTCCACGTTCACGACCCGTGAGACGGCCGCGACGAGAGCTTCCGTCTCCGCGACGCAGACGCCGGACCGATCCAGCCTGCGCCGGACGGGCAAGGTCCAATCCACCCGCGACGGACGGGTCGCTTCGCGCCCGGCTCTTTCCCCGCTCGATCGCGCGCCTTCCGGAGGCCTCGGCGGGCGCGCCGCCCCCGAAGTCGCCCCCGAAGAGGCCTTCGAGTCGCCGGGCCCGTCGCCGCTGAGCGCTCCTCGGCCCTGGCTCGGATGTGTCTCCTCCTCGCCCACCGCCATGACCCGCCTCCCCGTTGCGCAGGACGGCGGGCAGGTTGGGCGCCCGAAGCGACCGCGCCTTGCGATGGATCAAACAATGTCCGGTTCTCGACCGCGCGCGTCGCTCCCGCCCCGACCCGTCCGGCGGTCCGAACGGCCCGCGCCACCGGGGTGCGCGGCCCTCACCGGTGGCGTGGCACGGTGATCCGCGCCGTCCGGGGCCGGCCGCGCCCGCCAGGGTCGGCGATCCGGGCGTCAGGCTCCGTCCCCCGGCGCCTCGCGGCCGACGTGGGCGACCCGGAACGTGCGGAAGGTCGCGTCACCGGCATCCCGGATCGAGACGTATTCGCCCTCCACGAAGGCGTGGGACCCGAGGCGGTAGCCGGCCTCGTCGTCGGCCTCGGTCCGGTCGTCGTAGTCGATCAGCCACGTCGCGCCGCCCTCGCCGCCGGCCCGGTGAACCAGCCGGCCGTGCCGGTCGCGCTCGTCGGTCCAGAACCGGCGCACGCGGCATCGGTCGCGGCCGTGGTGCCAGAGCCTCGCGTCGAGGCGGCCGTCCGGCCCCAGCGGGGCCACGATCTGGTAGCCCCGCCCCGCGCTGCCGTCCGGATGGTCCGGACACCGCGCCAGCGTCAGGGTCACGCGGTAGAACCCGACCGCGCCGTCGGGACCGTCACCGGGCCGCCTGAATTCCGGGGCGACCGCGCCGGGCCGGTGCGCTTCGACCGACATGGTGTCCCTCCTCAGCTCAAGGCGACGATGCGGTCCTCGACGGCGCGCACGCCCGGCACCGACCAGGCCGCGCGCTCGGCGGCGTCCCGCTCGGCCCAGGCCGTCACGGCGCCTTCGAGGATCACTTTGTCACCCGAGACGGTGACCTTGATCCCGTCCGCCTCGAACAGGGCGCCCCGCCTGAAGGCTTCCAGGATCTTGTCCTTGACCGCCGTCGGCGGAACCTGCGGACGGACCTCGATGCGGTTGGTCACCCCGTGCACGCCGGTCAATTTCCGGACGGCCGCCTCGGCACCCGCCATCTGGTACTGCCAGTCCACCGTGCCGGTCAGCGTCACCCAGCCGCCGGCGACCTTCACCTGGATGGCCTGTTTCGGCAGGTGCACGGACCAGTCGATGATGGCGAGGGCCCGCGCGGCGATCTGGTCGTCGGCGACCTTCTTGTCGTCGGCGTAGCGGACCTCGATCGCCTCGGCGATGGCGCGCACACCCCTGACGCGGCGCACGGCGCGCTCGGCCTCGACCTTCTCGGCGTAGCTTCCGACGTGACCGGTGAGTGCCACGACGCCGTTCGAGACAGCGACACCGATGTCGCCCGCGTCGAGACTGGGGTCGAAGTCGAGCTCGTCGAGCACGGCGCGGCGCAAGTCCTTGTCGGTCATGTCATCCCTCCTCATGGCGACCCTCCTTGGGGCGTCCCGCCCGCGCATGGCGGGGCACGGGACTGCCGCACGGGCCCGTCGCGCGATCCTGCGCGCCCTAGACGGAAGAGCCTTGATCCAGCGCAACGCCGACGCGGTGCTCGGCCCGGGCGAGCGCCGCGCACCGATCCATCTCCGCGCGCAGGCTGCGGGCCGTCGTCGCGATGCCGGCCGACGTCAGATCGGCCAGGAGGCGCTCGATCAGGGCGTTGTCGTCGGCCAGGACTGCGAACTCGGTGAAGGCGCTCTCATACGCCTCCGCCGGCGGGCCGCTCAGGCGCATCTGTTCGCGGGCCCATATGGCGAGGAGTCCGTTGCGGCGATTGCGGACGTGGAACCGCGCCTCCTCCGCGCGGACGAAGCGCAGCTCGGCGGCCCGCTCGCGTTCGTCGAATGTCGTGGTCATGGTCATTCCCGACTGTGCCTCGGCCGGACCGTGTCGGCCGCGTATCGGACACCATCCGGCGGGCCGTGGCGGCTGGCCTTGAGGCAGATCAAGCGCGGGTCCCGGCGCCCCTCACCGGACGGCCGCGACGGTTCCGAGATGCGCGAGGGCCTCCCGCAGCGGCGGGTCGAGCCCCGGGTCGATATCGGCATCGACCACCGGACCCTCCCGCAAGGATCCCGATCCCGGAGCGGCCCGGCCACGCGGCTCACCGTCGGTGCGGGGCCCGGCGCCCCGGCCCGTCGCCACCCAGCGATCGGGCTCGATCCCCGCGCCTTCCAGTCGACGGCCTGCCGGCGTGACGGCCCAGGCCGTCGTGAGCCGCAGCCCGCGTCCGTCGCGGAGCGCGAAGGTCGTCTGGACTGCGCCCTTGCCGTAAGTGCGCGTGCCGATGAGCGTCGCGCGTCGGTGATCCTGCAGGGCAGCGGCGACGATCTCGGCCGCCGACGCGGTGCCGCCGTCGACGAGCACGACCATCGGGACGCCGTCGATCCGGTCACCGCCGGCTCCGGCCGACGCGAAGCGCTCGACAGCATCGGCGCTGCGCCCCAGGAGGCGGACGATCTCGCCCCGTCCCAGGAACGCCCCGGCCACGGCGACGGCCTGTCCGATGAGGCCGCCCGGGTTCCCGCGAAGGTCGAGGACGACCCCGGCGAGCTTGCTGCCGTCGAGACCGGCCTTGAGTGTCGCGATCGCCTCGAGCAAGCCGCCTGACGTCAAGGCATCGAAGTAATCGATGCCCAGGTAGGCGACCGTGCCGAGCAGGCGCAGCCTGACCGGATGCAGCGCGAGCCGGACCCGGACGAGGACGCGTTCGACCGGGGCCGGCGCGCCCGGCCGGACGACCCGCAGATGTACCGCGGAGCCCGGCGCACCGCGCAGCCGGTCGGCCAAGCGGACGGGCCCGATATCCGCGACGGCGACATCCTCGACGCGCTCGATGACGGTTCCGGGCACGAGACCGGCCCGCGCCGCCGGACCGTCCGGCAGCGTGCTCCGAACGCGGCCGCTCGCCTCGACCTCGACGCCGAGACCGCCAGAGCGTCCGGCATCCTGGTCGTCGAGCATCCGGACCTGGGCCGCCGTGAGGTATCGCGCGTGTCGATCCAGCGAGGCGATCATGCCCGTGATGGCGGCGTCGACGAGGTCGCCGTCACCGCGCGCGGCGTCCGCTCGCCTGCGAACCTCACGGAGCGCGACCCCGAAGAGGGCGAGATCCCGGTAGGGGTGGCGCGCGGCCGGAGACGCGCGGACGGCATCACCCGTTCGGTCCGGGCTCGCGAGGGCGGCGATCGCGGCGCCGACGAGTCCGGCGGGAACGGCGATCCACCACGATGCCCGGCGACCCGCGCGCGCCGGGACCGCCGAGGCGGCGCGCGGCGTATCGAGCGTCGTCCGAGATGGCGCTGTCGTCCGCAAGGCCCGGCACCGCTCAGTGCGACATCAGCACCGGCACGCCGCTCTGGCGGAGAGCATCCCGGCTCGCGCCGCCCAGAAGCGCCTCGCGCAAGCGGGAATGGCCATAGGCGCCCATCACCAGGAGATCGGAGCCGGCCTCCGCGACCTCGGCGATCAGGTGGCCCACGACCGTGACAGCGCTGAAGACCGTGCGGTACGCGGCGTCGATCCCATGGCGGGCCAGATGTCGGACAAGTCGGTCACCGCTCTCGCCGACCCCGGCGACGGCCTCGGTCTGGACGGTCACGATGCCGACGCGGCGGGCCCGCGTGAGCAGCGGCAGGGCATCGCCCAGGGCCCGCGCGGCCGCGGCGCTGCCGTCCCAGGCCACTGTGACCGCGTCGAGCCGGGCCGGCTCCGACCAGCCGGTGGGCACCAGGAGGGTCGGTCGTCCGCTGCCGAGCAGGAGGTCGTCGACATAGGCGTCCGCCGGCCTCACATGCCGGAGACCGGGCTGCTCCACCACCACGAGATCGTGCATCCGTGCCCGCGCGAGCAGTTGGGTGCGCAGGGCATCCGGCGCGCCGTGGATCGTTTCCATCAGGGCCGGAACCTCGGCGGCCTCGGCGGCACAGGCCAGGTTCTCGGCGGCTTCCCGGACGGTCCGGAGCGCCTCGTCGCGGGCCGAGACCACGAGATCGTAGCGGACCTCCGCGAGGCCGCGGTCGCCTTCCGGCTGCAAGCAAAGGCAACTGGTGGCCGCATCGAGTTGCCTGGCGAGGGCCACACCGTACGGGCCGGCCGCATCGCCGACCGCATCGGCGACGATGAGCAGATCCTTGATCATGGCGGGCGATCCATGTCGACGGATTGAGGGAGCTGGCGCTGCGCTGAGCCGTCGCTCGACTTCTGGTCCGCCCGCGAGAGCCCGCCTTGATCCAGCGCAAAGTCGCGGCGCCGACGTGTCGCGCCCGGGCTCTATCGCGACCCCGTCCGTCGGCGCTGACGCAGATCGCGGCCCATCGATCCGCGCCCCTGGCCGCGCGCCGCCGGTTTTGCGCTGGATCAAGGGATGCGCCGCGGCGGTGGGGCATCCTGGGGCTTTCAGGAGGCCGCGATGGCAACGTCAGCCGAGGAGCCCGACCCGTTCGACCCGTTCGGCCTCGCCGCCGCGATGAGCGAGTGGTGCTGCATGCTGAAGGCGGCACAGGAGCTTCGGAACATCGATCACGAGATGATGGTGACGCTGATGGAGGCCGGCGGACCGGCCCCAGCCGCGTCGTCCCCTGAAGGCGCCGCGAAGCTGCGCAGCATCGTCGGACTGATGCGAAGCCTCGGCCTGGACCCCGATGCCGTCCGGCAGCGCGACCCCGAAATCGTGCGGCAGCTGGAAGCCGCCTGCCTGGATTGCCGGAACCGCGGCCGCTGCGCGCGCGAGTTGTGGGCCGGGACCGCGGCCGGTACCTACCCGGACTTCTGCCCCAATGCCGCCCGCCTCGACCGGTTGCGCCGTGCCTGAGGCGAGCGCGGGGCCGATCGCTGCGCGGCCCGGCCCGCAGGTCATGGCCACTCCCCTGCACGCGACGGCGCGATCCGCCCACGCCCTGCCGGTCGCGGCGGTCCTCGCGCACTTCCAGACTTCCCTCGAGGCGGGCTTGGCCGACGCGGAGGCCGCGCGACGGCGCGCGCAGAGCGGACCCAACGCGATCGCCGCGAGGGCTCCGGCCAGCGCGCTCGTGCTCTTCCTGCACCAGCTCGCGAGCCCCGTCGTCTACCTCCTCGCGGCGGCCGGCGGGCTCTCCCTCTACTTCGGAGAGTGGCGGGAGGCCGCGGCGGTCATCGCGGTCCTGATCGTCAACACGGCGCTCGGCTTCTTCACAGAGCTCAAGGCGGCCCGGTCCGTCGAGGGCCTGCGGGCGCTGGGGACCCACGCGGCGCGCGTGCGTCGCGGCGGGCATACCCGCGTTCTGCCCGCCGAAGATCTCGTTCCGGGCGACATCGTGCTGCTCGAGGGCGGTGATGCGGTCCCGGCCGACCTACGTCTGGTCGAGGCGTCGAACCTGAGCGCGGACGAGTCCGCGCTCACGGGTGAATCCGTCCCGGTCGACAAATCGACAGCCCCGAACGCCGACCAGACCCGGTTGGCCGAACGCTCGTCGATGCTGTTCCGGGGCACCCTGGTGACCCGCGGCAGTGGCATCGGCGTCGTCGTCGCGACCGCCGCGGGAACCGAGCTCGGCGGCATCGCCCGGCTCGCGGAGCAGGCCGCTCCCGACAGCTCACCTCTGGAGCGCCGGCTGGAGCGCCTGTCCCGCCAGATCGTCTGGGTCGTCCTGGGCATCGTGACCGCGCTCGCCGGCCTCGGACTCGCGACCGGCAAGGATGTCCGGCTCATGATCGCGGCGAGCATCGCTCTGGCGGTCGCGGCCATCCCGGAAGGCCTGCCCATCGTCGCCACGCTGGCGCTCGCGCGCGGCATGTGGCGGATGGCGCGGAGGAACGCGCTGATCGAGCGCCTGTCGGCCGTCGAGACACTCGGCGCCACGACGGTCATCCTGACCGACAAGACCGGCACGCTGACCGAGAACCGGATGACGGTGCGGCAGCTGGCGCTGCCCTCCGGCATCCTGGATGGGCTCGCGGGCGGGTCGGATCGCCCGCGCGAGGTCGAACGGCTGCTGCGCGTCGCGGTCCTGTGCAACGACGCCTCGCTCGGCTCCGAGCCCGGGCTCGGCAGCGGCGATCCGATGGAACAGGCGCTGCTGCGGGCGGGCCGCTCCGTCGGGCTGGATCGGGCGGCCATCCTCCACGATCGACCGCGCGTGCGGACGTACGCCTTCGAGGCGACGACGCGCATGATGGCCACGGTTCACGCGGCCGGGCCGTGCCAGGTGGTGGCGATCAAGGGCGCGCCGGAGGCGGTGCTCGCCGCCTCGTGGCGCACCAGCGATGGCGCGCGCGACCGTCCGCTCGACGCCGCCGCCCGGGAGAGATGGGCGCGCCGGGCGGCCGATCTCGGCGCGCGGGGCCTGCGCATCATCGCCTGTGCCGAGAGGGTGGTCGACGACCCGAGTGTCCCGCCCTTCCAGCAGCTCACATTCCTCGGCCTGATCGGTTTGGAGGACCCCGCCCGCCAGGACGTGCCGGAGGCCGTCGCGGCCTGCCGCGCGGCGGGCATCCGCGCGGTCATGGTCACGGGCGACCATGCCGTGACCGCCCGAAGCGTCGCCCTCGCCGTCGGCCTCGTCGGCCCGGAGGATCGCGTGGCGGAGGGCGTCCCCGGGATCGACCTGCCCGACGGGTTGAGCGATGTCGCCGTCTTCGCCCGCGTGAGCCCGGCCGAGAAGCTGGCGCTTGTCCGAGCGTTCCAGGCGAACGGCGAGATCGTCGCCATGACGGGCGACGGTGTCAACGACGCCCCGGCCTTGAAGCAGGCCGACATCGGCATCGCGATGGGCCGGCGGGGGACCGATGTGGCGCGCGAGGCCGCCGCAATGGTCCTCCTCGACGACGCCTTTCCGACCATCGTCGGAGCGATCCGCGAGGGACGGATCATCTTCGACAATATCCGCCGGTTCGTGGCGTACCTCCTGGCCTGCAACCTGAGCGAGGTGATGGTCGTCGGGCTCGCGGTCGTGTCGACGCTGCCGCTGCCGATCCTGCCGCTGCAGATCCTCTACCTGAACGTCGTGACCGACGTCCTGCCGGCCTTCGCGTTGGCCATGGGGGAAGGGCAGGACGACATTCTCCGGCGTCCCCCGCGCGACCCGGAGGAGCCGATCCTCGGGCGCGCGCAGTGGCTGCGGATCACCCTGGACGCGACCATGATGACTGCGGCGACCTTCGGGAGTCTGGCTATCGCCGAGCTCTGGCTGGCGCTCGACCGCGCGTCGGTCGTGACGGTCGCGTTCCTGACGCTCGCCTTCGCGCAACTCTGGCAGATCTTCAACATGCGGGCGCCCGGAACGAGCCCCGTCCGAAACGAGGTCACGCGCAATCCCTGGGTCTGGGCAGCCCTGCTCATCTGCGCGGCGCTGCTCGTCGGGCCGGCCCACCTTCCACCCGTCGGCGCCGTGCTCGGCCTCGTCCCCCTCGATCGGAACAGCTGGATGCTCGTCCTCTCGGCGAGCCTCGCACCTCTTCTCGTCGTCCAGTTCGGAACTGTGCTCGCGGAAGCCGTCCGGCGGACGCGGCGGGACGCGCGTTCCTGTCTGAGGTCCGTGGGTTCAGTGCACGGATGATGCGCGCGTCCCTGCGGGCCTCTCCTCTGAAGCAGGACGGCGATGGATCCGACGGCGGTGGATTGGGATGAACGGGTCGAGCGGCTGACCGGCCGTCTCCCCGCGCGCATCCGCGATGCGATCGCGTGGCTGAGGAAGCCTTCACGACGTCCGGTGCGCTTGGCCGCGGCGCTCGCCCTGATGGCGGGCGGCCTGCTGTCGTTCCTGCCGGTCCTCGGCCTCTGGATGCTGCCCCTCGGTCTCGCCCTCCTCAGCGAGGACGTCCCGGCGATGAAGCCGCGCCTCGAAGCCGCGGCGCGGGCGCTCGAGCGCTCGCTGTCCCGCCTCAGGAAGCCGTGATCGGTCCGGGCGCGGTCCCAGGCGCGCACCCGACGGTGTGACGTTGCGCTGGATCAAGGCGGTCGGGCCGAGTCCGGCGACACTCGGGTGAACGGAACTCTGGAAATGCCATGTCCGTCCCGTCGCCCCTCGCCGCCTTCCGCGATATCCTGGTCGCCGTCACCGAGGAGGGCCGCGGCGACGAGCCCGAGGCAGGCCTCGCCTACGGCCTCACGCTCGCCGCGACGGCGGGCGCTCATCTGACCGTGCAGTCCGCCGCCCGCCGTCTGACCATGGCCGGCGGGGTGGGACTCGGCTTCGTCCGGAGCCTGGTCGCGGACGGGAACTGGCGCTCGCGCGTCCGCGCGCGGGCCCTTGCCGAACGCGTCGCCCGCGACGCCGCCGCGGCGGGCGTGATCTGCACGACCGAGGTTCCCGCGCTCGCCTACCCGGATCTCATCGCGCGGATCACGGCCCGGTCCCGGCTCGCCGACCTGACCGTCCTGGACGCGGAGACGCGGGAGATCGATCTCGACCGCGCCCTGATCGACGGGGTCCTGTTCGAGAGCGGTCGTCCGCTCATCGTGGTCCCGGCCGCGCGCTCGGCGTTCGGCACCGGTCGCATCGTCGTCGCCTGGGACGGCAGCGCCCAGGCCGCGCGGGCCGCGAACGACGCGCTGCCGTTCCTGCGCGCAGCCGAGGCGGTCGAGATCGTGTCCGTCGTCGGCGAGACGGACTTGCCGACCTCGGCGGCCGGCGCCGACTTCGCCCCGCACCTCGCGCGCCACGGCGTCGCCGTGTCGGTGAGCGTCCTTCCGGTCGTCGGCGACGTCGCGGAGACGCTCAGGACCCGGGTCGGCCTGTTCCGTGCGGACATGCTGGTCATGGGCGCCTATCGGCACTCGCGTTTGCACGAGTGGTGCCTCGGCGGCGTGACCCGTTCGCTCCTGGCTCGAAGCAGCGTCCCGCTCTTTCTCGCCCATTGACCGGCGAGGCGGGACGCGGCTGTCGCGGCCCGGCGCGGCGGGAGACTGGCGCAACTTCGCGGAGCGGCGCGTGTACCGGCCGGCGTCTCTGGCGACGTCTGTCTCAATCCTCGACGAGACGGCGGAGCCGGGTCCGATGCAGGCTGACCTGTCGGCCGCCATCGCGCCGCAAAGCCCCGTCTTCCTCCAGCTGCGAGAGCGTGCGCGATATGGTCTCGATGGTCAGCCCGAGGTAGTCGGCGATGTCGCGGCGGGTCATCGGCAGCATGAAGGTGCCGGCGGAGCCGAGGCGGTCATCGACCTCCAGCAGGAAGGCGGCGACCCGCTCTTGGGCCGAGCGCCGTCCGAGCAGGAGCGTCAGGTCCTGAGCGTGTCGCAGGTCGCTCGTGGCCATGTTCCAGAGCTGGCAGGCGACCTCGGCCCGGTCGGTCGCGGCGCGCTCGACCTGCCGCCGCTTGAAGATCAGCACCCTGGTTCCGGTGAGAGCCTCGGCGGTGTGGCGATTGGTTTCGCCCTGCCCGAGCCCGAACAGGTCGCCGGGGAGATGGAAGCCCGTGATCTGGCGGCGTCCGTCGCTCAGGACCTTGTGGGTGCGCACCGCGCCGCCGAGGACCTTGTAGACGAACTCGGCCGCCTCGCCCTCTCCGTAGATCTCCTCCTCGCGGGCGTAGGAGTACGGAGTCCCGACGATGTCGGGACAGCCCGCGAAGAGGGTGCTCCCGTCGATGTCCGGGACGAGAGCGGAATGGGCTGCCGGCACCTGCGGTGCCGTCCGTGCCGTGAACTCGGTGCTCATCGCTGCGCTCCTCACCTGGTTCGGTGGAGAGGAGATTGGCAGCGGGCGGAAGACCGAGACATTCCGGTCGGAGCCTTAAGGGAAAGTCCTTAAGGGCAACTGTGGAGCCGCGCGCCGCGGTCAGAGGCCCGCCGCCGCGACGAGCGCCCAGGCCGGGATCGGATCGGACGACCCGAGCGGGCCGCTCCGCCCGGCGAGCAGCCATCCGATTGCGGCGGCCAGACCGTACGCCAGAGCGGCGCGCACGAGCACGACGGCGTCGGCGTGGCGGCGCAGGCATGGATGCCCGCCCGGCCGCCTGCGAACGTCGCGGCGGCGACCAGGGCGATGGGATCGAGGGGCATGGCGGCCTCGGCAGGCGGCCTCGGGGAAGCGGCCCCGGGAAGCGTTGCCGTGACGTTTCAGCCCGGCGCGGTCGATCCCGGGCTGGTACGCCATCGCATCCGCGCGCGCGGCCTTGATCCGGACGCCGTGGCGCACCTCCTGGAGGCGGAATCCGGCCTGCTGGGCGGGCGTCGCCCTCGACGAGGGCCGCAACGCCGCCGGCCGTGCGCCGACCAGCCGGGCGGGATCCGCGATCGCCGCCCGCGTCGTTCCGGCCGACGAGGAAGCACTGGTCGTCCGGGCAGTCAGTCGGCCGGTGCCCGGCGGATCGGCTCCGGCCTGACCGCCGGCGCCGCCATTCCGGTCGCTCCGCGGCGCTCGCAGAGGGACAGGATATCCGCGCGCAGGGCCTGCAGCGGTCGGTCGGCCGCGAGGCGATGCCACGCGAGGGGACCGCTACCCCGCGCGACTTGAGCGGCCAGGACGGCGGCGGTGGCGTCGGAGGGGTCGCCCGCGCGCGCGGCGATGCGGCGCGCGAGCTCGGCGGGGGGCGCCTCCAGCCAGACACCGCAGAACGGCGCGCCGCAAGCGCCCGCCACCGCCTCGATCGCCACCCGCTCCGCCGGGCGGTCGAACACTGCGTCCGCGACCGCCGCGTGACCCGCAACCACGACGCGCCCGGCTTCCTGCCGCAGGATCGCGTAGACGCGTTCGGACGCGGCGCGCCCGTAGGCGGTGTCCGGCAGGCGCGTGAGGGCGCCGACCCCGTGCAGGTGCTTGCGGATCCGGTCGCTCGACAGGATGCGCGCGCCCGGCGCCGGCCCGATCCAGGGTGCCGCCGCCGCGGCGGCGCTCGACTTGCCCGAGCCGCTGAAGCCGCCCACCGCCAGCAGGGACGCGGGGGCGTCCGCGAGCAGGTCCCGCGCGAGGTCGAGATAGGCCCGCGCCTCCGCCAGCGCGCTGCCCGCGTCGTCGGCGCCCGCCGCCCGGGACGCCGTGACGTGGGCGCGGATCACGGCGCGCGTGGCCATCAGGAACGGCAGCAGGCCGATCCCGTCGGTCTCGTCGGCCGCGTCGAGGTAGCGGTTCGACAGGAGGTTCGCCAGGTCGGGGCGGTCGCGGTGCCAGAGATCCATCAGCACGAAGGCGAGGTCGTACAGCACGTCGATCGTCGCGATAGTCTCGCTGAACTCGATCCCGTCGAACGGCGTCGGCCGGCCCTCGAACAGGCAGATGTTGCGCAGCGTCAGATCGCCGTGGCAGCGGCGGACCTTTCCGGCGGCGCGGCGGGCGTCGAGCAGCGGGGCGTGCCGCGCCAGGACGGCCCGGAACCGCGCCGCGAGGGCCTCCGCGGTGTCGGCCGGCACGAGGCCGCTCGCCCGGAGCGCGGCGTCGTTCATGTCCACGAGCGCCGCCATGGCAGCGGCCCCGCCCCGCGCGCGGTGGATCTCCGCCCCGGTATGGAAGGCCGCCAGCACCCGCGCGAGTTCGGCGATGTGCTCCGGCCCGAGGCGCCCGTCCCGGGCCATCGTGTCGAACAGGTCGGCGTCCGGGAAGCGGCGCATCTCCACGACGGCGTCCACGAGGTCGCCGGCGCCGTCGAAGGCCAGGCTGCCGTCCGGCTCGCGGGTGATCCGACGGGCCTCGCGATAGAGCGCCGGCGCGGTCCTGCGGTTGACCGCGACCTCGGCCGCGCAGGCGGCGAGGCGGCGCTCGGGGGTCGAGAAATCGAGATACGGGAAGCGCACGGCGCGCTTCAGCTTGAGCACGCGGTCGCCCGCCAGGAAGAGTCGGGAGATGTGGGTCGCCACGGTCTCCACCGCGCCCCTGTCGGCCAGCGACCGCCGCAGGAACGTCTCGACCGCGCTCTGATCCTCGAACGGCATCGCGGCGATCCCCTGTTAGGTTCCGGCCGGTCCGGAAGGACGCTGCAGCCCCGGCCGGCCGCGGCCCTGCCCGGCCGCGGGGGGGCCGCCGAGCACGATGGGTTTCAGCACCTCGGCCACGAGCAGGTAGGTCAGCGTGATCGTCAGGACGGCCAGGAGCACGGGGGCCGGCGGTGGCGCGAAGCCGAACCACGCACCCGCGGGCGTGAACGGCAGCGTCAGGGCGAGCGTGAGGGCGGCGAGCGAGGAGGCCGCGAGTGCGGGGCTCGGCCGGTCGCGCCAGGGCCGTCCGGCCGTGCGGATGACGAAGATCACGAGGATCTGCGTCGCCATCGACTCCAGGAACCAGGCCGTGCGGAACATCTCCGGCGTCGCGCCGACGACGACGAGCAGGAGCGCGAAGGTCAGCAGGTCGAACAGGGACGAGAGAGGGCCCATCACGGCGGCGAAGCGGACGAGGCGCGCCATGTCCCAGATCTGCGGCTCGGCGGTGGCCTGCGGCCGCACCCCGTCGAAGGGGATGCCGACCTCGGAGAGGTCGTAGAGCAGGTTGTTCAGGAGGATCTGGGTCGGCAGCATCGGCAGGAACGGCAGGGCCACCGAGGCCGCCGCCATGGACAGCATGTTGCCGAAGTTCGAGCTCGCGCCCATGCGGACGTATTTCAGGATGTTGGCGAAGGTCCGGCGTCCTTCGGCCACGCCGTCGGCCACGACCTCCAGATCGGGGGCGAGCAGGATCATGTCGGCCGCCGCCTGGGCCACGCCGGTGGCGCCCTCCACCGACAGGCCGATATCGGCCTGCCGCAGGGCCGGCGCGTCGTTGATCCCGTCGCCCAGGAAGCCCACCACGGCGCCGTCGGCCTTGAGGGCGCGCACCACCCGCACCTTCTGATCCGGGGTGAGGCGCCCGAACGCGTCGACTGCGCGCACGCGCACCGCGAGCGCCTCGTCGCCGAGTGCGGCGACCTCGGCCCCGGACAGCGCGGTCTCGCCCGCGAGACCGACGAGCCCGGCCAAGCGGTGCACCACGACCGGATCGTCTCCGGACAGGATCTTCACGCGGACGCCCGCGGCCGCGAGGCGGGCGATGGCCGCCGCGGCGGTCGCCTTGGGCGGATCCGCGAAGGCGCAGAAGCCTTCCAGAACCAGATCCGTCTCGTCCGAATCGGCCGCCTCGGTCGAGGCCGCGCGCGAGGCCACCGCGATGCCGCGCAGACCGTCCGCGGCCAGCGCCCGGACGCGGTCGAGCGCCTCCGCGCGCTCCGCGGCCGTCATCGGCGCGCGGGCGACGCCCGCCCGCCGGTGCGTACAGAGCGCCAGCACCGCCTCCGGGGCGCCCTTCACGATCAGGAGCGGTCCCTCCGGCCCGTCCACCCGGACCGAGCCGGAGCGCCGGGCGAAGTCGAAGGCGCGGCGCCCCGTGAGCCGCCAGCCGGCGGCGGCGCCCGGGGCGGCACGGACGAGGGCGGCGTCGAGCGCGCCGCGATCGCCGCCGAGATCGGCCGCGACGGCGGCGAGCCGGGCGGCCCGCGGGTCGTCGCGACCGCCCCCATCGAGGCTGCGCGTGAGGGCGATCTCGGCGGCGGTCAGGGTGCCGGTCTTGTCGGTGCACAGGATCGTCATCGCGCCGAGGTCGTGGATGGCCGCGAGGCGCTTCACGATCACCTTCCGCTCGGCCAGGCGCAGGGCGCCGCGGGACAGGGTCACGGTGGTGATCATCGGCAGAAGTTCGGGGGTGAGCCCGACCGCCAGCGCCACCGAGAAGAGCAGCGAGTCGAGGACGGGACGGCCGAAGGCGACGCGGAAGGCCAGGACCGCCACGACGAGGGCGATCGTCATCCGGGCGACCACCAGACCGAACGCGCGCAGGTCCCGCTGGAACGGCGAGGCCTCCGGCGGCTCCGCGAGGGTCGCGGCGGCCGCGCCGAACATGGTGGCCCGGCCCGTGGCTGCGACCAGCGCGACCGCTTCCCCGGTCAGCGCCACCGCGCCGCGGAACAGCGCGTTGGCGGCCTCGGTCGGGTCGGCGACGGCTGCCGCCCCGGGCCGCTTCTCCACCGGATAGGGCTCGCCGGTCAGCGCGGCTTCCGCGGCCGTGAAGGCGTTGCTCGCGACCACGAGGGCGTCGGCCGGGACGATGTCGCCGGCCCGGACGCGGATGAGGTCGCCCGGCACGACGTCCGCCACCGGGATCGTCGTGTAGGTGCCGTCGCGGCGGACCTCCGCCTTGAGGGCGACCGAGCGGCGCAGGGCCTCGGCGGCCTTCAGCGCGTGCCCCTCCTGAACGGTATCGAGTCCGATCGAGAGCGCCAGGATGGCCGCGATGATCGTGCCGCCGATCCAGTCTCCGGTCCCGGCCGCGATCAGCGCCGCCACCAGCAGGATCGCCGAGAGCGGCTCGAGGATCCGCCGCAGGACGGCGCCGAGACGAGTCGCGACGGCGGCGGGCGCGTCGACATTGGCGCCGTACCGGGCGAGGCGGCGTCGGGCCTCCTCCGCCGAGAGGCCGTCCGCCGCGCAGCCGAGGGCCGCCGCCAGCGAAGCCGGGGTCGCCGTCCAGAAGGTCGCGACCGAATCTGGGACGCGGTCGGTGTCGGCGCGCACCGGACGGAGCGGCCATCGCGGACGCTGCACCCGCGACAGCGACCGGGCAACCGCAGACGGTGCGACGAACATCCGGACCTCGCTCCCCGGGTGTGCCTCCCGCGCCCGCCGGGCGCGGCGCGAGCGGCACCGTTACGGTCACGACCGTGCTGCGGGCGGCCGCGCGCGGCCTTGAGCTGGATCAACTGAGGCCAGACCCGCGGCCCGGCCGGACTTGAGCTGGATCAAGGTCCCGCCGCAGGGGCGGATGCAGGGTGGACGGCGTTCACCGCTTGCCGTCGCAGGACCTTCCCATGTCTTACGCCAGCCTCATGGTCGCGGTCGACGACGGACTGCACGCCCCGCTGCGGGTGCGGCTCGCCGCGGACCTCGCGCTTCGTCTCGGCACGCGCCTCGTCGGCGTCGCCGCGTGCCAGCCGGATTATCCCCGGGGTTACGGCGAGACGGCCGTGCCCATGGGCATGGTCATCGAGGAGATCCGCCAGGCCACCCTCGCCCGGCTCGCGGGCCTCGAGCAGGCGTTCCGCGACGCGGGATCCCGGAGCGAGCGCGTCGAATGGCGCTCGGAGCTCGACCAGCCGGTGCGCTTCCTCGCGCAGCAGGCGCGGGCCGCCGATCTCGTCGTGGTCGGGCGCTACGCCGGGAACGAGGGCGTCTCGCCCGGTGCGGCCGTCGATCTCGGCGACGCGCTGATGCGGCTGGGCCGCCCGGTGCTGGTCGTCCCGCCCGGCGTCGAGCGCGTGGCGGCGCGGCGGGTCGTCATCGGGTGGAAGAACACGCCGCAGACCCGCCGGGCCGTGTCGGACGCGATGCCGCTGCTGAGGCGGGCGGAGACGGTCGAGGTGCTGCGGGTCACGGAGGAAGAGGACGTGTCCGAGATCGAGGACGTGGCCCGGTATCTCGCGCTCCACGACGTGCGCGCGGCGCCGCGGCGGATCGCGCCCTCGGGCTGGACGGTCGCCGAGGAACTCCGGCGGGCGGCGGTCGAGGCCGACGCGGACCTGATCGTGACCGGCGCCTACGGCTACAGCCGCGTGCGGGAATGGTTCTTCGGCGGGGTGACCCGCGACCTCCTCGCCGAAGCATCGGTCTGCTGCCTGATGAGCCACTGACCGGCGCGGTCCCTTCCGCCCGTCCGGGGCGGGTCCGGCCCCTGACCGATGCATCCCGCGGCCCACCCGCGGGGCCATGCCGGAGCCGGGGCAGATCGCGCCGCGACCCCGTGTCGGAAGCGCCGGACCGACGGGCCCGCCCGGACGCGCGGTCAGGCCTCGCGGACGCCGGGCTTCTTGCCCGCCTCGAAGATGAACTCGACGCCGGCCTCCTCCAGGGCACGGCGCACGGCGAGGAGGGTGTCCGAGCGCGACCGGACCGCCGAGGTCGGGTCCTCCAGCCGGTTGAGGGTCGAGACCGAGACGTTGGCCCGCGCGGCCAGCTCATCCTTCGACAGGCCGGTGATCGCGCGGGCCGAGCGGATCTGGCTCGGGATCAGGGTCTCTTCGGCGGCCGAGCCCTGCGCGGCCCCCGGCGGCGGGGCCGCCTCGGGCGGCGGTGCCCCGTAGCGGGTCCGTCCGGGAACGTTCAGGCAGACTCCGACCCATTCGCGGACGGAGCCGTCCTTGTTCAGCACCGGCGCGCCGCGCGCGTTGAACCACCGGTAGATCCCGTCCGCGCACAGGACGCGATAATCGGTGTTGTAGGGCGCCGTGTGCTCCACCGCCGTGGTCCAGGCCGCGAGCGTGCGCGAGCGGTCGTCCGGGTGGACGGCGTCGAGCCAGCCCAGACCCTGCATCTGCGCGTGGGACTGACCGGTCAGGGCCATCCATTGCGGCATCTCGCTCGGCTCACCGTTCGCCTTGTTGACCCAGAAGACCGCTGCCGTCGCGGCGATCAGCGCGTTCAGCCGGTCATGCCGCTGCATGAGCGCGTTCATGGTCTCGTGCTGCGCCGTGACGTCGAACACGACGCCCATGCCCTGGCTCGGGTGCCCGTCCGCGCCGAGCATGACCTCGGCGTGGTGCAGGAGCCAGCGCTGGGTCCGGTCGGGCCGGATGATGCGGAACTCGCGACTGACCGGCTGGCCGGAGCGCAGCACGGCGATCTGGTCACCGTGCGCGGCCTGATCCTCCGGGTGGATCATGTCGAGCCCGAAGCCGAAGGTCATCTCCGTGGTCGGGTCGAGGCCCAGAATCCGGTAGAGGCCCGGCGACGCGTCCAGCCGCTCGGACCGCAGGTCCGCCGACCAGAAGCCGACTTTTCCCGTATCCTCGATCAGCTTCAGGTAGTGACGCGAGGAGAAGCCGCGCGGCGCGGCGCCGATCTCGGTCTTCGCCTGCGGACGCATCAATGCACGTGTCGGCATCGCCTCACCCCGATCGCCAGTGCTCCAGAACTGGAATGCGGAATGCCATAATCGCGTCCGTAAAAGCGTTAATAAGACAGAATTCGATCCATATTGACTGACATTCGATGGTGGATGTCAGTGTCGTGCGGGCCGCCGAGCGCTTGGGAAACGAAGCCTGCCGCGGCCTCGATCGCGGCGGTCGGCGGATACCAGATTTTGACAATGTATCTATCGGTCGAATGCGAGGGATATGCCGCGTGATGGAACAAAAAATTCCACTGCGTCCGAAGCTCCGGAAGTGTCCGGTGGAATGACAGGAAATACGATCTCCGCGAGCGCGATTGGACAGGAATTCCGGCGATCGGCTTGAGACTCTGGCAGCCCGGAGCGGTCATCCTCGCATGCGAGACGCGGAGAGCCGTCTCCTGCCTGGGTATTGAAATGTCGCTGCCGAATGCCGGATGCGGGGCGATGCCGGGCGCGCTCGACAGCGCGCCGGCGTCGATCCAGTTCGACCGCCGCGGCAGGGTGATCGCCGCCGACGCTTCGCCGTCCTCGAACGGGCGCGGCCATGAGTGAGATCATCCTGCCGATGGGCGTCGACGACGCGGTGCACCTGCCCGACGAGGACGCGCGCCTGCGCGAGGCGACGCGCGCGACGATGCTCGCCGAGACGCTGCAGCTCGGCCGATACTCGGCGGTGACGCAGGCCGCCGTCGTGCTCGCGCTCGCCGCCATCTTCTGGGGCATCGTCTCGCACGCCTACCTGTCCGGTCTCGCGGTGGCGGTGACGGCGCTCTGCGCGGTGACCCTTATCGCGATGCGACGCTATCGCGGCCGCCTCGGCGACCGATCGATCGCCCGGGAGGCCTTCGCCGTCCTGCACGGCCTCGCGCTCGGCCGCGGTCTCGCCTGGGCCAGCATGCCGGCGATCCTGCTGCCCTCGGTCGACAATGCCTACCGGATCGTGGTCGGGGCCGTCTGCGCCGCCCTGATCTCGCACGCCTACGTCGCCGGCCCGATCTTCTCACTGGCACTCCTGGCCGTGGCGCCGGTGGTGGCCGGCATCTTCGTCGGGCTCGCCGGTTGCGAGAGCCCGGTCGGCGAGTACGTCGCCGTGCTGCTGTCGCTGTACGCGGCCTTCGTCTTCGTGAGCGCGCGTCGGATGTGCCGGCACTCCTACCAGCGCCTCTGCGACCGCGTCTTGGTGCAGGCGCAGAGCGAGACTATCGGGCTCCTCCTCAAGGATTTCGCCGAGGGCACGAGCGACTGGCTCTGGGAAACCGACACGGTCGGGCGCCTTCGGCAGGCCCGCGCCGCCGTCGCCGCCCTGCTCGGCGTCGAGGCCGCCGGGCTGCGCCACCGGACGCTGTCCGAGCTCCTGCGCGCGTTCGCCGACCCGGACGGCGACGGCGCGGACGCCCAGGCCGTCGCCGCGGCGATCGCGGCGCGCGCGCCTTTCCGCGACCGCACCATCCGGCTCCGTACCGCGGCCGGCACGCGCTGGATCACGCTCAACGGCAAGCCCGTCTTCGACGCGCAGGGGGCGTTCGCGGGGTACCGCGGCGTGGGCTCGGACGCCACCGAGAGCCGGGAGGCGCAGGCCCGCATCGCCTTCCTGGCGGGTCACGACAGCCTGACCGGATTGCCGAACCGCAGCGGCTTCCAGGACGCGCTGGGGACGCTCTGCCGCGCGGTCCGCACGGCGGAGGATCCGAGCGCGCTGTTCTATCTCGACCTCGACGGCTTCAAGGCCGTCAACGACAGTCGCGGCCACCTCGTCGGCGACCGATTGCTGCGCGCGGTCACGGCACGCCTGCTCGCCATCGGTCACCCGCACAGCCTGTTCCGCCTCGGCGGCGACGAGTTCGCGATGGTCGTCCGCGACCTCGGCCGGCCCGCGGCCGAGGCCCTCGCCGCCCGCGTGGTGACCGAGCTGCGCCGGCCGTTCCAGATCGACGAGGCCCGGCTGGAGGTCGGCGTCAGCGTCGGCATCGCCTACGTGCCGGACGACGCGATCGAGCCTGCCAGCCTGCTCATGCGCGCCGATCTCGCCCTCTACGCCGCCAAGGCGGACGGCAAGGGTTGCTGGCGGACCTTCGACCCGTCTCTGGAGGAGCGCGTCGTCCGCCAGCGGCAGTTCGACCTGGACATGCGTGCGGCCCTCGCGGCGGACGAGATGGAGCTGCACTACCAGCCCCTGGTGGACATGCGGAGCGGTCGTGTCGCGGGTTTCGAGGCGCTGCTGCGGTGGAACAAGTCCGGGTACGGCTGGGTCTCGCCCGGGGAGATCATCCCCATCGCGGAGGCGACCGGCTTCATCGTCGAGATCGGCCGCTGGGCCCTGCGCCGCGCCTGCACCGACGCCCGCACGTGGTCCGACCTGAAGATCGCGGTAAACATCTCCTCCATCCACGTGCGGATGCCGGGCTTCCACGCCGAGGTCGCGGCCGTTCTGCGCGAGACCGGCCTCGCGCCCGATCGGCTCGAGATCGAGATCACCGAGTCGGTGCTGCTCGACCACGGTCCGGAGGTGCTGGAGAACCTGAAGCGCCTGCGCGCGACGGGCGTGCGCATCGCCCTGGACGATTTCGGCACGGGCTACTCGAGCCTGAGCTACCTGACCGAATTCCCGTTCGACAAGGTGAAGGTCGACCGCTCCTTCGTGCGCGACCTGCAGGGCCGGCCCGAGAAGGTCGCCGTCGTCGAGGCCATCGCCCGGATGGCGCGCGCCCTGTCGATGAGCGTCACGGTGGAGGGCGTGGAGACCCGCCAGCAACTGGACGTCCTCCGGGACAAGCGCTGCGATATCGCGCAGGGCTTCCTCTACAGCCCGGCGCGCCCGGTCCACGAGGTCGCGGCGCTCATCGCGCGGATCGAGGGTGTGCCGCCGCCGAGCGCGGGCGCCGGCGATCCGGACGGGAGCCCGGCCGCCGACGCGCGCCCGGTCCTGTCGCTGGCCCGCGCCTCGTAGTCGGCGGGCGGCGCGTCGCGTCGCCGCCGAAAGGCAGGAAACCTCTCTTGTCGCGCGCAGAACGCCTTCGGAGCGCGGCTGTCGAGCAACGCGTCCTTAAATGCGGCCACTTCAGAATCCGAAGACAGTGGAGCAGCAGTACATGTCGCGCCTTTCCGACCTCAAGACTGTTATGAAAGTCACGATCCCGCTGCTGCTGGTCGCTGCCGCCGCCGGCGATCTCGTCCAGCCGCGCATCGACAATCTCGCGGCCCTGCTCGCCCAGGTGCTGGCATCCTCCGGCGAGCTGTCGCGACACGCCGAGCAACGCGCGGCGGAGATGGCGCGCTTCCGCACCACCGTGCGCGCGGCCTGAGGCGGTCCCGATGGAGTGCCGCACCGCCAGCGCCCCAGGGCCCTGGACCGATCCCAACCACCGGCCGGATTGCCGGGGAGAGGCCCCGGCGGGGCACCGGCGCGGCGGGCCGCACCGGATCGGGCAGGCGTGATCGCCATGGCCGACATCATCCCCCTCGGCGCCATCCCGGGCGCCGAGAGCGCCCGCGCGATGCTGCTCGACCTGCGCCGGCGCCTCGATTCCGGAGAGGACATCGGTCCACGGATCGCGCAGATCCGTCAGACCGCGGCGGCGATGCGGGCTCTGGCCGGCGGCCTCAGACGGGTCCTGAAAGCCCCGGACGAGAGGCTGTCCGCCGAGCCGGAAGTTCTCGTCGCGGCCTGGGAAGTCCTCGCCTTGACGGAACGCAACGTCGCGAAAGTCGAGGACTTCCTTCGGCTGGCGGACGAGGAGGATTCGGCGCAGGCTTCGCGGTAGCCTTCGTGCCAACTGCACGAATGCGGGCCAGCCGATCCGGATCACGGCCCTATCCCAGGCTGACGGAGTGCCGCAGACCGGACCGATTTGTCCGTGCGGTCGAAAGCGCGCGGTGCGCGACCGGGGAGACCGCGTTCGACCTCACGCGCGGATCGGGCCGTTGCCCGTCGCGGCACTGTGCGCAGCGGCTCTCGACGCGCGCTCGGACCGGCTCCGATCATTGGGTGACCGTCGTTCGCCTGCCGTTAGCCGCCGAGACTTGATGGCGGCGGTCGATCTGACACGGAATGGGTCATAGCCCGACCATGATCTGTATTGGGCTCCAAAAATCCTTTCGAAATGGAACGTGGCGGCGCACGGTCCGGGCGGGATTCGGAGATGCGACTAAGACCAACTTATGGTCTCGATGTCACGATACGGCGTCCAATGAGAGTTGCGCCATGTTCCGTAAGTCCGCCTTTAATGAAACCCAGGCCACCATCGACGCGCTGACGCGCTCCTTGGCCATCATCGAGTTCGGCATGGATGGCACGATCCTGCGCGCCAACCCGAATTTCCTGGCCGTCGTGGGCTACGATCTGGCCTCCCTGCAGGGACAGCACCACCGGATCCTGGTCGGCGAGGAGATGGCCGGCAATCCGGAGTACGACGAATTCTGGTCGAAACTGCGGGCCGGCGAGTTCGCGTCCGGCGAATTCCCCCGTCGCGCGCGATCCGGCGCGAAGGTCTGGCTCGAAGCCACCTACAACCCGATCCTGGGCTCCGACGGCAAGCCCTTCAAGGTCATCAAGTTCGCCAGCGACATCACGGCCAAGAAGAGCGAGACCAACCGGCTGCTGCGCATGATCGACGAGATGCCGGTCGCCGTCATGACCGCAGACCCGAAGAACGACTTCAAGATCAATTACATCAACAACACCTCGCGCAAGACCCTGGAAGCCATCGAGCGGTATCTGCCGATCAAGGTCTCCGAGATGATGGGCAAGTCCTTCGACGTCTTCCACAAGAACCCGCATCACCAGCGGACCATGCTCGCCGACGCGCGCCGACTGCCCCACCGCACCAAGATCAAGGTCGGACCCGAGACCCTCGACCTGCAGGTCTCCGCCATCACCGACGCGGACGGAACCTATGTCGGGCCGATGCTGACGTGGTCGGTCATCACCGCACAGCTCGCCATGGCCGAGGACGTCGCCGGCGTCGTCGAGGCGCTCGGGACCGCGATCGGCGAGATGAAGGAGTCGGCGGAGGGCCTGAACCGCTCGGCGGACGCGGCGAGCGAGCGCGCGAACTCCGTGGCGGCCGGATCCGAGGAGATGACCAGCTCGATCCATGAGATCTCGGGCCAGGTCGGGCGGGTCTCCGAGCGCACCCAGCAGATCGCCAACCAGGCGATGGCGACCGATGCCACGGTGCGCAACCTCGCCGCCAATGCCGGCGAGGTCGACGCGGTGGTCGGAATGATCAAGTCGATCGCCGACCAGACCAACCTCCTCGCGCTCAACGCCACGATCGAGGCGGCGCGCGCGGGCGCGGCCGGCCGCGGCTTCGCGGTGGTGGCCACGGAGGTCAAGGAACTCGCCGGCCAGACGGCGCGGGCGACCGGCGAGATCACCCACAAGGTCCACGCCATCCAGAAGGCGACCGGCGAGGCCGTGACGGCGATCCGCCTGATCACCGACGAGGTGGCCGAGCTCTCGAAACTGACGCTGGCCATGGCGAGCGCCGTCGAGCAGCAGGCCGCCTCGACCCAGGAGATGTCGTCCAACATCACCGGTGTCTCGGCCGCGGCCGGAGAGACGGGACAGCTCGCCGAGATGGTCCGGCGGATCTCCGACACGCTCGAGGCGCATTCCGCCGGGCTCGGTGCCAGCATGGAGAAGTACCTCCGGGCGGGCTGACGGGAGCCGTCAGGCGACCGGTCGCCCAAGTCCCTTCCGGCTCCGACGGGGCCAGGGAACGGTGCGGCACGACCGGTCCGACGCGGACGCGCCGGCCTGGGGCATCCCGGCGGTGCGTCCGCACGCGATCACGCGCGGCAGAGTGCTGGAGCCCGCCGCGGCGCAGCCGGAACTGACGGATGCCGGGCGCCCCGGTGACTTGGCGGCGCGCGGCCTCGGCCGAAAAGACAATGCGATGCCCGTGACGACCACCTTCACGAACCCCGACAGCGTGGCTTCGCCCGGCACCGCGCTGATCGGGCGCGCCGACGCGCGGAGCGTCGTGCGGCCGGCGCAGAGTCCGGAACCGCGGGAGGCGCGACGATCGCGAGGCGGCCTCGATCGCTCCGGCCCGGAATGCAGCCGCAGGCGCACGGGCCGAGCGGTGAGCGCGCTCTTGAAGAGGACGCAGGCGGACCGCCTCGCCCTGATCGGCGCGCGCGACCGCGCGATGGCGGCCGACGATCCGCGAAATCTCCTTCTCGAACGCCTGGGCCTCATCCGGCGGATCGGCGATCCGCGCCCGCATCATCTGCGCGGGCAGGCCCTGATCGACTGGACCATCACCGAGGCGGGTACGCGCGCGCTCCGCGACATCGGCATCGCGGGGCGCGCGCTCGGAGGCGCGCGGGTCTGAGATCCGCGTGCGGCCGGTCGGACCGGGACGACGCGGATCTCCGCCCTGCTTGCCTCAGGCGGCGCGCACGGTGGCGAGGAAGCGGGCGACCTCGGCGCCGAGATGCTCGGATTGCCGCGACAGCTCCGAGGCCGCCGACAGGACCTGCCCGGCCGCCGCCCCCGTCTCCTCCGAGGCCCGCGCCACGCCGGCGATGTTGCCCGTCACCGCGCTCGTCCCCGCCGAGGCCTGCGCCACGTTGCGGACGATCTCCTGGGTCGCCGCGCCCTGCTGCTCGACGGCCGCCGCGATCGAGGTCGCCACGCCGTCGATCTCCCGGATCCGCCCGGTGATCCCGCCGATCGCCGTCACTGCCTGATCGGTCACCCCCTGGATCTCGCCGATCTGGCTCGCGATCTCCTGGGTGGCCCGGGCGGTCTGCTCGGCCAGGGCCTTCACCTCGGTCGCCACCACCGCGAAGCCCTTGCCGGCCGAACCGGCACGGGCGGCTTCGATCGTGGCGTTGAGCGCCAGGAGGTTGGTCTGGCCGGCGATCCCGGAGATCAGGCCGACCATCTCGCCGATCCTGCTGGAGGTCGTCTTCAGGGCCTGGACGAGGTGGGCAGTCTGGCCCGCTTCGCCGACCGCGGCCTGCGCGAGCCCGGCCGAGCCCTGCACCTGCCGGCCGATCTCCTGCACGGACGAGCCGAGTTCCTCGGCGGCTGCCGCGACCGTGTTGACGTTGGTCGAGGCTTCTTCCGCGGCCGCGGCCACGCTGGTCGATTGCGCGGCGGTCTCCTCGGCGGTGGCGGTCATCTGCTGGGCAGTGGCCTGGAGCTCGGTGGCCGAGGACGAGACCAGGCCGACGATCCCGCCGACCGCGCGCTCGAAACCGTCGGCGAGCTCGATCATGGTGCGCTTGCGCTCGGCGGCCGCGGCCTCGTCGGCGCGGCGCTTGACCTCGGCCTCCTCGGCGGCCTTGCGGGCGACCATGGCCTTGATGCCCTCGACCGCTTTGCCAACGGCGCCGATCTCGTCGCCGCGGGCGGCCTCGCGGATCTCGGCGTCGACCTCGCCGCGGGCCATCCGCTGCAGCACCCCCACCAGGCTACCCAACGGGCGGGTGATGCCGAAGATCACGATCAGCGCGGAGAGCGCGACGGCGCTGACGAGGCCAGCCGCGGAGGCACCGATCAGCACGGTCTTAGCGGCATTCACCGCCTGATCGGCATCGTCGCGCGCTTGCCGCAACTCTGCCGTCAGCCGATCAACCCGGCCCTGAACGAAGTCCCGCATCTTGGCGCGCGCGGCCGATCCATCCGTCAGCAGGATCTTGGTAGCGGCATCGTTGTCATTCTTGAGGCCGAGGACGTTCGATCTGTCCATGGCGGCGAAAAACTCATTCAGAATGCCTTGGAGCGTCTGATTGGTGGCCTTCCGATCGCGCGTATCGGCCAGCGTGATCAGGGTGTTTACAGCATCAAGCGAGGCTTTCGTGGCCGCATCGTACCGAGCCTTGAAGGTAGCCATCTCCTGCTCGCGCGTCTCCAGGATCATATTGCGCGCGTGGATGGCAGCCTCGTTGGTGTTGATCTGAACGCTCAGGATGCGTTCGAGCCGAACCGCCTGCGTGTCGACGATCTCGCGCGTTTGCCCCGCGAGCTGATTGAGCCTACCGATGGCATAGTACATCAAGCCGGCGGCGACCGCGGACATGATCAGGAGCGGAACAAATACCTTGATCAGGATCTTCGAATTGCGCAGCATAGACCCGCCGTAGGCTCCATTTTGACAGTCTAAATTTATGCAGCATCGCTAAAATTAGTCTTAACGGGCATTTTGTCGCAGGTATCGCATCAATAAAATAGAATTTTGAACTGACAAATATTTTACTTAAGCTAATTTAGACTACATGATGTAACACTTATATTGGGACATATTGAGTGACAGCCAAGAAGTCATTCTCACTTGAATATCGGTATCGAAGCAGATCTTTTGCGCTGAAAGGTGATCGCAGGGTGCTGGCGGCCGCCCGGTCTCGAATTTCGAAGTTCTCGAACCAGCTATCCATGATCGCGCGCAGGCGCAGCGCACCTCAGCCTGCCGGGATCCGCTCGCCGTGCGGCATGGGCGGGGTAGGTCGACGAAGCGATCGGCAGGACTCTGCAGATCGGCTCACTCTGCGCACTGGCTCGGCCGCGGCCCCCACGCCCAACCCGGAGATGACGCTGCTCGGTGGCTTCGATGCCCCTTCACACGGCCGGCGCGGATCGTTTTGGACCGTCCGCTTCAAGACAGGACATCGCTGGAGCGGACGGTCGTCGATCATCGATGAGATCCAAACGGGCGCAGCAGCCTATCGGGCACGCTGCACACCGGGCTTAGGAAGCTGATGGCTCGAGGGTTTGCTCCGGATGGTTCCAACCGGAGCGCAGGTGCTTGGCGATCGCGGATCGCCTTTCCGAGTAGCCCGGAGCGACCATCGGATAGTCGCCTGGAAGTCCCCACTTCGCCCGGTACGTCTCCGGGGTCAGACCACAGGTGGTCAGGTGCCGCTTGAGCGTCTGGTAGCGCTTGCCATCCTCGAAGCTGATCAGCGCCTCGTGGGTGATGGACCGGCGGATCTGAGCGGGCGTGAGTTTCTCAGCTCCTGGATCGAGTTCGGCGCTGCCGGCCTCAAGGCTGGTGAGGGCCGCGTGCATCGTGGCGATCAACTCCGACAGCTCCGAGGCCGGCACGTGATTGTTCGCCACGTAGGCAGTGACCAGGTCACTCGTTAATCGGCCATAGTCTACAGATACGGCACTTTTCAAATCAATACGACTGCCTACCATGCCTTTCTCCATGTTCATGATAGCGGTCATAATTGACAGAAACAGATCTAGGTTCCTAAAAATTCCAGATTAGACAATAAATAGATTTCAAGTTGTTTTTTTGTGAGCCTCTCCACCCAAGATAGACATAATTCATTATCCGGACACTCTGCCGGGACTGCGACAGCTCTTCGGCATGGCTGCGATGATGGGCGCGGTCGGCTGAGCTGCCGATCAGCGATAGAGCCCTTCGGCTTGAAGGTGGTCGAGCAATGCTCGGGCCTGCTCCTGGGCCGCCGCATCGGCCGTCTGCTTCTTCAAGCCATACGCACACATCGGCATCAGCTTCTGCATCGCCCGATCCATCGCCGAGCCTTCCCACAGGATCAGGACCTCGCGGTCAGTCAGATCCTTGAGGAAGCACCAGAGCATCAGCATCAGGCCAAGCGCCGGCCGCTCGTGCCAGTCAGCGGTGACCTGTCGTTTGATGCGCTCGAGGCGGCGTATCAGCGCCTGCCCCTTGGCCGGCGTCAGATCGGCCAGGGGCTCCAGGCAGGCCGTCCGCAGGTTGCCGCGCAGCTCGGCAATATCCGCTTCGGCTCTCGCACGCAGGTCCGGATCGGCCGGAACGAATACACCCGGCGCGCCTGTCAGGGCGTAGAGGAGGTAGGCGGGAACCGCGAGTTCGATCCTCTGGCGGTCGGTCAGGATAGGCATCAGGACGTTTACAAAGCCGCCCAGGACCGGGAAAGCCCGTGTCGGCCCTCTCAGCGTTGCCGACTCGGCAACTCGCTCAAGCGTAGGGACCTCGGAACAGGTCGCCCAGCGCCTTGCGCCGGAACAGGTCGCCCAGCGCCTTGCGCCGGAACAGGGTGCGCCAGCGCCGTCTCCGGTGCTCGGGGCGATCGTGGATCATGTGGCAGCGCTGACAGAAGGCCGCGAGATTGGCGTTGGCATTGTTGCTGGTATCGTGGTCGCGATGGGCGGCGGCCAGAACCACCCGCGTCCGGCGCACAGACCCGAGCATGTCGTCGACCCCGAGCGCGACGGACACGCGCTTGCCGCCGCCATCACGCCAGATGCCGGCGCCGGCATCCCACCAGCGGCCATCGCCGAGATGGAACACTGTCTGGCCGTGCGGACGCCGGCACACCTCGCAGTGGCCTCCGGCGCGCTGGAAGCGGATCACGGCCGAGAGCTGTGGCCAATCGATCGGGTAGAAGAAGCGATGCTCGCGCCGGATCGGCATCGGCTCACGCCTTGTCCGAGCGCGCGTTGGCGCGAGCGCGGGGGAAGTAGCTGTAGAAGGTGTCGCGGTTGACGCCGAGCCGCTTGGCGATCTCGGCCACGCTGATCGTGCCGGCCGCCAGCATGGCGCGGGCCGCTTCGAGGTCGGCCTCCTTGAGCTTCTTCGGCCGGCCGCCCTTGCGGCCTCGGGCGAGCGCGGCCTTCAGGCCCTCCATGGTGCGCTCGCGATTGAGGTCGAGGAAGTACTCGGCCATGGCGCCGTGCATCTGCAGGGCGAAGCGGCCATGGGCGGTGGCGGAGTCGAACTGCTCGGTGAGCGAGCGGAAATGGATCTCCTTCACGCGCAGGCCGTCTATGGTGCGCATCATCTCGACGAGTGAACGGCCCAGGCGATCGAGTTTCCAGACCACGAGCACGTCCTCGGGGCGCAGGAAGGCGAGGGCTTCATCGAAGGCGGGCCGCTTGGTACCGGCCTTGCCCGACTTCTTCTCCTCGAACAGGCGCTCGCACCCGGCCTTCGTCAGCGCATCGCGCTGGAGGTCGAGGTTCTGATCCTGGGTAGAGACGCGGGCATATCCGACGAGCATGTCGGGACAGTGCCAAAAGCGCGTTTATCCGGCAATAGGAAAGCCGACACGTTTCTCCGACAAAAGAGGAGCCATTTCAGGCTGCCCACCGGCGGGTTCCGCTCGATGTCGGAAATACGGTCAGATATCCGACATAGCCAAGCCATGTGTCTGATGCACGACCACCCATCGAGCCGGATGCCGACCGGAGCGACATTCACTTGCTGAGGAAGTGTGACTTTGAACGATTGGTAGGGATGGGCTGCCGCCGATGCACACCCAAACGGTGCAAGCACTGCGTTGACCTGACCGGCTGGTGGAGCGCACGCATGGTTCAACGGCTTCCGGCGCTTGCCGGCGCGCTACGAGCAACGCGCTGACTTCTACGAGGACTTCACCAGCCTCGCTGGCCAGCCTCATCACACTCAACCAGATCAAAGCATTCTGTTTGGCACTCTTGGTCGTCTTGAACCGACAGGGACAAAGCGTCCCAAAATACGTCACCTGGAGTCTCAAGGCATCATAGAGATGCCATGTGTGGCGGCGTAGCAATAGTTTATCTAAATCGTATCTGATTATGAGACTCACAACTTGGCGCACCAAAATTCGAGGGTATCTTCCTTTGAGCTCCCAATTCCAACCAAGGTATTGCTCGAACTCATCGAGTGATCACTCGACGCGAGTGGAAACGCCGCTACGGTTCCGCTCGTCGCGTCGAGTCTTGATGCTCGGTTGCTCGCTGTATGCGCTAATGGCCGGCCTGCATTCGGCAGATGCGCAGACCATGCCAACGCCCTCGCCCTCGACCTATGGCCTTTCAGCAGTCGATTTTCAGCAATGGGATGCTTACAGGCGCAACTATGTTCTCTCAAGCATCAACGCGTCCACCGCCTATGCTCGCGGTTTTACAGGATATGGCGTCACAGTTGCCGTTGTCGACAGTGGACTTGATGCGACACACCCCGCCTTCATCGGGCGCGTTTCCAATTTATCATACAATTTTCTAATAAACGGCAAGCGGCCAATCTATGATACAGACAATGACGGGCATGGGACAGGCGTAACAAGCTCGCTCGCAGCCAATCCCGGGAATAATTCTCAAGTCATGGGTGTGGCTTTCGACAGCACGATCATGGCGCTGTTTAATCTCAGGCATTCAAATGAAGCTATTATCTATGCCGCCGATAATGGCGCACGCGTGCTAAATGGTAGCTATGGTCGTAATTACAGATATGATCTGCCATTCCAGGTTTACTCAGTTAATTATCTGGAAAATATGTATAATGCGACCAAATATGCTGCAGACAAAGACGTCTTGATGGTTTTTGCTGCCGGAAATGAGCACGTTTCCACAAACGGCGCCAATTATATGAATGCAAGCGATGGCGCCTTGCTCCCATACATAAGGCCAGAAAACGCCAATGGGCGAGTTTATCAAGTAATTGATCCGGATGGAGATGACGTCGGCAGTCAGTTTAATTTCAGCAAAGTCAATGGATTTATTGTAGCGGCCGCTGCTCTTAAGAAAAATAATACAATTGCAGATTATAGCAATTTATGCGGCGCAGCAGCGGCGTGGTGCATCGCTGCACCAGCTGATGATATCACTGTTGCTTCACCCCGCAACAGGCCCGGCGATACCGGATACACCTTCTGGGCCCTCGGTGGAACATCCTCGGCGGCTCCCGTGATCTCCGGTGCTGCCGCTGTTCTGCGTCAGGCGTTCCCGTTCCTGACCGCGCCGCAGATCGCCCAGACCATGTTCACCACCGCCACCCATCTCGGTGACGGACCCGCCGACAGACCCAACGATGTCTACGGCTGGGGCCTGCTCAACCTCGGCAAGGCCATCGACGGGCCTGGCCAGTTCACCTCCGACTGGACCGTCAACACCACCTACAACGGACAGGCCTATTACGGCCGCTTCGCCAACGACATCTCCGGCGTCGGCGGCCTGACCAAGACTGGCCTCGGCACCCTCGAACTCGCCGGAACAGACACCTATGCCGGACCGACCACCGTCGCCGGCGGTACCCTGTTCCTGTCCGCCACCGGCAGCCTGACCTCGCCGGTCTCCGTCCAGGGCGCCGGCACCTACGTCAACGCCGGCTGGACCCAGAGCGGCGTCAGCAATGCCGGCCTCCTGGTCAACACCGGCACCGTCTCCGGCGGAGTCGCCAATGCCGGCACGGCCCTCAACACCGGCGCCATCGGCGGCGGCGTCGCCAACTCCGGCACGCTCGCCACCAGCGGCACCATCAGCGGCGGCCTGACCAATGCCGGCACCGTGCTGGCCAGCGCCGGCCGCATCGACGGCGCCATCGCCAACAATGCCGGCCTGCTCGCCGTGTCCGGGACCGTCGCCAGCAGCGGCACCTTCGCCAACGCCGCCGGCGCGACCCTCGCCGTCACGGGCGGCGGCAGCTACAGCCTCGCCGGCCCCCTCGCCAATGCCGGCCTCGTCGCCGTCGCCCAGACCGCCAGCCTCACCGCCTCC